>JAGWXR010000057.1 GCA_018969785.1 Alphaproteobacteria bacterium
GGCATGATCATCTCGAACGAGCCCGGCTACTACAAGGTAGGCCACTACGGCATCCGCATCGAGAACTTGATCGTGGTGACCGAGCCGAAGGATGTCGGCGGCGAACGCAAGATGATGGAATTCGAGACCATCACGCTCGCCCCCATCGACCTCAACCTCGTGGAACCCGGCATGCTGTCAGACGCCGAACGCAAGTGGCTGAACGATTATCACGCCCGCGTGCGCGAGAAGATCGCCCCCGGCCTCGACGGCAGCGCGAAGGCGTGGCTGCTCGACGCCACGCGACCTGTCTGACCGCAAGATGGCCCCGATCGACCGTCTCGACCATGTGATCATTGCTGTCCGCGACCTCGAGGCCGCGGCCGGCGCCTGGCGCAAGCTGGGCCTGACGCTCACGCCACGCGGCCTGCACGCGGGCAAGGGAACCGGCAATCACTGCATCATGTTCCCCGACAGCTATGTCGAGCTTCTGGGCATCGTCGACGCGACAGGCGCGCAAGGCCGCCTGGCCGAGCGCGTGCGCACGCGTGGCGAAGGCGGCATGGGGCTCGCATGGGGCGCCGATGATGCAGACCGCGCCTGTGCCGCCCTGCGCGCCGCCGGCATCGACGCCGAGGACCCGAACGACCTCTCCCGCCCCCTCGATCTCGACGGCCGGCAGGACATGGTCCGCTTCCGCAACGTGATGCTGCCGAAGCTCGACCTGCCCGGCACGATGCAGTTCGTCTGCACCCACCTCACCCCGGAACTGACCCGCGCGCGCCGCGAATGGATGCTCCACCCCGCAGGCGCAACCGGTATCGCCGAAGTCATGATTGCCGTCGACGACGAGACCGCTGCCCGCACGCAACTTGTGCAGCCAAGGCCTTCCAACACGACGATCACGCTCTCAAGCCGCAGCACCATTGAAGGCAGGCTCGGCACCAAGGCCCTCACCGGCGCACCGCGCGATGGCATCGTGGCCCTGTCCCTGCGTGTCAATGAACTCGACGCCGCGGCGGCAATGCTGTCGATGGGACGCATTCCCCACGAGGAGCGCCGTGATTGCGTGATCGTGCCCGCCACCGCAACCCACGGCATCGCGCTGCACCTCGCCGAGGAGTGACCTCAGGCGACTGCCCGGCCCCGCGCCGGGCTCCACGCCCGCACGATCGCCAGGAACACGAGCACGATCCCGACGACGGGTGCGGCAAGCCCGTTCCCGGCCACCGCAAGCCCCGCTGCCGCCGCCCACATGATGGAGGCGAACGCCTCTGACAGCGTGGCAAACCGCGACGAGGTATGCCGGCGTCGGAACTGGCTGCGCCGTGCCTGCGCGCGGAACCAGAACTGGATGGCCGTCGCCGACGCCGCCGAAGCCGCGATGCCGGCGGCAGCCAGAACCGCTGCACTGGCCGAATAGAAGGCAAGCCCCGCGACCAGCGGCGCAAAGACAACCGCCACGCACACACCCACCGCCTCGAGCTTGCTGCGCATGAGCCGCTGCGGCCCGACAGGGGCCGTCAGCACAAGGTCTGGCGCATCTTCCCCGCAGATCGTCAGCCACGCGAGCCCGCCAGCCAGCTGCCCCGCCGCCATGACGAGCACCGGCACCACCACGACCGCAACGCCCGCATCAAGCGCATAGCTGTGCCACAGCATGGCGGCCGGCGGCAGCAGATAGAGCAACTGCATCATCGACTGCGACAGGAGCCAGGGATCACGCAGGATCAGGAGAACCTCCTTGCGCCGCAGCGACGCACTCACCGACCCCACCTGGAAGCGCCGCGTGGCATGCACGGGCGCAACCCGTCCCTGTGGTGTGCTCGACGCAGCCAGCGCATAGGCGGCAAAGCGGGGCACATTGAGGGCTGCCGCCAGGATGAAGACGACAAGGCTGAGACCCAGCACGACCAGCAGCGCCACGCTGTCGCCCAGCACCGCGCGCGCAGGCAGCCACGCGAGGCTCTGCGCATCCGGCACGCGCGCGAGCACCGCGTCCGATCCAAGATAGGCCAGCCGTGACAGTGTCCCCGTCGAGAACAGGGCCGCCATCTGCAGGCCGACGGCAAAGAGCCCCCCCACGATCGCCGCAACGATCTGCGCCACCAGCCGTGTACGCTTCGGACCGATGACCCTGAACAGCGCCACCGTGAGCAGGATCGCCACAGCCGTCGCAGCCATCGCAAGCGCCGGAACCACGCCATAGGCCGCAAGCCAGTGCACCCCGCCATTCCACGCGAGCATGTTGATGAAGGGCCCGATGATCAGCAGCGACATGAGGCTGACCGACATGACGATTCCGCCCACCCGCACGGCAAACAGACGCTGCGCGCGGACCGGTGAGCTGAGAATGAGTTCGAGGTCGGAGCGCGTGTAGAACGTCCGCGTCACGCTCTCCATGGCCTGCGAGAGCACCGCCGACGCCGAAAGCACAAGGCCCGCCGATACGCCGACCAGCGTGGCAACGTCATTGTGCAGGGCAAGCCCGGCCAGCGGACCGACCACGAAATGCGCAACGAGATGCATGACGGCAAGGAAGATCGCGACCGCAATCAGGATCCCGCGCAGCCGGCCCGGCCGGTCAGCCCCCATAACCGAGAAGACATCGCGCCACGCAAGGCGCGTCTCATGGCGCAGGAACCAGCCGATCGATCCGGGCGTGCTCATGCGACGTTCGCGTCCTGCTCGACGATGGCAAGGAAAAGTTCCTCAAGGCAGGAATCACCGCGCCCGACGCGCTCGCGCAGTTCCTGCAGCGTACCCTCGGCGACAAGCCGCCCGCCCGAGATCACGCCGATCCGGTCACCCATGCGCTCGGCGATCTCCAGGATGTGGGTCGTCATGATCACGGTGCACCCCCGTCGCACGCGATCGGCCAGCACCGATTTCACCAGCCGTGCGCTGCCCGCATCAAGCCCCGTCAGCGGTTCATCGAGGATGATGAGCTGCGGATCGTGCACAAGCGCACCCGCGAGCGCCACCTTCTGGCGCATGCCGCGCGAGAAGCCCTCGCAATGGGCATGCTGTACATGTTCAAGCCCGAGCAGCACCACAAGCGCGCGTGCCCGTGTCTCGGCGACGTCAGGCGCGACACCCCAGAGCCCCGCCACGAACTCCAGATACTCGAGCGGCGTCAGCTTGTCATAGATCATCGGCTCGTCCGAAACCCAGCCGACGATTTGCTTGGCGGCAACCTGGTCGCGCCGCGCATCGACGCCAAAGACGTGGATCGATCCCTCGTCCGCCTGCAGCAGGCCGCTCACCATGCGAAGCGTGGTCGTCTTGCCCGCACCGTTGGGCCCGAGCAGCATGTAGAACTCGCCGCGCCGGACAGTCAGGTCCAGCCCCGCGACCGCAAGCCGGTCAAAGCGCTTCGTGAGCCCGTGGATCTCGAGGGCCGGCGGCAAGGTCTCGGTGCCCATCCGGTGTCATTCCCTTCATGAGGACTGAAAGGGAACACTTTAAGGCGGCGGCGTTGCAGAACCCTTTACGGTTGGGCGGAATTCGGCTGGTTTCCGCGACGGAAACCCTCAGCCGCCGATCATCGATAGCCACTCATCCTCGCTGATGACCTTGACGCCGTGCTTCTGGGCATCCTTCAGCTTCGATCCCGCACCGGGACCGGCCACCACCAGGTCCGTCTTGGCCGACACCGATCCCGCCACCTTCGCGCCGAGCGATTCCGCCCGCGCCTTGGCTTCGTTCCGCGTCATCTTCTCAAGCGTGCCGGTGAACACGATCGTCTTCCCCGACACGACCGTATCGGTCTTTGGCTTCTCGGCATCCTCGACATCCACGAGGCCAATGAGGCGGCGCACTTCCTCGCGGTTATGGTCCTCGGCAAAGAATTCGGCGATGGCCTTCGCCACGGTCTCGCCAATGCCCTCGATCGCATCGAGTTCCGAAAACGCCTTCGAATCCTCGTCAGCCGCCGCCGTCATGGCATCGATGAAGGCTGCCGCACTTCCATAGTTCTGCGCCAGCACCCGCGCCGTGGCCTCGCCCACGTGCCGGATCCCCAGCGCGAAGATGAAGCGGCTGAGCCCGATGGTCCGCCGAGCCCTTATCGCGGCAAAGAGCTTGGCTGCCGATTGCGGCCCCCATCCTTCGCGCGTCGCAATGGCCGCAGGCCCGGCGCCGTGCCGATCCTCGAGGAGGAAGATGTCTGACGGATGCGACAGCAGTCCGTCGGCCAGGAACGCATCGACGTGCTTCGAGCCAAATCCCTCGATGTCGAACGCATCCCGCGAGACGAAATGCTTCAGCCGTTCGGCGGCCTGCGCCGGGCACACAAGTCCGCCCGTGCAGCGCCGCGCCGCCGAGGCTTCACCCGAGGCATCAAGCTCGCGCACCGCATGGCTGCCGCAGACGGGGCATGTCTCCGGGAAGCCGAACGGCTTGGCCCCATGCGGCCGCCTCTCGGTCACGACCCGCACGACCTGCGGGATCACGTCACCCGCCCGCTGCACCACCACCGTGTCGCCGATGCGAACGTCCTTGCGGGCAATCTCGTCCTCATTGTGCAGCGTCGCATTGGAGACGACCACCCCGCCTACCGTGACCGGCTTCAGCTTCGCCACCGGCGTCAGCGTGCCGGTGCGCCCGACCTGGATATCGATGTCGAGAAGCTCGGTCTGCGCCTGTTCGGCCGGGAACTTGTGGGCGATGGCCCAGCGCGGCGCCCGGCTGACGAACCCGAGCCGCTGCTGGAAATCGAGCCGGTCCACCTTGTAGACGACCCCATCAATGTCATAGCCAAGCGAGGCGCGCTGTTCGGCGATCTTCGCATAATAGGCAAGGATTTCATCGACCCTCTCGCAGCGCGTCATCAGCGGATTGGTCGGGAAACCCCACGCGGCAAACGCCTCGATCACCGCCGTCTGCGTCACGCCGGGCAAGGCGGAAGCCTCGCCCCATGTGTAGGCAAAGAAGCGCAGGGGACGGCGGGCCGTCACCTCCGGGTCGAGCTGCCGCAGCGAGCCCGCGGCCGCGTTGCGCGGATTGGCAAAGCTTTTCTCGCCACGCGCCTCCTGCTCGCGGTTGAGCCGGAAGAAGTCCTCATGGCTCAGGAAGACCTCGCCGCGCACCTCGATGACATCGGGGATCCCCCGCCCCTTCAGCACCTGCGGCACGCAGCCGAGCGTCCGCAGGTTCGCCGTCACATCCTCGCCAACGGCACCATCCCCGCGCGTTGCCCCGCGCACCAGCCGCCCGCCCTCATAGCGCAGGCTTGCCGACAACCCGTCGATCTTGGGCTCCGCCGTGAAGGCCAGCACCTCCGATGAAGGCAGCGCCAGGAACTTGCGGATCCGGTCGACGAAATCCGTGACGTCTTCGTCGTCAAAGGCATTGTCCAGCGACAGCATGGGCGCGCCATGGCGTACCTTGGCGAACTTGTCGACGGGCGCTGCGCCGACCTTGCGCGAGGGGCTGTCGGCCCGGACCAGATGCGGGAACTTCGCCTCGATTGCGGCATTGCGCTTCTTCAGGGCGTCATAGGCGGCATCCGAGATCGTCGGCGCATCCTCGGCATGATAGCGCCGGTCATGCGCGGCGATCTCCTGCGCCAACCGCTCAAGCTCGGCAGCAGCCTCGCCCTCTGACAGGCGCGAAACGGGAACAGGCTTGCTCATCTTGGTGCTTATCCCCCCTGCATCCTCGCCTGTCACGTGGCCCGGCGCCGTTCGGACGCCTTGCCCACGGGCGCATCGAGCAACTGGTCGGCTGCCGCGCGGGCGGCATTCGTGATCTTGGCACCCGAGAGCATGCGCGCGATCTCCTCGCGCCGCCCCGCCGCATCCAGCAGTTCCACCCGTGTCGCCATGGCCCCGGCCGACAGCGACTTCGAAATGCGCAGATGGTGCGAGCCACGCGCAGCCACCTGCGGCGAATGCGTGACCACCAGCACCTGCTCGCTCTGCGCCAGCCGCTGCAGCCGTTCGCCGACCGCATCGGCAACCGCGCCACCGACACCACGATCAACCTCGTCGAAGATCAGCGTCGAAGCCGCACCCTCGGCCGCAAGCGACACCTTGAGTGCCAGGATGAAGCGCGCCATTTCACCCCCCGACGCGATGCGCGTCAGCGCCCCGAAGGGCGCGCCCGGGTTCGTGGCAACTTCGAATTCGACCCTGTCCTGGCCATGCGGACCCAGGGCCTGCGGCGCCGCCTTCTCGACCCGCGTGCGGAAATGCGCATTCGACAGCTTCAGCGGCACAAGCTCCTTCGCGACGCGTGCATCGAGCGCGGCTGCCGCCTTCCTGCGCGACGCCGTCAGCCGGTCTGCCGCCTGCTGGTAGCGTGTGCGTTGCGCCTCGAGCAGCCGCTCGAGCTCGCGTGCACGCGACCGCGCGCTGGCATGCGCCGCAAGGCGGGCCTCCACCTCATTGCGCTTGGCAACCAGCCCGTCGCAGCTGCCGCCAAACTTGCGCGCCGCCGCCCGCAACGCAAAGAGCCTCGTCTCGGCCCGCTCGAGCGCCTGCGCATTGAAGGCAAGCCCGCGCGAGGCGCTGTCCACGGCACGGCGCGCCTCGTTCACTTCGATTACGGCACGTTCAAGAGCGGCCACCGCGGCATCGAGCTTGCCCTGAGCCGCCGGCTGCGCGCGGCCAAGCCGGCGCAGCGCAAGATTGAGCCGTCCCTCGACACCACCATGCCCCGCCAGCGCATCGACGGCCTCGCCGACATCGGCGGAAATCTTTTCTGATGCCATCATCACGGCACGCATCTGCGCGAGTTCGTTTTCCTCGCCCGCCCGCACATCCAGCGAGCGCAACTCCTCCGCGACATGCCGCAGATAGTCATGGTCCTGGTCAGCCCGCGCCTGCGTCTCCTGCTCGGACCTCAACGCCTCCTCCGCGGCACTCAGCGCACGCCAGGCGGTCTCGACCTCGCCCAGTTCTTCGTCCAGCCGGCCAAAGGCATCAAGCAGGTTGCGGTGACCGGCCCCGTCAAGCAGTCCCCGGTCATCGTGCTGTCCGTGGATCTGCAGGAGCATGGCCCCCGCCTCGCGCATGAGGCCGATCGACACCGGTTGGTCATTCACGAAGGCCCGGCTGCGGCCATCGGCCCCCACGCTGCGGCGCAGGATCAGCGGACCATCGCTGTCCAGCCCGTTTCCCCTCAGCGCCGCACGCACGGGATGGGCGGCTGGCGGATCGAACACCGCGGATACGGCCGCCTGCGTCGCACCATTGCGTATGAAGCCGCGTTCCACGCGCCCGCCGGTCGCAAGGCCCAGCGCGTCAAGGAGGATCGACTTTCCCGCACCCGTCTCGCCCGTGAGCACGCAGAGACCCGGTGCGAACTCGAGGTCGAGCCGCTCGATGAGGACGAAATCCCTGATCGAAAGCGAGGTCAGCATGCCGGCACCCGCAGGTTGGGCAGGACGGCGTCAGGCGACAGGAGGCAAACCGCCAAGTGTCAGAACCAGTCGAAGAAACCGCCCGAGTCTTCCTTCTTCTCGCCGGCCTCACCCGCCTTGGCAGCGGCCGACTGGCCATCAGCCTTCGGGGCCGCGACAGGCGCCGCATCAGCTGCTGGCGGTGCTGAAGGCCCGTTGATGGCCGCCGGCACGTAGGGCTTACCCGGGTTGGGCTTCATGCCGTACTGCTGCATGAGCGCGAACGTGTCCTCGTACCAGTCGCTGCCCGGATAATTGTATCCAAGCACGGCCGCAGATGTCTGGGCTTCCTTGATCACGCCCAGGGACAGGTAGCACTCGACCAGGCGATGCAGGGCCTCGGGGACATGGCTCGTGGTCTGGTATTGCTCGACCACGGCGCGGAACCTTGTAATGGCCGCAACCGTCTCGCCGCGCTTGAGGTAATAGCGCCCGATCGACATCTCCTTGCCGGCAAGGTGGTCCTTGGTCAGGTCCAGCTTCAGCCTTGCGTCGCGCGCATAATCCGTCTGCGGGAAGCGCTTGATCAGTTCGCGAAGCGCCGCCATCGACTGCTCCGTGCGCCGCTGGTCGCGCCCGACATCCACGATCTGCTCATAGAGCGAGACAGCCTTCAGGTAATAGGCGTAAGGGGCATCCTTGTTGCCGGGATGCAGCGTGATAAAGCGGTCTGCAGCAAGGATCGCCTCGCTGTACTTGTTGGCCTGATAGTAGCAGAACGCCGACATCAGGATCGCCCGGCGCGCCCACACGGAGTACGGATGCTGCCGCTCCACCTCGTCAAAGGACGCCGCGCAGGGCAGCCAGTTGCCCTTGTCGAGCTGGATCAGGGCATTGGAATAGAGCGTCTCGGGCGGCACCTCCCGGATCTCGGGCAGCGGACGCGGCGCCGCGGCGGCGACATCATCCTCGTCACCCACGCAGCCCGCCAACGGCAGGGCCAGGAGGCAAAGGACAGCCAGACGCGACGGTCGGAGACGGGAGAGGAAAGTCATGGACACCAGCCGTTTGAGGATCGCGACTTGAGGATCGCAAGTTGAGGATCGCAAGCGTGCGCGGCGCAGCCACAAGGCGAAGCCGCAGAAAACCGGCTTGTTCTTACCCCATCACCCGCCGCCGCGCTAGCACCGCCGGGTGACCAATTTGTAAGCGAATGTCGCAACCGGCGCGATTGCGGGAGTGTCGCGACAGGTTGTGTCCCTTGACCTTCCGCAGGGGCTGCATCGGCACCTTGCGGCAAGACCATGGAGCGTTCCGCCGCAGCACCCGGAATTTGTCGCGGGCGTTGTCTGTTGTTCGTCCGTTCGGCAACAATTCCGCTTTCACCACCAACAGGTTGCAACGCGGATTTTGCACCTCTCGGGCGATCATCCCGCTTTGTTCCGCCGCAAGGACCTGCCCGGAATCAGAAAGGCCGCCGGCGACACCCGCCAGCGGCCTTTCAGATCTTGGGACTGACTGGGCGAGGCCTACTCGGCGGCCGCCACCAGGCGCATGCCCTGCGAGGCACCGGACGCCACGCGGCGTGCCGGGCTCTGCGTGACGATCTCATAGGCGCCCTTGCGCGCAAACAGCTCGCGCAGCAGCCGGTTGTTCAGCGCGTGGCCCGTCTTGTAGCCACGGAACTGCGCAAACAGCGGCGCGCCGGCAAGGGCAAGGTCCCCGATCACGTCGAGAAGCTTGTGACGCACGAACTCGTCGCCGTAGCGCAGCCCGCCCTCGTTCAGGATCCGCGCTCCGTCGAGCACGATCGAGTTCGCCAGCGACCCGCCAAGCGCCAGGCCATTGGCCTGCAGGTATTCCACCTCATGGCGGAAGCCGAAGGTGCGGGCCTGCGAGATCTCTTCCTTGAAGGACGAGGCATCCAGCTCGAACGAATAGGACTGCCGGTCGATGACCGGGCAGTTCTCGAATGCGATCTCGAGCTCGGCCGAGAAACCGACACCCGGGCGCAGTTCGGCATACTTGTCGCCGTCCTCCACGCGCACCGTCTCGCGCACGCGGATCACCGGCTGGAGCATCGACTGCTCCATGACGCCGGCCTTCTCGATCAGCGCGACGAAGGGCGCCGAGCTGCCGTCCATGATCGGCACTTCCGCGCCGTTGATTTCAACGAACAGGTTGGTCACGCCGCAGCCCACGATCGCCGCCATCAGGTGCTCGACCGTCAGGACCTTCACGCCGTAGACATTGCCGATCGACGTGCCGAGCTTGGTATCGGTCACGCGGTCGAACTTGGCCGGGATAAGGCCTGCCGCGCCCGGATGGTCCGTGCGGCGAAACACGATCCCCGTGCCCTCGGGCGCCGGAACCAGGTCCATGCGGGACAGCACGCCGGAGTGGACGCCCACGCCTTCGCAACTCACCGCCCTGCGTAATGTTCTCTGAAGCGCCATCGCCACTCTCTACCCTAATCCTGACTGCCGGACCCCCGCTGCGTCTCCGTTTCTCCACCCTCCCCAGGGCTGAAGAACGGATCGACAGCGGTCCCGCCACGGAGCGATCTGAACCTTGACCGTCCCCCTGCGGTTCCCGGACAGTGCATCCCCCTCAAGACTGCACAGCCGCCGGACCTACCTGCGCGAGTGTTGCCTGAAGCACCCAATCATCGCGCGAGCAGAGCCATCGCCGAGGAAACTTCTAACAGTGTGGCCGAATCACTCGAAATAACTTCTTGTTTCCGAATATTACGGCAGAAAACAGCGAAAAAGCAGGACTGGTGTCGCACCCCCAAGCCGGGGAAAAACGGCCCCGGCGCAATCGCGGGGGAATCGGAACCCGCCCTGCTCACCCCTGGGGGGAAAGGATGCGGGTTCCGGGCATAATAAGGTTAACAAACCCTCAACTGCTCTGCCGGCGCAGGAAGGCCGGGATGTCGAGCTGTTCGTCCGACAGGCCCGACAGCGTGTCCGACGGCTTGTCGCGGGTGATTGAACCATCGCGGCCGGAAGCCGGCACGATGCGCGCCTGCGAAGGCGCACGCGGCGCAGCCGGCGTGCGCACGGCCGGCTGGGCCGTTCCCGCAGCCTTGCGCGCGGCATTGGTACCGCCGATCGTGATGCCGAAGACGCTGAATCCCGACGGCTTGCGCGCTTCCGGCTGAAGGCTGGCCGGCACCGGCGCAGCCCGGCGCGACGTGTCTGCCGATCGCGTGTCGCCGATGACAGACCCGATGGAGGCCGCGAGCACCGGATCGATCGCGCTGGCGTCAATCTCCGAAATGCCCCGCTGCACGGGCTGGCAGACGGTGGGATCCATGCTCGACGCACCGACGTTCTGGGCAATCCCGGCGCGGATGATCTCGCCCTGCATGGCATGCACCGGATGCCCCGCATCAACGGGCGTGACCGGTGCGGCGGCAGGTGCCGTCGCGATGATGGACGGCGCGATGACGCTGCGCGGCGTCTCTGCGATCGGCGCGGCCGGGATCGGGGCGGGCGTGGTGCGCTTGCCGGCGTCGGCGGCAGCGAGGGTCTTGGCGGGCTGGGAGGAAATCCTGTTCTCCGACGCGATGCCCGTGGCGACGACGGACACGCGGATGCGCCCATTCAGCCGCTCGTCGAACGTCGAGCCCACGATGATGTTGGCCTCCGGATCGACCTCCTGGCGGATCTTGTTTGCCGCCTCGTCCACCTCGAACAGCGTCAGGTCCATGCCGCCGGTGATGTTGATGAGGACGCCCTTGGCCCCCTTCATCGA
Organism: Alphaproteobacteria bacterium; assembly: GCA_018969785.1. Classification (GTDB taxonomy): domain Bacteria; phylum Pseudomonadota; class Alphaproteobacteria; order Micropepsales; family Micropepsaceae; genus SZUA-430. The sequence goes on from JAGWXR010000057.1 coordinate 11,084, forward strand.
CGAGACATCGAGCAGCGGGTTCGAGATCGCCGCCTCGGCCGCAGCCGTGGCCCGGCCCTCGCCGTTGGCCTCGCCCATGCCCATCATCGAGGTCCCCATCTCGCCGATCACCGTCCGCACGTCGGCAAAGTCGAGATTGATGAGGCCGGGCATGACCATGAGGTCGGTGACGCCGCGCACGCCCGCATAGAGAACCTCGTCAGCCATCTCGAAGGCCTTGGCAAAGGTCGTCTTCTCGTTGGCAATGCGGAACAGATTCTGGTTGGGAATGACGATCAGCGTGTCGACATAGGGCTTGAGGCGTTCGATGCCCTCTTCCGCCGTGCGCAGGCGACGCGCGCCTTCAAAAGCGAACGGCTTCGTGACAACGCCAACGGTGAGAATGCCGAGGTCCCGCGCGAGCTTGGCAATGACAGGCGCCGCGCCCGTGCCCGTACCGCCACCCATGCCGGCGGTGATGAAAACCATATGGCTTGATTCAAGGATCTTGCGGATATCGTCGGCGCTCTCTTCTGCAGCGCCCATGCCGATGTCGGGACGTGATCCGGCGCCTAGGCCTTGCGTGAGACGCGCACCGATCTGGAGACGATGATGTGCCTTCGAATGGACGAGAGCCTGGGCATCGGTATTGGCAACAAGAAACTCCACGCCTTCCAGCCTGGACGAAACCATGTTGTTGACAGCGTTGCCACCGGCGCCGCCAACCCCGAACACAAGAATGCG
>JAGWXR010000203.1 GCA_018969785.1 Alphaproteobacteria bacterium
GGCGGGCGAGCGAAACTCGATCGTGCATGGCGATTATCGCCTGGACAACATGATCCTGCACCCGACCGAGCCGCGCGTGCTGGCGGTTCTCGACTGGGAGATCTCGACCATCGGCGATCCGCTGGCGGACTTCACCTACCACATCATGCAGTGGCGGATGCCGCCGGGCGGCACGGGCGGTGGTACGGGAAGCCTCGAGAACGCCGACCTGAAGGCCCTCGGCATCCCGACGGAAGACGAATACGTCGCGATGTACTGCCGGCGCACGGGACGCAGCGGCATCGACAATCTCGACTTCTACTTTGCCTACAACTTCTTCCGCCTTGGCTGCATCCTCCAGGGGATCATCGGGCGCGTGCGCGACGGAACGGCCGCGAGCGCGCATGCCGAAACCATGGCTGCCGCCGTGCGACCGCTTGCGGCCCGCGGATGGCATTACGCACGAAAGGCTGGAGCCCCGGAATGAGACTGTTTCTTGCTTTCCTTCTCGCCCTTGTTGCAGCCACGCTGCCGGCATCGGCAGACACGAAGTTCATCTATGCGGGAACGCTGATCGCGATCCCGGGCGAGGAACCGCTCAAGGAGCAGACGATCGTCGTCAAGCAAGGCCGCATCGTGCGGATCGCACCGGGATACGAGCGCCCTCCGGCCGGGGTCAGCGTCATCGACCTGAGGAACCAGTTCGTGCTGCCGGGCCTGATCGATTGCCATGTGCACATCCTCAGCGAGCTGGGACCGGGATCAAAGCTGAAGCTGGTGGAAGAAGACGAGAGCATGGCGGCGCTGCGCGGGGCGCAGTACGCGCTGAGGACGCTGCGGGCGGGCTTCACGACGGTGCGTGACCTCGGGCAGCGCTCGCCGGCGATCTTTGCGCTGCGGCGGGCCATCGACGAGGGCATCGTCGCGGGGCCACGGCTGGTGGTCGCGGGCTCGACCCTGTCGCCGACGGGCGGGCATGCGCAGACCTATGGCTATCGGGACGAGATCAACCATTTCTTCTCGTCGACCGGAAAGTGCGACGGGGCGGATGACTGCCGTCGTGCCGTGCGCCAGCAAGTGGCACGCGGCGCGGATGTCATCAAGCTCGTGGCCACGGGCGGGGTGCTGTCGGACATCAAGGCCGGGACAGACCAGCAATTCACGGATGACGAGCTGAAGTCGATCGTCGAGACGGCCCACAGGCTTGGCCGGAAGGTCGCGGCGCACGCCCACGGCACCGACGGGCTGAACGCGGCACTGAAGGCCGGCGTGGACTCGATCGAGCATGGCTCGTATCTCGACGCCACGTCGATCGCGCTGTTCCGGCGATCAGGCGCCTGGTACGTCCCAACAGTCATCGCGGGCGTCACGGCCGCCAATTATGCGCGGATGGGCAATTTCCTGTCGGAAGCGCAGAAGGCCAAGGCGCTGAAGGTGGGACCGCAGATCAAGGATGCGCTGCGGCGCGCGCATGATGGCGGGGTCAAGATCGCCTTTGGCACCGACTCGGGCGTCTCCCCGCACGGCCTGAATGCACAGGAATTCTCGCTGATGGTGGGTGCCGGGATGACACCGACCGAGACGCTGCGCGCGGCAACGGTGTCGGCGGCAGAACTTCTCGGGCTGCAGGCAAGTGTGGGAACGCTCGAGGCCGGCAAGCTTGCCGACATCATCGCAGTGGCGGAAGATCCCACGCGCAACGTCAAGACGCTGGAGGCCATGCAGTTCGTGATGCGCAGCGGACAGGTCTACGTGCAGAAATGAGCTTTGAACCCGGCCCCGTAAGGGCGGCACACGCTTTTGACGAGGCTGCACTGGCGGCCTATCTGCAGCGCGAGGCCGGCATTCCGGCGGCAGGGCTTGTGGTTCAGCAGTTCGCCGGTGGACAG
>JAGWXR010000204.1 GCA_018969785.1 Alphaproteobacteria bacterium
GTCCTTTCCGGTTTCGGCGGCGAGCTGTTTCAGGCGGATGGCCGCCGACAGGCCGGCTGGCCCTGCCCCCACGATCACGACATCGAATTCCATGGACTCACGTGGTTCAAGGCTGCTCATCTTGCGGGCTTTTCCCTGTCATTCATTGTGGGCTGCGGCCGAGACCTGCGGGTCCGGGGCTTACCCCGGGGCCGGACTCTGGGGTATGAAGCAACAAATTAGGGGGCCGGAAGGCCCACGGTCAACGCGGATAAGGCCTTGAACGCAGGAACGGACCAGATCAGCCCGGCCATGATGCTGAAGTGGCTTGCGGACATGGGTGCCGACGAGGCGCTCGCGGACGCGGCCATTGATCGCTTCACGGTCACGCCCGAGCCGTTCACCCTGCCCCAAGCCGTCCCCGCGACAGCGCCGCGCCCGGGCGTCGCACCGGCCGAGGAGGTCCTGCGCGTGCCGCAGCGACACGCCATTGAGCCTGCCCAGCGTGCCGTAGCGGCGGTGCCATTGTCGGCGGGCGCGGTGTCGGCGCGCGAGGCGGCGGCCCGGTGCAACACGCTCGACGAATTGCGGGCGGCCGTGCTCGCATTCGATGGCTGCGTGCTCAAGCAGACGGCCAAGCACACCGTCTTCGCCGACGGCAATCCCGACGCGCCGGTCATGCTTATCGGCGAGGCACCCGGACGCGACGAGGACTTGCAGGGCCTGCCCTTCGTCGGCCGCAGCGGCATGCTGCTCGACCGCATGCTGGCGGCGATCGGCCTGTCGCGCAAGGACAGTGCCTACATCACCAATGTCATCTTCTGGCGGCCACCGGGCAACCGTCCGCCCACGCCGGAGGAGGCCGCGATCTGTGCACCCTTTCTGGTCCGGCACATCGAACTGAAGCGCCCGCGCGTGCTCTTGCTGCTGGGCGGCACGCCGGTACGCCACGTTCTCAACTGGGAGGACGGCATCACGCGCGTGCGTGGACGTTGGGGCGTTTACCGAAAGGATACGCTCGAAATCCCAACCTTACCGACGTTTCATCCGGCCTACCTGTTAAGGCAGCCATCTGCGAAAAAGCTGGCCTGGCAGGACCTTCAGAGCCTGCGCGAGAAGCTTGTCGAGAGCGGTGCAATCTGACGTTGGCTTGTCTGGCATGGATCATGCCCCTATGAATGCCGGCCCCCACACTGACGGAAACCCGCCGCATGGCCTTTCGACTTCATCGCGTGCTGGCCATATTGCTGCTCCTGGCGCTGGGCCCTTCGACCATGGCCGTCGCGGGCGGGCCGCCCGACTTCGTGCGCGTGCTCAGCGAGAGCGATGTGGCCACCTATCGCGAGATGTTTGCCGCCGCGGCCGCCGGGAAGCGTGACCGCGTCCTCGAACTGGCGCCGCAACTGAAGAACCGGTTGCTGGTGGGCCATGTTGCCGCCAAGGGGTTGCTCAGCCCGCAGACCGTGAGCACCTTCGATGAACTGAAGTCCTGGCTGAAGGCCCATCCCGACCACCCGGAGGCTGCGCGCATCCATGCGCTGGCCGTCCGCAAGGCGCCTGGCCGCGTGCGGGAACTTGCCGTGCCGCCGCGACGCATCGTGCGCGGCAGTGGCGACGATGACGCCGAGGCGCAGGCGGGGTTCTCCTCACCCGCCGCCGAAGCCATTTCGAAGAAGCTGCGTGACCTGATTGCTGCGCGGAACTTTACAGCGGCGCAACGCTATCTCGAGAGCGCCGAAATGCGCGAGGGGCTCAACGTTTCCGACTATGGCCGTCTCACGCATCAGATCGCAGCGGGGCAGTATTACCTTGGTGATTCAGCAACCGCGTTGCTGATTGCCGACACCGTGGCAGCGCGGGTGCGCGCGCAGGTTCCCGAG
>JAGWXR010000058.1 GCA_018969785.1 Alphaproteobacteria bacterium
TGATCCCCGACCTTCCGATCAGCGCGGCGCTGCCCGAACTCAAGGCAGCGCTCGCCGCCCGCGCGAATGTCGTGCTCGAGGCGCCACCCGGCGCGGGCAAGACAACGCTCGTGCCGCTCGCAATCCTCGAAGAGCCCTGGCTCGCCGGCCGCAAGATCCTGATGCTCGAGCCGCGAAGGGTCGCCGCCCGCGCCGCCGCAACGCGCATGGCCTCCCTGCTCGGAGAGCAGCCGGGCGAGACCGTTGGCTACCGCGTCCGGCAGGACAGCCGCATCTCCTCCCGCACAAAGGTGATCGTGCTGACCGAGGCGCTTCTCACCCGACGCCTGCAGGACGATCCGGAACTCAAGGATATAGGGCTCGTCATCTTCGACGAGTTCCACGAGCGCAGCCTCAACGCCGACCTGGGCCTTGCGCTGGCCCGCGAAGTCCAGGAGGCGCTCAACCCCTCGCTCAGGCTTCTCGTGATGTCAGCCACCCTCGACGGCACGCGCATCTCAGCCCTGCTCGACAACGCGCCCATCGTCCGCAGCGAGGGACGCATGTTTCCGGTGGAAACGCGCTACACAGCGCCTCCCGCCAACACGCGCATCGAGCAGCATGTGGCCCGCACCATCATGGATGCCCTCCACGACACAACGGGCGGCATACTCGCCTTCCTTCCGGGCGAAGGCGAGATCCGCACCGTCGAGCGGCTCCTGTCGGACAACGATCTCGGGGATGCCGTCCTGTCCCCGCTTTACGGCAACCTTCCACCCGACACCCAGGACAAGGCCATCCGTCCGCGCACGGATGGAAGGCGCAAGATCGTGCTCGCCACATCAATCGCCGAGACCAGCCTGACGATCGAGGATGTCAGGGTGGTCATCGACGCAGGCCTGCAGCGCCTTGCCCGCTACAATCCGGCAAGCGGAATGACACAGCTCGTCACGCAGCGCGTGTCGCTGGCCTCGGCCGACCAGAGGAGAGGCCGCGCCGGCCGTATCGCACCAGGGATCTGCTACCGGCTCTGGAGCGAACCCGAGACCCGGTCGCTGGCCGCCTACACCCCGGCAGAAATACTCACGAGCGATCTTGCCCCCTTCGCCCTCGAGCTTGCCGCCTGGGGCGAGAGGGACACAAGCGGCCTGAAGCTGCTCGACCATCCGCCGAAGGGCACTTTTGCCGAGGCACAGGAATTGCTTCGCGAACTTGAAGCACTCGACCGGGATGACAGGATCACACCGCATGGCCGGGCCTGCCTGTCGTTTGGTGCGCATCCGCGCCTCGCCCACATGATGATCCGCGGAACTGAACTGGGACTGGGGGCAACCGCAGCCGCCCTCGCCGCCATCCTCTCGGAACGCGACATCACCCGGTCGAGAGACACCGATCTGCGCACCCGCCTTGAACTCATGTCCGGGCGCACGGATCCGCAGGCCGACAGGGGAGCGCTGGCCCGCGCACGCGAGCAGGCACGGACCTGGTCGCGAGCACTCAAGGTGTCAGGCGACGAAATCGAGCCCGCGTCCGCCGGCAGGCTCGCAGCCCTCGCCTACCCCGAGCGCGTGGCCCGCAGGCGCGGACCGGCAAGCTATCGCCTCGCCAATGGGCGGGGCGCCGTGATGAACGAGGTCGATCCCTTGTCTGTCGAGCCATTCCTCGCCATCGCCTCGCTGGACGGCGCGGGCGCCAATGCCCGGATCTTCCAGGCGGCACCCCTGTCTCTCCCGGACATCGAGGAACTCTTCGAATCCCGCATCGAGGTGCGCGAGAAAGTCGAGTGGAACGACCGCGAGCGCATCGTCGTCGCGCGGCAGGAGACCCTGCTCGACGAACTCGTGCTGGCGGAACGCCCACTGCGCAATCCGTCCCGAGACCTGATGGTGGCCGCAACGCTGGACGGCATCAGGTCGCTTGGGATCTCCTGCCTACCCTGGACGGAGGATCTCCTCGCCTGGCGCCAGCGCCTTGCATTCCTGCGCAGGATCGATCCGGACGGCGGCTGGCCCGACACCAGCGACGAAGGCCTCTTGTCGACGATCGACCAGTGGCTCGCCCCTTTCCTCGACGGGATCACGCGCGCCACGGATTTCACGCGCATCCGACTGCACGACGCCATGGATACGCTTCTCGACTGGCAGGCCCGCAAGCGCCTCGACACCATGGCCCCGACGTCCATCGCGGTCCCATCCGGTTCCAGCATCCGGATCGACTATGCGGCGGATGAACCGGTCCTCGCCGTACGCCTGCAGGAAATGTTCGGCCTCGCGGATACGCCAGCCATCGCAAACGGACGCGTCCCGCTGCTCCTGCATCTTCTGTCGCCGGCCCGCCGCCCCGTGCAGGTGACGCGCGACCTGAGGAGCTTCTGGAAGAACGGGTACCCGGAGGTGAAGAAGGACCTGAAAGGCCGCTATCCCAAGCACCACTGGCCCGATGACCCGTGGACGGCCATGCCAACCGCCCGCGCGAAACCCCGCGGAACCTGAAATCAGGTCCCTACCGGGCGGTTTAAATCATCTGTTCACCTCGTCTGGTCGCCCGTCATTAAGTCTCGCATGCAGATACTCCTGTCCCGACAACTTTGGCAGGAAACGCCGCATGCCTGAGCGCAGCACGCGAGACAAGCGAACCGTTGACACCGGCCTCAACTATGCAGGCCGATGCCTCGACGGCGCAAATCTGTCCGAGCGCTTGATCCTCAACACGAGCTTCGAGGGCGCGTCCCTCAGGCGCGCCAACCTCGCAGGTGCCGAGTTCCGGGAATGCACGTTCATTGGCGCAAACCTCGACAAGGCCATCCTGACCCGCACCGTGTTCGAGAACTGCGACTTCTCCCGCGCATCACTGACGAATGCAAACCTGCAACTCTCGACATTCCGTTCAACCACCGTTCTTGACTACGCTGAAGAGGCCAGCCGCCTGCGGCCGGCAAACAACAGGTTCGACGGCGCAGTCCTCAACGGCTCAAGCTTCAAGCGTGCCCGGATGGTTGCAATGAAGCTGCACAATGTGACGGCCAACAAGGTCGACTTCTCGAACTGCGACCTGCGCAACGCATCCTTCGATGGCGCCACAATCAATGAAGTGAATTTCTTCGGGGCACAACTCCTCGATGCCGACTTTTCGAAGTGTCCCGAAGCCCACGCAAGCCTTCCCGACTACGCGAAGATGATGGTCAAGCTCGTCGAGAGCATCAGCACGGCACGCCTTGAGGAAGTCCTCGCGGCGCACCAGCGCTGGCTCGAGACGAACGGCGAGCAGGGCGAGCGCCTCAACATGAGGGGCATGGACCTCGCAGGCCGCAAGCTCGACGGCTATGACTTCTCGGGCACCGACTTCCGCGGCGCCAGGCTCGACCGCACCAGCATGAAGCACGTCAAGCTCGTCGCCGCCGACCTGCGCCTGGCATCCATGATCAACGCAAACTTCACCGGCTCCGACCTTCGCGGCGCCTTTGTCTCGAAGGGCGCGTTGAGCCGGGCGATCCTCGTCGACGCAAGCTACGATCCGGCGGCCCTGGCGCCGGCGCCACCTCCTGCAGGTCAGTTGGCCCTTCAGGGCTCATAGCCTCCCGCACGATCGTGTCGCTGGCCTCCGCCAGCAGCGCCTCGCTGGCATCGAGCCCGACGGGAACCTTTCCGATTTCAAGCAGCGACGGAACGGCCAGCGGCGATACCCGCGACAGGTGTCGCACCGTGATGTGCCCCCGCACGCGCCGGAGCAGTGCACCCAGCCGACGGATGTCGAGCGACCCGGTCGCCGCATCCTGCTGCGCCGCCCGCAGAAGAATGTGGTCGGGCTCATGGCTCCTCAGCACGTCATAGATGAGATCGGACGAAAACGTGACCTGCCGGCCCGTGCGTTCCTCGCGCACAAACCGCTTCTCGATCAGCCCGCCGATCATCGCGCAGTTGCGGAAGCTGCGCTTCAGCAGCGCCGACTCAGCCAGCCACGCGTCCAGGTCATCGCCCATCATGTCCTCGTCGAACAGCCTGTCGACATCGACATGCCTCAGGTTCCCCAGGGCCCAGATCGCCAGCGAATACTCGCTGCCCACGAACCCCAGCGGCTTCAGGCCCATGCGTTCCAGCCGGCGCGTCAAAAGCATGCCCAGCGACTGGTGGCACAGCCGCCCGTCGAAGGGATAGCAAACCAGGAAGTGGCGTCCCGCGCGGGGAAACGTCTCCACCAGCATCTCGTTCGCACGCGGAATGACCGACCGCAGGCGCTGCATCTCGAGCCACGTTCTCACCTGCTCCGGCAGGTCACGCCAGCGGCGCGGATCCTCGATCATCTCGCGCACGCGCTGCGCAAGGAAGGTCGACAGGGGAAACTTGCCGCCCTCGAAGGACGGAATCTTGGGATTGCCGGGCGGCCCGGGCGTGACGATCGCATCCATCTCGACGATCGCCTCGTGGCGCAGGATCTGCCCGGCGAACAGGAACGTGTCCCCCGGCGACAATTGCTGGAGGAACCACTCCTCGAGCTGCCCCAGGACCCGTCCCGGCTGAAGCGTGCGCGGCCCCGCATAACGCCGCACGAGCCGCACCTTCAGCATCGGCTCCTCGATGATCGTTCCGCAGTTCAGCCGGTAGCGCTGCGCCACCTGCGGTGACGCCACACGCCAGAGCCCGTCGACCGACTGGCGCAGCCGCGCATAGCGCTCATAGGCCCGCAGCGCATAGCCACCCGTCGCCACATAATCGAGCACCCGGTCGAAATCCGCGCGCGCAAGACCCGCATAGGGGGCCGCCCGGATCACCTCGCGATAGAGCGCGTCCGCATCGAAGGGCGCCGCAACCGCGCAGCCCAGCACGTGCTGCGCCAGAACATCGAGCGCGCCCTCGCGCAAGCCCTCGCCGTCGAGTTCGCCCGCAAGCAGGGCTGCACGCGCCGCTTCGCATTCCAGCACCTCGAACCGGTTCGACGGCACGAGCAGCGCCTGGCTCGGCTCGTTCATGCGATGGTTCGAACGCCCGATGCGCTGCGCGATGCGGCTTGCACCCTTGGGCGCACCGATATTGATCACTAGGTCGACCGCCCCCCAGTCGATCCCGAGGTCCAGCGTCGAGGTACACACGACTGCGCGAAGCACACCGCGCGCCATGGCCGCCTCGACCTTGCGCCGCTGGTCGGGCGCCAGCGAACCATGATGCAGCGCGATCGGCAGGTTGTCGGCATTGATCCGCCAGAGCTCCTGGAAGATGAACTCGGCCTGCATGCGCGTATTGACAAACACAAGCGCGGTCTGCGCCTTGCGGATGGCGTCCATCACCTCCTCGATGGCATGGCGCGCCATGTGGCCCGACCAGGGGATCTCCCGCTCGGTATCGAGGATCAGGATACGTGGCACCGCACCCGGCGCGCCGCGCACGATGCGCAATGCCGCCGGCGTCTCGAGGTTCTGCGGCACGAGATAGCGCCCGAGCACCGCCGGATCATCCACCGTTGCCGAAAGTCCGACGCGCCGGTGGCCGGGCGCCAGCGAATGAAGCCGCGCAAGGTCCAGCGAAAGCAGGTCGCCCCGCTTGCTGGGCGCCAGCGCATGCAGTTCGTCAAGGATCACGCAGGACAGCGAGCCGAACAGCAAGGGCGCCTCCCGCGAGGCCAGCAGCAGCGCCAGCTGTTCAGGTGTCGTCAGCAGGATGTCGGGCGGCACCTGCTTCTGCCGCTGCCGCCGGTGCGCCGACGTGTCCCCGGTACGCGTCTCGACGCGGATCTTGAGCCCCATCTCGCGAACGGGCGCCTCGAGGTTCCGCGCAATGTCCACCGCCAGTGCCTTCAGCGGCGAGATATAGAGCGTATGGATGCCCTGCGGCTGCAGCCGGGCCCGCGCCCGGAGCCGCGCCACCACGGGGTTCCCCTCGGCCATCCTTGCGTCCGCGTGCCGCACGGCAGCGCGACGCTGGGAGAGTTCAACGAGGCTGGGCAGGAACCCGGCCAGGGTCTTGCCGCCACCGGTGGGCGCCGTGAGCAGCACATGCGCGCCCTCCCGGGCGGCCGCGACGAGCGCGAGCTGGAAGGGCCGCGGCGTCCAGCCCCGTGCGGCAAACCAGTCGGCAAACCGCGGCGGCAGAAGGTCTGCCGCCGGCTCTGGGGTACCGGTCATCCTGCCGTTTTCTCGCAACCGCTCATGCCGGCGGGTTATAGTTTGAATGCAGCGCCAAGGCCAATCCGCCGGTGCGCCGGCACGACACGCAAGGGGGCATGCGCTTGGCGCAGGCACGCAACATCCTGAAGCAGCGCCCGGAGGGCCTCTACTGCGAGGCCGGCGACTTCTTCATCGACCCCCTGCGGGCCGTCGACAGGGCGGTCATCACGCACGGTCACGCCGATCACGCCCGCCGTGGCCATCGTGCCGTGCTTGCCACGCAGGCGACACTCGATGTCATGAGGGTACGCTACGGCGCAGCCTATGCGGGCACGTCCCAGGCCCTGCGCTATGGCGAGGTCATCACGATGGGTGAGGCCCGCGTGTCGCTGCATCCCGCAGGCCACGTCCTCGGCAGCGCGCAGGTCTGCGTCGAGGTAGCCGGAAGCCGGATCGTCGTCTCAGGCGATTACAAGCGTGGTCATGACCCCACGAGCACGCCCTTCGAACCCGTGCGCTGCGATATCTTCATCACGGAGGCAACCTTCGGCCTTCCCGTCTTCACGCATCCGCCGCCCGGGGACGAAGTCGCGCGCCTCCTCGCCTCGATGAACTTCTTTGCAGGCCGCACGCATCACGTCGCCGCCTACTCCCTCGGCAAGGCGCAGCGCCTGCTCGCGCTGCTGCGCGCCGCAGGCTTCGACCAGCCCGTCTTCGTCGACCGCGCGACCATGGTCCTGTGCGCGGTATACGAACAGCATGGGATTGCGCTCGGTCCCCTGCTGCCGCTCGAACGCGCCGGCCTGCCGGATGGCGCCCTCGTGATTGCCCCACCCGCAGCCCGTGAGAGGATCATGGCCAAGAGCGAGAGCCCGCCCCTGACCAGCTTCGCTAGCGGCTGGATGAACGTGATGAGGCGCGCACGCCAGGGCGGCGGTGATCTGCCGCTCGTCATCTCCGACCACGCCGACTGGCCCGAACTCACGCGGACGATCAGCGAGATCGCACCGTCGGAGCTCTGGGTCACGCATGGCGAGGAGGCAGCCCTCATCGCCTGGGCTGCAAGCCGCGGCCTCGGGGCAAGGCCACTCTCCATGACCGGCTATGGCGCCGACGATGACGGTGCCGACGCATGAACCGCTTTGGATCGGTCATCCGGCAGGCAGCCTTTCTCGCCGCCGAGGAAGACCGCAGGCGCGTGCTCGCTGATTATCTCGACAGCCTGTCGTCCGAGGATCGCGACGCCGTCTGCCTCTTCCTGACCGTGCCAGCCGCCACCCGGCGCACCCAGCTCAAGGCCCTGCGTCGCCGCGTCGAGGAACACGTGGCACCGGCGCTTTTCCAGCTCTCGCACGCCTTCACCGGCGACCTCGCCGAGACGATCGCACTCCTCTGGCCGAACACACCCGCAGCCAATCGGCCCGTGGGCCCGGCAGAGCTTCTGCAAGGCCTCCGGCAGACAGGACCGCTCGACCTGCCGCAACGGCTTTCCTCATGGCTCTCCGGCTGCGACGTGCCTGGCCGCCACGCCATCGTGCGCATTGCAACCGGAACCCTGCGCAACCCCGTGCCCGCAAGCACCCTGGAACACGTGCTCGCATCGCGCGGCATCGCGCTTCGCCTGATGGACAGCGATGCGGACCTGCCCGCACAGGCAGACCTCTTCGGCCTGTCGCACCCCCCGATCCCCGTGCCCGGCGAGATCGATGCCGTCCTTCTCTACGTCGAGCAGGGACGCACGCATCCCCCGACGGTGCTGTGCACCTTCGGCGCCTGGCAGGGCAACGATCTCGTCCCCGTCGCAAGGCTCGACGCAGGCGCGTTCAGTGAACAGATCAGGTCCTTCGCAAGCCGCCACACCGGGCGCCGCTTCGGCCCCACGCGCGAGGTCAGCCATGCGCCCGGCGCGACGATGATTGCAACCCTTGCCTACGAAGCACTCGAGCCCGCCGCACGCCGACGCGCCGGTTTCGTGCTGAAGGCACCGAGGATCCTCGCCCTCTCGCCGGCAGCCTCACCCGATGACGCAGGGGATTTGGACACCCTGACAAGCTTGTTGCCGTTGCCACCGGCAAACGGTTATTAACCCCGCAACACCGCACCGGCCAGCGAAGGAAGCACCACCATGACCATGTTCCGTTCAGACCTCTTGAAGGGCAAGCGCATCCTGGTGACAGGCGGCGGCACCGGCCTCGGCCGCGAGATGGCCGACGAATACGCAAAGCTCGGGGCAACCGTCTACATCTGCGGCCGCCGCGGTCCCGTGCTCGAGGAGACGGCAAAGGAACTCTCGCAGGCGCACAACACCAGGGTGACCGCGCTCGAGTGCGACATCCGGGTGGCCGACGCCGTCGACGACATGATGACGCGCATCTTCAACGAAGGCCCCCTCGACGGCCTCGTCAACAACGCAGCCGGCAACTTCATCAGCCGCACCAAGGACCTTTCGCCCAACGGCTTCAACGCCATCGCCAACATCGTCTTCCATGGCACGTTCTACGTGACGCTCGCTGCCGGGAAGCGCTGGATCGAACAGAAGCACAAGGCCAACGTCATCTCGATCCTGACCACCTGGGTATGGAACGGCGGTCCCTTCACCGTCCCCTCGGCCATGTCGAAGGCCGGCATCAACATCATGACCAAGTCGCTCGCCGTCGAGTGGGCGCCCCACAACATCCGCCTCAACGCGATCGCGCCCGGCCCCTTCCCCACCAAGGGCGCCTGGGACCGCCTGAACCCCGGCAACATGCGTTCCGATTCAATGGGCAGCGAGACGGACTCGTCTGCAGGCACGCCCATGGGGCGCGTGGGCCAGATGCACGAGCTGCGCAACCTCGCGACCTTCCTGATGGCCGACGGCTGCGACTACCTGACGGGCGAGACGATCGCGATCGATGGTGGCGGCTTCCTTGGCGGCGGCGGCAACTTCTCGCAGCTCGCCAAGCTCGGCGACGCTGAATGGGAAGCCATTCGCGCCATGATCAAGTCATCGAACGACAAGGACCGCGCCAAGCGCACGGTCTGAAGCGTCGGGCTCAGCCCATCTCGATCACGACCTTGCCGATCACGCGCCGCTCCTCGAGCATGCGCATGGCCTCGCGCACGCCTTCGAGCGGGAACCGCGCACAGACATGCGGCCGGATGCGACCCGATGCAGCAAGCGCGTCGATCGCCCTGATGTTCTCCGCGCCGCGCTCGGGAAACTGGCGCCCATACTCGCCCGCGCGCACCCCGACGATCGAGAACCCCTTGATCAGCGGCATGTTCACGCTGACCGAAGGGATGCGCCCGCCGGCAAACCCGATGACAAGAAGCCGCCCGTCAAAGGCAATGCAGCGCACGCTCTCGTCGAAGACATCCCCACCGACAGGGTCATAGATGACGTCCGCGCCACGGCCCGAGGTGAGCGACTTCACCGCGTCGCGGAAGCCCGTGGCAGGAAGCACATGGTCGGCACCATAGTCCGAAAGGAACCGCCGCTTTTCCTCTGTGGAGGCCGTCGCGATCACGCGCGCGCCCATCAGCTTTCCCAGATCAACGGCCGCAAGACCCACCCCGCCAGCAGCCCCATGCACGAGCAGCGTCTCGCCGGCCTGGAGCAACCCGCGCCGCACCAGCGCCACATGCGCCGTGAGATAGGCCACAGGATAGGCTGCCCCATGCACATGTGACACCGTATCCGGCAGGTGTCGCGCCGCGGCCGCCGGCACGACAGCCTCCTCGGCAAAGCAGCCCTGCTTGGCGCCCAGTACCACCCTGTCCCCGGGACGAAACGCCGTGACACCCTCACCCGCCTCGATCACGTCGCCGGCACCCTCCATGCCCGGCGAGAACGGCAGCTCGGGCTTGTGCTGGTACTTCCCCTGGATCATCAGGATGTCGGGAAAATTCACGCTCGCAGCCCGCATCCGCACGCGGATCATGCCGGGTCTCGCCACCGGCGCCGCAATCGTCTCGAGCTTCAGGCTCGACAGGTCCTCCGACAGGCTGCGGACCAGTTGCGCGCGGATCATCCGATGGCCCGCCTGAGGTCGGCGATGATCTCGAGAATCGCCGCACGCGCCGCCGGCACGGTCCCACCCATGGCCGTGAACGCGTGGCAGAGACTGTCGTAGCAGCGATAGAGCACCGGCACCCCCGCGACCTTCAGCGCCTCGGCATAGTCGCGCCCCTGGTCCACCAGCGGATCAAACCCCGCCGTATAGACGAGCGCCGGCGGCAGGCCGGAAAGATCGTTGTTCAGCCCCGGCGACGCCCGGAGGTCCAGCGCCTCCTTGTCGGGATCGTTGAAGTAGAGCGTGCGGAAATACGTCATGATCGGCGTCGTCAGCGGATAGACATTGCCGAACGATGTCATCGAAGCCGTCTGCGACAGCCAGTCCACCGCAGGATAGATCAGCAACTGCAGCACCGGCGGCCGCTCGCCCAGCCGCTTCATCTCCTGGCAGATGACGGCAGAAAGATAGCCGCCGGCGGAATCACCACCAACAGCAACGATGGCGGGGTTCCCGCCAAGCGCCGCTGCATTGTCACGCACCCAGCGGAACGAGGCGACGGCATCCTCGACCGCCGCCGGGAACTTGTGCTCGGGCGCCAGCCGGTAATCGACCGACACCACAAGGCATCCCGAACGAAGGGCAATCTGCGAGCAGAACGAATGGCAGGTTTCCAGGTCGCCGATGACGCAGCCGCCCATGTGGTAATAGACCAGCGTCGGCACCAGCCGGTTCGGCAGGCGTGGCGCATAGCGGCGCGCCCGCAGCGTGCGATTGGCGGGCCCGACGGGAAGCTCGATGTCCTCGATGTCCACATCATGCGACGCCGGCGCATCAAGCGTCGCAAACCCCTCGCCCGCAGCATGCCGGGCCTGCTCGGGCGTCAGCGTCGCCATGGAAGGCTGCCGCTCGCCCATCGCACTGATGAACTGCAGCCGTGGATCGAGCACGCGCCCCTCGATGGTCAACGGCTTTCCGCCGGACAGGGCAACCAGCCATCGGCCCGGCAGGCTCAGGATCGCGCGAACAAGCAGTTTCCGCATGCCGCCAAAATGCGTCCACGAGCCCTTCTGTCAAGGCAAAACCGTGTTAACCTGAGCCCGCTGCCTCATCGAGCAAAGGAAAAGCCGAACCATGAACCCGCGCCATGACCTCGTCATTCGCAACGGGCTTGTCTTCGACGGCACCGGCAACCAGGCCCGCACGACCGACATCGCCATCGATGAAGGCCGCATCACCGCCATCGGGCGCGTCGACGGCAGCGGCCACGAGGAAATCGACGCACGGGACAGGATCGTCACACCCGGCTTCGTGGACATCCACACCCACTATGACGGCCAGGCGACATGGGACAGCCGCCTGACACCATCCGCCTGGCACGGTGTCACCACTGCCGTGATGGGAAATTGCGGCGTGGGCTTTGCACCCTGCCGCGAACAGGACCACGACCGCCTCATCCGCCTCATGGAGGGCGTCGAGGACATCCCCAACGCCGTCCTCACCGAAGGACTGAAGTGGAACTGGCAGACCTTCCCCGAATATCTCGAGGCC
>JAGWXR010000059.1 GCA_018969785.1 Alphaproteobacteria bacterium
GCCGCCGCCGCCAGCCTGCACCGGTTGCATGGCCACGCAGGCGCACAGAAGCAGGATCGTGAGGAACCGGCGGATCATCGTTCGAACCAGGGCCTTGCAGATGCGTGTTCGGGAACGACGCACTTTCGCATCCCGCCCGTAAACGTCAGATTGCCGCGAGGCCGGCAGGAGAAGGTTAAGGTTTGGTGCATCCGGGCCCCTGTAAAGGGGCCATTGGCGGGGCGCACATGGTGGAGCTGAGCGGAATCGAACCGCTGACCTCCTCATTGCGAACGAGGCGCTCTCCCAACTGAGCTACAGCCCCATATGCGCCCGGGAAGCCCGAAAAACCGGGTCCCGCCAGAGGCAGGTCTTGTAGGAGGCAGGTACTCCCGGTGTCAAGCCGCGCATCCGCGCGCCCCCGCCCTTGCTGCAGCCCGGAGCAATGGCTACATCCCTCGCAGATTATCGGCGATTCTCGCAGGAAAGGGCCACGCTCCCATGGATTTTGTGCTGCAGTTCGTCAACACGGTCTTGGGCCTGTACAGCTGGATCATCATCGCAGCCGTGGTTCTCAGCCTCCTCGTCACCTTCCGGGTCATCAACGGCTTCCGCCCCGAAGTTTTCAGGATCCAGCGTTTCCTTGACACCGTGACCGAGCCCGTCCTTCAGCCCATCCGCCGCCGCCTTCCCCCGATGGGTGGCCTCGACCTCTCGCCCGTGGTCGCGTTGCTGGGCATCTCGGTCATCCAGATCCTCGTCGACAAGATCCGCTTTGGGATCTTCTTCTAGCGTGGCAGAGGTCTTCAGGCCCGCGCCCGGAGGCATCGAAATCTTCATCCGCCTGACCCCCGGCGCCCGCCGCGACGCCCTCGGCGCCTCGATGCAGGTCGGCGACCGCACCTGCCTCCAGGCCCATGTCCGGGCCATTCCCGAGGACGGAAAGGCCAATCGCGCCCTGATCGATCTCCTGTCTGGGGAACTCGGCGTGCCGCCGTCCACTTTGTCACTTGCATCCGGTCAGTCCTCGCGCTTGAAGACCGTCAGGCTGCAGGCAGAAGGGCAGGCTCTTGAGAGGGCAACGGCATTCCTGCGCGGGAGGACGTAAATGACGGCAAGGATCATCGACGGCAAGGAATTCGCGGCAGGGGTAAGGAAGCGCGTCAAGGCTGCCGCCGAGGCGTTCCGCCAGAAGCAGGGCGTTCCCGTTGGCCTGACCGTCGTGCTCGTCGGCAACGACCCCGCCAGCGAAATCTACGTGCGCCTCAAGGTCAGCGACGCGCGGGAGGTCAGCATCGACTCTCGCGACATCAAGCTTCCTGCCACCGCAAGCGAGCAGGAAGTGCTTGACGTCGTTCGCCGCCTCAACGCCGACCCGGCCGTGCATGGCGTCCTGGTCCAGTTCCCGGTGCCCGCGCAGGTCCGCCAGGAGGCCGTGCTCGACGTGCTGTCGCCCGACAAGGACGTCGACGGACTGACCGCACTCAGCGCCGGACGCCTCGCCAGTGGTCGCCCGGGTCTTGTTTCCTGCACGCCGCAAGGCTGCCTGATGCTGGTCAAGTCGGTTCGTCCCAGGCTCGATGGCCTCGACGCCGTCGTCATTGGCCGCTCCCAGCTCGTCGGCAAGCCCATGGGACAGCTTCTCCTGCAGGAAAACTGCACCGTCACCACGGCACACTCGAAGACACGCGACCTGAAGGAAGTCGTCTCGCGGGCCGACATTCTCGTGGCCGCAGTCGGTCGGGCCGAGATGGTAAGGGGGTCGTGGATCAAGCCCGGTGCCATCGTCATCGACGTGGGCATGAACCGGGTCGACCTGCCGGGCGGCAAATCGAAGCTTTACGGCGACGTCGCCTATGACGAGGCGCTGCAGGTCGCCTCAGCCATAACGCCCGTACCCGGCGGCGTGGGGCCAATGACCCGCGCGTGCCTGCTGCGCAACACGGTCTTGGCGGCCTGTGCGCAGGCTGGTATGGACCCTCTGGCAGGGCTTTGATCAAGCATGGAGAAGGGAAACCCATGAACCTCTTGCCCGCACTCTGGTTGGACCATCTCAGCATCCCGACAAACGACCCCGGCGTGCTTGCCCAGTGGTACGCCGACCGCCTGAACCTCGAGGCGCGGGGCAACAAGCTCGTGGGCCCGGGCATTTCCATCTTCTTCGTGAAGGGCAACCCGTTGCGCGCGGGCGATGCTTTCCACTTCGGTTTCCGTGTTGAATCCCGCTCCGCCGTCGAGACATGGGCCACCCATCTTGGCGTTCCGGTCGCCTTCCAGGGCGAGGACTATTTCGCGGCCCGCGTCAAGGATCCCGACGGTAACACTTTCGAAATCTACTGCGACCGCCTCTGACCCCCGCCGGCGGCAGCGCACCCCGTTCAGCATGAACCGGACCTAAAGAAATTGCCTTTAGCTTTAGGCAATCCGGCCGCGACAAGAGCCGTCAAGCAAGGGGTCTTTCATGCAAGCAGGCACCATCACCATCCACAACCCGCTGAACCCGGTTGTGCTCCGCAACATCCGCGAAGCTTTCGATGCCGCCATTTCCGAGGCTGCCGAACGCCGCCAGGGCTACGCCCTGCCATTCGAGACCGAAGCGCGCGTCGCCCGCCATATTGTCGAGATGGCACGTCGCGGCATCCATGACCGCGATGGCCTGCGCAACGCCGCCCTGAGCCTTCTCCCGCACTGAAAAGGAAATGTGCGGGCCGCCCGGACAGCGCGGCCCGCGCAACTCACTTGCCGACGGACTGGTTGCGCGCCGCCAGCAGCCTCAGCCTCAGCGCATTCAGCTTGATGAAGCCCTCCGCGTCTTTCTGGTTGTAGACGCTGTCCTTCTCGAAAGTCACGTAGTCCTGGCGGTAGAGCGAGTAGGGCGACGAGCGTCCCACCACCGTCGCATTGCCCTTGTAGAGCTTCATTCGCACGGTTCCGGTGACATATTCCTGGCTCTTGTCGATCAGCGCCTGCAGCATCTCGCGCTCGGGCGAGAACCAGAACCCGTAATAGACAAGCTCCGCATATTTCGGCATCAGCTCGTCCTTCAGGTGGGCCGCACCACGGTCCAGCGTGATGGATTCGATGCCGCGATGGGCTGCATGAAGGATCGTCCCGCCCGGTGTCTCGTAGACCCCACGGCTCTTCATGCCCACAAAGCGGTTCTCGACCAGGTCAAGCCGTCCGATGCCATTGGCCTTGCCCAGCGCATTGAGTGCCGTCAGCAACGTCGCCGGTGACATGGCCTTCCCGTCGATCGACACGGCATCGCCGCGCTCGAACCCGATCTCCACATAGGTGGCTCGGTCGGGCGCCTCCTCGGGGCTGATCGTGCGCTGGTAGACGATGCTTTCCGCCTCCACCGCCGGATCTTCCAGCACCTTCCCCTCGCTGGACGAGTGCAGCAGGTTTGCGTCCACCGAGAACGGTGCCTCGCCGCGCTTGTCCTTGGCGATCGGGATCTGGTGCTTCTCGGCAAAGTCGATCAGCTTTGTGCGGCTCTCCAGTTCCCATTCGCGCCACGGCGCGATGACATGGATGTCGGGCTTGAGCGCATAATAGGTAAGCTCGAAGCGCACCTGGTCGTTGCCCTTGCCGGTGGCGCCATGCGAAACCGCGTCCGCACCCAGCCTCTCGGCGATCTCGATCTGCTTCTTGGCGATCAGCGGCCGCGCAATCGATGTGCCCAGCAGGTACTGCCCCTCATAGAGCGCATTCGCCCTGAACATCGGGAACACATAGTCGCGCACGAACTCCTCGCGCAGGTCCTCGATGAAGATATGCTCGGGCTTGATGCCAAGCATCAGCGCCTTCTTGCGCGCGGGCTCCAGTTCCTCGCCCTGGCCCAGGTCCGCCGTGAAGGTCACGACCTCGCAGCCATAGGCCTGCTGCAGCCACTTCAGGATCACCGACGTGTCAAGGCCGCCCGAATAGGCAAGCACCACCCGCTTGATGTTCTTCTTCGACATGCACCTGTTCCTAGCTTGGCATTCGTCCGATGTCGCGGCTGCGCAGTTCGGCCATGCGCTCGCTCGCGCGCTGCTTGACGCTCTCGCTCTTCAGCTGCCCGCAGGCCGCCATGATGTCCCGCCCGCGCGGCGTGCGGATCGGCGAGGCATATCCGGCACGGTTCACGATCTCGCCGAATTCCTCGATGCGCTCCCAGTCAGAGCACTCATAGGGCGCACCCGGCCACGCATTGAAGGGGATCAGGTTGATCTTGGCCGGGATGCCGCGGATGATCTTCACGAGCTCCCGGGCATCCGCATTGGAATCGTTCACGCCCTTCAGCATCACGTACTCGAAAGTGATGCGCCGGGCATTCGACAGCCCCGGATAGGCCCGGCATGCCTCGAGCAGTTCCTTGATCGGGTACTTCTTGTTCAGCGGAACGATCACGTCGCGCACGTCATCGCGCGGCGCGTGCAGCGAGATCGCGAGCATCGAGCCGATTTCATCGCCCGCCCGCGGGATCATCGGCACCACGCCCGCCGTCGACAGCGTGATCCGCCGCTTCGACAGCGACAGCCCCTCGCCATCCGCGATCACGTTGATGGCATCGCGCACATTCTCGAAATTGTAGAGCGGCTCGCCCATGCCCATCATCACCACATTGGTGATCTGCCGCGTGTCGCTGTTGCGCCCCGCGCGCGGCCACTCCTTGAGGTCGTCGCGCGCGACCAGCACCTGCGAGACAATCTCCGCCGCCGTCAGGTTGCGGACCAGCTTCTGCGTTCCCGTATGGCAGAACCGGCAGCTCAGCGTGCAGCCGACCTGGCTCGAGATGCAAAGCGTCCCGCGGTCCTCGTCGGGAATGAACACGGTCTCGATCTCGATGCCGGGCGCAAAGCGGATGACCCACTTGCGCGTGCCGTCGCGCGAGACCTGCGCCGTGACCACCTCGGGCCGCGACAGCGCAAACACGCCCGAAAGTTCCTGGCGCAGCGGCTTGGCAAGCGTCGTGATGCCGTCGAAGTCCGTCACGCCCTGCACATACATGGCGTTCCACAGTTGCTGCACGCGCATCGATGCCTGCTTGGGTTCGACACCGGCGCCAAGAAGCGCCTGCGCCAGTCCCTCGCGCGTCAGTCCCACCAGGTTTGTCTTCGTGCTCATGCGTCTGTGTATGGCCTGCAAGCTGCGTCGCCGGATCCTCGGGGTCATCCCCCAAAGCAGAAGGGGCGGCACCTGGCCGCCCCTACGGGTTCCGGTTCCGGCCTTGACAGTCTATTTGCAGCCTTCGGCCAGTTTGTCGAGTGCGGCGGATATGCCCTTCAGCGAATAGGTATCGGTCGTCAGCGTTCCGCGGCGCGACATGCCCTTAACCGTGAGTTCGCCGGAAGCGCGCATGGCCGCCACCAGCCGCCCCTCGTCGGGCTTCGCGTTCAGCCAGGCGCCATCTTCCTTGGTGAAGAGCTCGAAGCTGTCGGCGCCCACCTCGACCGTGGCCGTGGAGCCATCCTTGAACGGATAGCCGATCATGATCGACGGCTCGTTCGCCACGCCCGATCCGGGCCAGGTCGAGACCATGAAATAGATCTGCCCGCGCTTGGCCGCAGCCGGCTCCTTGGTCTTGGGGGCCGAGATCACATAGCAGACCGTGCCGCGGGCATCCGTGCCCTTGTAGGCCTCCCAGTCCCCGAAGGCGCCAAGCTGGGTGGGCGGTGTGGGCTGCGCCAGCGCCGCCGTGGCAGCCGCGCCCATGCCGAGTATCGCCAGCGCAAGGCGCCCGAGGGATTTGGTGCGGCGAGAAAGTGACATCGGTCGATCCTCATGCGTTCAGGGAAAAGCCGGGGCAGGGCCCGATCTGCTCGTGACTACCCCTTTGTCTCATGTGTGGCTCAATTGGGACCCGTTTGTGAAGCCCCTTCTGTCGTGAAGATGTCGCGTGACGGCCCTTTTGCGATTTTGCTAAACCCGCGCCCTGCATCGGGGCATTTGCCACGCCAGGACAGGAGAGCAAGGACGCCGTGACCAACCCAGTGCTCGTCGAACTGGTCCGGGGAAACGTGGTTGAAAGCACCCACAGGGGCGCTGCCGTCGTCTGCGATGCAGCAGGCACGATCAGGGCGGCCTGGGGAGCCATTGCGCCGCCCGTCTACCCCCGGTCGGCCTTCAAGGCCCTGCAGGCCCTCTCGCTCGTCGAAACCGGCGCCGCCGCTGCCGCGGGCGTCACCGACGAGGAGCTCGCGCTCGCCTGCGCCTCCCACTCCGGCGAGCCCATGCACACCTCCCGCGTCGCGGCCTGGCTTGCCCGCATCGGCTGCGCCGAGGCAGACCTCGCGTGCGGCCCCCATCTGCCCTACCACGACAAGAGCGCCCACGACCTGATCCGCGCCGGCGAGAAGCCTTGCCGCCTGCACAACAACTGTTCGGGCAAGCACACGGGCTTCCTCACGCTGGCCCGCCACCTCGGCGCGCCGGTGGCCGGCTACGAGCAGCCCGCTCATCCCGTCCAGGCACACGTGCGTGCCGCGATTGCCGAAATGTGCGGCGTGGCGCCGGACGCCATGCCTGTCGGCATCGACGGCTGCGCGGCCCCGAACTACGCGATCCCCCTGTCAGCCCTCGCGCAGGGCATGGCCCGCCTCGCAAACCCCGCAGGCCTCGCCCCCGAAAGGGCCGCCGCCGCCGAGCGCCTTGTGAGCGCCTGGAAAGCCCATCCACTCCTTGTTTCGGGGACAGGGCGGGCCTGCGCCGACCTGATCTCGGCCGCCCGCGGCCGCACGGTCGTCAAGACCGGGGCCGAGGCCGTCTTCATGGCCGCCCTGCCGGAGCAGGGCCTCGGCATTGCGCTGAAGATCGATGACGGCGGCACGCGCGCCGCCGAAACCGTGATGGCGCAGCTTCTTGTGCTGTTGGGAGAGGCCGACCCCGACGACCCGCGCATCGCGCGCCACCGCAACCCGCCCCTCAGGAACTGGCGCGGTGACGTGGTGGGCGAACGGCGGACCACGCCCGCGCTTGGCGTTTTGGGCGCGCTCGACTAACGTCGGGCACACACGCGACATCTAGGGAGAAATCCAATGAAAGCCGTTCTCTGCAAGGCCTATGGCCCGCCTGAAAGCCTCGTGATCGAGGATGTCCCAAGCCCCAGGGCCGAGGCAGGCCAGGTCGTGATCTCGGTCAAGGCGGCGGGCGTGAACTTCCCCGACCTCCTCGTGATCCAGAACAAGTACCAGTTCAAGCCGCCTCTGCCGTTCTCGCCCGGAGGCGAGGTGGCCGGCATCGTCAAGGAAGTGGGCGCCGGCGTGACCAACGTGAAGGTCGGCGACCGCGTGCTCGCCTCGACGGGCTTCGGGGGCTTTGCTGAGGAAGTGGCGGCCCCCGCGGCCCGCTGCATCCAGTTCCCGGCCAACATGGACTTCGTACAGGCCTCGGCCTTCGTGATGACCTATGGCACGTCGCACCACGCGCTGAAGGACCGGGCGAAGCTGAGAAAGGGCGAGACGCTGCTCGTCCTTGGCGCTGCCGGTGGCGTGGGCCTCGCGGCTGTCGAGATCGGCAAGGTCATGGGCGCGCGCGTCATTGCCGCCTGCTCGAGCCAGGAAAAGGTCGATCTCTGCATCAGGCGCGGCGCCGACGCGGGCGTCGTCTATCCCACGGGCAATCTCGACCGCGATGCGCAGAAAAAGCTGGCCGATGATTTCAAGAAGGTCCTCGGCGGCGATGGCGCCGATGTGATCTATGACGGCGTGGGCGGCGCCTATGCCGAGCCCGCGCTGCGTTCGATTGCGTGGGAAGGCCGCTACCTCGTCGTCGGCTTCCCGGCGGGAATTCCGTCGCTGCCGCTGAACCTGACCCTGCTCAAGGGCTGCCAGATCGTCGGCGTCTTCTGGGGCGCCTTCACCGCGCGCGATCCCAAGGGCAACCAGGCCAACCTGAACGAACTCATGGAATGGGTCCGCGACGGCAAGCTCAAGCCCTACGTCTCGAAGACCTACAAGTTCACCGAGGTCGCTGAGGCCCTGAACGACATGGACGCCCGCAAGGTCATGGGCAAGATCGTGCTGACACCCTAGCTTTTCCCGAGCCCCGGCCGTTTTTGGAACCGGGGCTCGACGCCGGCAGCAATCCTCGCCAGGCCTTACGGTTTCACGAACCGAAGGGCCATGCGGTCGCTCTCGCCAACCGCATCATAGGGCGCACTGTCGAAATTCGGATTTGCGGGCTGCCCCTGTGGCGCCGTGCGCCGCACAGGCGGAAGCGTCCAGACGCCGAAGGGATGATCGCGGTCATCCTTCGGGTTGGCATAAAGGTCCGAGCGGGCCGCAAGCTTGAAGCCGGCTTTCTCGGCGGCTGCGATGACGAAGGCTTCGGTGACATAGCCCGACGGCGCCTTGGGGTCCTGCGTGGTGCCCGGCGCATTGCGGTGCTCCTCGATCGCCAGCACCCCGCCGCTCTTCAGCACGGCAAAGCTTTCAGCCATCACCTTGTCCAGCATGCCGTTGGCCATCCAGTTGTGGAAGTTGCGACCATTGAGCACGAAGTCAACCGAGTTCGGCGCGCCAAGCCCCTGCGACTTCGGACCGAAGTTCACATAGGTGATCGGCCCATACACGCTTTGGTCCGAGAACCTCTTTTCGAACTGCGCGCGGGCATCGCGTGCCGCTTGCGACAGGTCCGGATTGTTCAGGTCGGCTGCCGTGGCCGCATAGCTGCCTTTGGTCAGGCGCGCATAAGGCGCAAGGATCTCGGTCCACCAGCCCCCGCCGGGTGACAGCTCAAGGATCGCCATGCCCGGCTTGAGGCCCCAGAACGCCAGCGCGTCAACGGGTTTGCGCCAGGCATCGCGCTGCACGTTGGCGGGTGTTCGCCACGACCCTGAAACGGCATCGGCCAGGGCCTTGTCCTGGACGTCGGCGGCCCGCGCGGCTGGCAGGGCAAGGGCAACCGATGTGATCGTGATGGCGAGCACGAGCGGGATCGAACGCAGAGGGTTCATCTGTCTGTCCTTTGGAACAATGGGTGGCCGACACCTAGGGGCGCAGCCTGCCGGTATCAACAGGCAACGCACCGAAGGCCCCGAAACCACCCGTAATCTGCGAAAAAATGGAGCTTGAATTAATATCGAATAAATACTAAAGTGATATCACTTTGATAGGTAACCCGAGGGGCACGCCATGACCCAGACCACACCGACCCAGAACACGCTCAACCAGACCGTCGAAAAGCCCGCCTCCGTTGCCAACGGCGGCTTCATCCTGATCCTCGCGCTCTTGGCGCTGGGCCTTGGCATCGCTTCGATCATTGCCGGCCCCAAGGTGATCGGCGGCATTCTCATCCTGCTGTTCATTTTCACGGTCTCGGGCTTCTACACGCTCCAGGCCAACGAAGCCGCAGCCATCACGCTGTTCGGCGACTACATGGGCACCGATCGCACGCCCGGCCTGCGCTGGGTGATCCCGTGGTACGGCCGCACCAAGATCTCGCTGCGCGCCCGCAACGTGACCGGCGAGAAGCTGAAGGTGAACGACAAGCGCGGCAACCCGATCGAGATCGCCGCCGTCGTCGTCTGGCGCGTCACCGACACGGCCGCAGCCCTCTTCGACGTCGATCACTACGAGGACTTCGTCAACATCCAGATCGAAACCGCCGTGCGCGAGATCGCCTCGCACTTCGCCTATGACCACGGCGAACATGAAGAGCCCACCTTGCGCGCCGGCGCAGACCTCGTCTCCGCCCGCCTGCGCGAGTTGCTGCAGGATCGCCTGCATATCGCCGGTGTGATGGTCGACGAGGCGAAGCTCTCGCATCTTGCCTACGCACCAGAAATCGCCAGCGCCATGCTGCGCCGCCAGCAGGCCGAGGCCGTCCTCGCCGCGCGCCAGAAGATCGTGCAGGGCGCCGTCGAGATGGTCGACCAGGCCCTGCGCCACCTGGCTGAGCGCAACGTGGTCGAGCTGGACACCGAGCGCAAGGCGGCCATGGTCTCGAACCTGCTGGTCGTGCTGTGCTCCGACAGCGAGGCCCAGCCTGTCGTGAACACCGGCTCGCTCTACAACTAGCCCCGACCGGTGCGCCATGTCCGCTGAAAGGAAATCCTTTGCCCTGAGGCTTGACCCCGCGCTCTACGGCGCGGTGGCAAGGCTCGCGGCCACGGACCTGCGCAGCGTGAATGCGGAAATCGAATTCCTCCTGCGCGAGGCACTCAAGACCCGGGGCATCAAGGTCGAGCCACCCCCGGACGAGCCTGCCGCCCGGCAGGGTTAACCCACCAGCCAAAAAAGAAGGGCGCCCGTCGGGCGCCCTTTTTGCGTCGCTTTTGTAATTTTATTACGCGGCCGACGGGCGACCGAACAGAAGTGCAAAGAGCCGGCTCCAAAAACCACGGTTGGATGAGCTGTGCTCATTATTGCGCTGCATCGAATAGGCATAGGACTTGTACATGATGGGCCTCGTTTCGTCTCGAAAATGCTCTGTTGCTGGAAAATATAGGGACCGGCCCCAATTCATTCAAACGAGGACTTCTCATTGATAGCATGAGAAAAATTCATATAATAACCGCATGAAACGTCGGCTCCCCCCCTTGAATTCGCTCCGCGCCTTCGAATCCGCGGCCCGCCATTTGAGCTTCACCAAAGCCGCCGATGAGCTGGCCGTGACCCAGAGCGCCGTCAGCCACCAGGTCAATGCGCTCGAGGAATGGGCTGGCGTACCGCTGTTCAAGCGCCAGGGCCGCGCCATGGTCCTGACCGAGGCCGCCGTGAAGTTCCTCCCCGCCGTCTCGACCGCCCTCGACCAGATCGCGCTGGCCGGCCGCAAGCTCCAGGCTGTTGACCCCACCCATGGCTGGCTGACCGTCGCCGTCATGCCGTCCTTCGCCGCCAAGTGGCTCGTGCCGCGCCTCGCCGACTTCCATGAGAAAAATCCCGACATGGACGTCTGGATCGCAACCTTCGAGGCCCAGACCGGCGCCTTGGGTTCCGACATCGACGTCGCCATCCGCTATGGCCGCGGCGACTGGCCGGGCCTCGCCAGTGTCCGCATCATGTCCGAGGAACTCTTCCCCGTCTGCGCGCCGCGTCTCGCCGCCGGCCTGAAGGCGCCTGCCGACCTCGCCAACGCCACCCTGCTGCACGACGAGCTGCGCGAGGACTGGGGCATGTGGTTTGCCGCCGCAGGCCTGACCGGCGTCGACACCGCCCGCGGCCCCGGCTTCGATGACTCTGGCCTTCTCATCCAGGCCGCCATCGAAGGCCTCGGCGTCGCCTTGGGCCGCAGCGTTCTCGTGAAGGGCGACCTCGACGCCGGCCGCCTCGTGCGCCCCTTCGACGTCGCGCTCGGCGCCGAGTTCGCCTATTACCTCGTCTACCCGCCCGACCTCGAGAACGCCCCGAAGATCGAAACCTTCAGGACCTGGCTTCTCGCAACCGCAAGGGCGGCTGGCTGAGCCATCAGGGCAGGGGAGGCGCCATCCGTCATGACACCTGAAGAATTCCGCAAGGCAGGCCACGAGCTTGTCGACCTTGTCGCCGACTACCGGGCCGGCATCGCTGCGCGCCCGGTGATGGCGCGGGTCAAGCCGGGCGACATCGTGGCAAGCCTGCCTTCCACCGCGCCCGAGAAGCCCGAGCCGCTGGCCGCGGTCCGCGCCGACCTCGCGCGCCTGATGGAGCCTGGCCTCACACACTGGCAGCATCCGA
>JAGWXR010000060.1 GCA_018969785.1 Alphaproteobacteria bacterium
TCGGCCTTCAGGTCGGCCTTGGTCACAAAGTCTGCAAGTCCCTTGCGCATGACCTGCAGGTTCTCAAGTTCCCCGAAGTCACGCAGGATCGCGCGGGCGGCCTTGCGGACCGCGCCTGTCATGATGTTCATCAGCGGCGTATTGATGGCCATTGGGTTCTGTCTACTCCGCGCGCTTGATGTATTCGACTTCGTCTGTCGAAACGATGATCTTGGATCCGACATCGATGAACGGTGGCACCATGACGCGCAGTCCGTTCTCGAGCATGGCAGGCTTGTACGATGGTGCAGCCGTCTGGCCCTTCACCACGGGATCGGTTTCCGTGACCGAAAGCGTCACCTGCAGCGGCAGTTTCACAGCGATGGGACGCCCCTCATAGCTCTCGACCTTGACCTCCATGCCCTCCGACAGGAAGGCCGCACGCTCGCCCATGAAGTCCTTTGCGATCTCGATCTGGTCAAAGGTTTCCTTGTCCATGAAGGTCAGCACGTCGCCTGCTTCGAACAGGAACGTGTAGGGCTTGAACTCGAGCTCGATCGCCTCGACGTTTTCGGCCGAACGGAACCGCTCGTTCAGCTTGCGCCCGTCGAACAGGTTCTTCAGTTCGACCTGGTTGTAGGCGCCGCCTTTGCCGGGCTTCACGGCCTGCGTCTTGACGGCGACCCAGAGCGAGCCGTCGTGTTCAATCACGGCGCCTGGCTTGATTTCGTTGCCTGCGATCTTCATGGGTTCTCAGCGAAAACAAAAAGGGGCGGTCGCCCGCCCGTTCAAAGAGGCGCGGACCCTATCAGGCCCGCATCCGGGGTTCAACGCGCCCCGCGACCGGTCTTTGCAAGCGTGTCGAAGATATCGTTAAGGCGGCGCACAGCGTCGGCCGGACCTGCCGCATGGTCCCAGACCCCGCTCGCCACCGCAAGGAAATCGGCGCCCGCCTCAACCAGTGCAGGCGCGTTTTCCGTCGTGATCCCCCCGATGGCCACGCAGGGAACGGTCATCATCTCCTGCCACCAGGTCAGAAGTTCCGGCTCGGCGCGGGTCTTGGCGTCCTTTGTCGCCGTCGGAAAGAAGGCCCCGAACGCGACATAGTCGGCCCCTGCCTCTGCGGCCTCCATGGCGAGGTGGCGTGAATTGTGGCAGGTCACGCCCACGATCGCCTTGGGGCCAAGCAGCGCCCGCGCCTCGGCATAGGGCGCATCTTCCTGCCCGACATGCACCCCGTCCGCCCCGAGTGTCCGTGCAAGGTCGGGTCGGTCATTCACGATGAAGGCCGCCCCCGCCTGCTGCACGATCGGCATCAGCGCCTCGCCGGCCTTCAGGATCTCGCCGTCCGCGACATCCTTGAGCCGCAACTGCACGCACGCCACGTCGCCCGCGCCAAGCGCCCGGCGAAGTGTCTCGCCGAAGCGCCCGTCGATCCGGGGCGGGGTGATGAGGTAAAGCCGGCAGCGAATTACGCGGCTTCCTTCTCGAGCGAAGCCGTCCACTTGCCGAGTGACGCAAGCCCGTTCATCCGTGCGCGATGCGCAAAAGCCTTCTGCGCGGCAGCAACGTTCTCACGCTTGCCCGACCACGCCTTCTGCGGCGCAGCCTGCAGGGCGCGGCCATAGCTGAACGTCAGCTTCCAGGGCAGGGGACCAAGCTTGTTCATCGCATCAAGGTGCGCCGTCGCTTCCTCATCGGACTGTCCGCCCGAGAGGAACGCGATCCCCGGTACCGCGGGCGGCACGCAGTTCTTGAGCATCTTCACGGTCTTCTCGGCGACTTCCTGCACCGACGCCTTCTTCGCCGACTTCTTGCCGGCGATCGCCATGTTCGGCTTGAGCACGATGCCCTCGAGCGCAACCTCGGCCTTGTAGAGCTCGCTGAAGGTCTCCTTCAGCACCCACTCCGTCACGTCGTAGCAGGTGTCGACATCATGGTCGCCATCCATCAGCACTTCCGGCTCGACGATCGGCACGATATTCGCCTGCTGGCAGAGCGCCGCATAACGGGCAAGCGCGTGCGCATTGGCATGCACGCAATTGTAGGTCGGGATGCCGGCGCCGATATCGATCACCGCACGCCACTTCGCAAAGCGAGCCCCGCGCTCGAAGTATTTCGGCAGGCGCTTGGACAGCCCGTCGAGGCCCTTCGTGACCAGTTCCTTCGGCGAACCCGGCAGCGCCTCGGTGCCCTCGTCAACCTTGATGCCCGGCACGGCCCCGGCATCGGCAATGATCTTGACCAGCGGCGTACCGTCGGCGGCATCCTGCCAGATCGTCTCGTCATAGAGGATCACGCCCGACACGAACTCCTTCATGGCCGGCGTGCGGAACATCAGTTCGCGATAGTCGCGCCGGCTGGTCTCGGTCGACTCCACGCCGATGGCGTCAAAGCGCTTCTTGATCGTGCCCGAGCTCTCGTCGGCCGCAAGGATGCCCTTGCCCGGGGCCACCATCTTCTGCGCGATCTTTTCAAGGTCAGCGATAGACATGTCTCTCTCCCTCAATCCTCAGGCCGATAGCGCTTTCACGCCCGGCAATTCCTTTCCTTCCAGCCACTCCAGGAACGCGCCACCTGCCGTCGAGCAATAGGTGAACCCGTCCTCCGCGCCCGCCTGCGCCAGCGCTGCCAGCGTGTCACCGCCACCCGCGACCGACACCATGGCCCCCACCCGTGTCAGCATGGCAACGTGCCGTGCGACCGAGCTCGTGCCCATGTCGAAGGGCGGTGTCTCGAAGGCGCCCAAGGGTCCGTTCCACACCACCGTCTTCGCCGATTCAAGGCGTGCCGCAATGTCGGCCAGCGAGTCCGAGCCGATATCCAGGATCATGCCGTCGGCCGGCGTCAGGTTGACGGGCAGCGTCTTGGCCGCCGCCATCGGCTTCAATTCCTTGGCAACAACGCCGTCGCTCGGCAGCACGATCACGCAACCCCGCGCCTTGGCCTTCGCCAGGATCTCGCGCGCCTTGTCGAGAAGTGCAGGCTCGTGCAGCGACTTGCCGATGGGCAGCCCCTGCGCCTTCAGGAACGTGTTCGCCATGCCGCCACCGATCACGAGCGCGTCGACCTTGGCAACCAGGTTCTCGAGCACGGCCAGCTTCGACGACACCTTGGCACCGCCGACAATCGCCACGACCGGATGCTGCGGATGCTCGAGCACGCGACCCAGGGCCTCGAGCTCGGCCTGCATGCCGCGCCCCGCATAGGCTGGCAGCTTGTGGGCGAGGCCCTCGGTCGTTGCATGCGCACGGTGTGCCGCCGAGAACGCATCATTCACGAAGGCATCCCCCAGCCGCGCCAGCGCGCTGACCAGCGCCGGGTCGTTCTTCTCTTCGCCGGCATGAAAGCGCGTGTTCTCGAGGCACAGCACCTCGCCGTCCTTCAGGCCCGCAACCGCAGCCTCGGCCGCGGTACCGATGCAGTCATCGGCAAAGGCCACGGGCTTGCCCAGCGCCTTGGAAAGGGCAGGCACCACCTGTCGGAGCGACATCGCCTCGACGCGCTTGCCGTCGGGTCGCCCGAAATGGGACAGCACCACCACGCGCGCGCCCTTCGCGCAGAGATCGCGGATCGTCCGCGCAGCCTGGTCGATGCGCGCCGTCTCCGTGACAAGCCCGTCCTTCATCGGCACATTCAGGTCCGCGCGCACGAGTACGCGCTTTCCCTTGGCGTCCAGCTGGTCGATCGTGCGGAAGCCGGCCATCAGAGAAGCTTTCCCATGGCGACTGCCGTGTCGCTCATGCGGTTGGCAAAGCCCCACTCGTTGTCATACCAGCTCATGACGCGCACCAGCGTGCCATCCATGACCTTCGTCTGGTCGAGCGCAAACGACGACGATGCCGGGTGGTGATTGAAGTCCATCGAAACAAGCGGTGCATCCACGACGGACAGTACGCCCTTCAGTTCGCCTTCCGCCGCGCGCTTCAACGCGCCATTGATCTCCTCCACCGACGTCGTGCGCTTGGCGATGAACTTGAGGTCGACGACCGACACATTGGGCGTCGGCACGCGGATGGCAACGCCATCAAGCTTGCCCTTCAGTTCCGGCAGCACCAGCCCCACGGCTTTCGCCGCACCCGTCGAGGTCGGGATCATCGACAGCGCCGCGGCGCGCGCGCGATAAAGATCCTTGTGCATCTGGTCAAGCGACGGCTGGTCGTTCGTGTACGCATGCACCGTCGTCATGAAGCCCTTCTCGATGCCGACCGTGTCGTTCAGCACCTTCGCCACGGGCGCGAGGCAGTTCGTGGTGCACGAGGCATTCGACACCACCACATGGTCCTTCGTCAGCTTCGCATGGTTCACGCCATAGACGACCGTGATGTCCGCACCATCGGCCGGTGCCGAGACCAGCACGCGCTTGGCGCCAGCCGTCAGGTGGGCAGAGGCCTTGTCCTTCGATGTGAAGATGCCCGTGCACTCCATCGCGATGTCGACGCCAAGCGCCGCATGCGGCAACTGCGCAGGATCCTTGATGGCCGTGACCTTGATCTTGTGGCGGCCGACAATCATGTGCTCGCCATCGACCTTCACCTCGGCCGGGAAGCGGCCGTGAACCGAATCGAAGCGCAGCAGGTGCGCGTTCGTCTCGACCGGCCCCAGGTCATTGACGGCAACCACGTCGACGTCCTGGCGGCCCGACTCCACGATGGCCCGCAGGACAAGCCGTCCGATGCGGCCGAAACCATTGATGGCTACTTTGATGGTCATGGTCTGTTGCTCCCCGTATGCAGTTCAAAGCCGCTGCCGCGCAGCGCGCACGATGTGGTCGACAGTGATGTTGAAGTTCTTGTAGAGCGCCTCGTAGGGCGCGCTCGCGCCGAAGCTGTTCATGCCAACGAACGCACCGTCGCGCCCGATCCAGCGGTCCCAGCTCAACCGCGATCCCGCCTCGACGGCGATGCGTACCGTCTTCGGGTCGATCGTCCGGTCCTGGTAGGATGAAGGCTCGGCGGCGAAGATGTCCATGCAGGGCATGGAGACGACGCTTGCACCGATGCCCTGCGCCTCGAGTTGCCGCTGTGCCTCGAGCGCCAGCATCACTTCCGAGCCCGTGGCAATGATCGTCACATGGTGCTTGGCGCCGGCAGGCGACAGAACATAAGCACCGCGTGCCGAGCGGTTCTCGTCGGAGTGCTTCAGGCGCACCTGCGGCAGGTTCTGGCGCGACAGCGCGATCACGCTCGGCGTCTTTTCCGTGCGAAGCGCAATCTCCCAGCACTCCGCCGTCTCGACGGCATCAGCCGGGCGGAACACGTTCAGGTTCGGGATCGCGCGCAAGGATGCCAGGTGCTCCACCGGCTGGTGCGTGGGTCCGTCCTCGCCCAGGCCAATCGAGTCATGCGTCATCACATGGATGACCCGCTGCTCCATGAGGGCCGCAAGCCGGATCGACGGACGGCAATAATCCGCAAACACAAGGAACGTGCCGGAGTAGGGAATGACGCCACCGTGCAGCGCCATGCCGTTCATCGCGGCGGCCATGCCATGCTCGCGCACGCCGTAATGGATGAAGCGCCCGCGGAAATCATCCGCCTCGACCGCCTCCATGCCCTTGGTGCGTGTATTGTTGGAACCCGTCAGGTCCGCAGACCCGCCGATCGCCTCGGGCAGGTGGGTGTTGATGACCTCGAGCGCCATCTCCGAGGCCTTGCGCGTCGCAACGGTGACGGGCTTTTCCGTCAGGGCCTTGCGATACTGCGTCAGCGCCGTCCACAGCGCCGGATCGATCCCGCCCTCCATCGCACGCTCGAACCCGGCTTTGGTCTCCTTCGCGGCAGCGGTGAACCGCTTCAGCCAGGCCTCGTATTCGCCATGCCCGCGCGATCCAGCAGCAAGCCATGCATTCCTGATGTCTTCGGGGATGACGAAGGGCGCATGCGACCAGCCGAGGGCAGCCTTTGCCGCGGCGGCCTCTTCCGCACCCAGCGGGGAACCGTGCGAACTGGCCGTGCCCTGCTTCTTGGGCGCGCCATAACCGATGATCGTGCGGCAGGCAATCAGCGAAGGCCGTTCCGACGCCATCGCCGACTCGATCGCCGCTGCAATGGCTTCCGGATCATGCCCGTCGACACGCGAGGCAGACCAGCCCGCAGCCTCGAAGCGCGCAACCTGGTCGCCCGACTCCGCAAGCGACAGCGGCCCGTCGATCGAGATCCCGTTGTCATCGAACAGCACGATGAGGCGCGACAGCCTCAGGTGCCCCGCAAGGCTGATCGCCTCGTGGCTGATACCCTCCATCAGGTCGCCGTCCGACGCGATCACGAAGGTGTGGTGGTTGACGAGGTCCGATCCGAACCGCGCAGCGACCAGGCGCTCGGCCAGCGCCATGCCGACCGCGGTTGCGATGCCCTGGCCCAGCGGCCCGGTCGTCGTCTCGACGCCCGCGCCGTGGCCATGCTCGGGGTGGCCCGCACAGGGGCTGCCCAATTGGCGGAAGCGCTTGATGTCCTCGATCGTGATGTCCTTGTAACCGGTCAGGTGCAGGAGCGAGTAGAGCAGCATCGACCCGTGGCCGGCCGACAGCACGAACCGGTCGCGGTCAGGCCACTTCGGATTGCGCGGATCGAATTTCAGGAAACGCGAGAACAGGACCGTGGCGACGTCCGCCATTCCCATCGGCATGCCGGGATGTCCCGACTTCGCGGTCTCGACCGCATCGATGCTGAGCGCACGGATGGCATTCGCCATGTCCTTGTGGGAGACGTCGTATTTCGGAAAACTGGCCATGAGGGTCCGGAGATTGGGCCGGCACCGCAAGAAGATCGCCTCATCCGCACCGGGGATAAGGTCAGTGACCTAACAGGGCGTCGAGCCTGGGAAAAGCGCGCGGCGACTCATGCCCGACACGCAAAGCCCCCGTCAACCCCGTAAACCCGCGCAAATCTGCGGCATTTGGGGAGTGACGGCACCCGGAAAGCCAAATCTGGCCTCGATGTCGGCGCGAAGCGATCCGCAGGCCCGCCGATCGATCAACCCGCCGCGACGCAGCCGGCGCTGGTCGGTCTCGCGCATGAAGCAGTGCGCGGCGTTCAAGATTGCCGATCGCTCATTGGTCACGCGTCGATCGCACAAGGCAGCGTTGTGTCTTGGCTTGCACGACGCATCGCAAATCTGGATTTAAGTCATCGCGCTAAGCCCAACTTCGCGTATACAGAATCGCCATGAGCAAACTCGATTCGGCTATCCGGAATTTCAACGCCGCGCTTGACCGGCTGGAAGAAGCTGCACGCAACAGGGGCACGCGTGCCCCGGGTGAACAAGCCTCGATCGAGCAGGAGATCGCCGTCGAACTCCGCGCCCTGAAGGAAGACCGGGCGCGCCTTGCCGAGGAACTCAATCGCCTCAACGTCGAGAAGATCGCGCTTGAGGGGTTCACCGACGAAGTCGCAGGCAGGCTCGAAGGCGCGATCCGCGAGATCCGCGCAGTCCTTGCGCACTGAGAAGCGAACCTGGGGGAAGACAAAGCCATGGCACAGGTCTCCGTCACCGTTAACGGACTGCCCTACACGCTGGCATGCGATGACGGGGAAGAGCGTCACCTGCACGATCTCGTGCGCAAGGTCGACGCGCGCATCACCGACCTGCGCCGCGAGGTGAAATCGGCTGGCGAGAACCAGTTGCTGCTGATGGCGGGCCTGCTTCTCGCCGACGAGCTTGAACTCGCGCAGGAGCGCATCCAGGAACTCGAGGAAACCGTCGCCGGCCTGAAGGGTGAATTCCTGTCTCCCGAGCCCGCCCGCGTCGACGCCGCGACCGAAGACCGGCTCGCAGGCCTGCTCGAGCAGGCCGCCCGCCGCATGGAAGACATTGCAGCCCGCCTCCGCTAGGACTAGGCTGTTCCTTGGACGGGTACTGCCTCGCGCGTTAGAATCAAGAACCCAGGGGCCGTAATCAGACCTCATTGGGAGCTGTCCCTGACCGGAGCCGTGGTTCCGGACACATGGCGCCCACCTGCTTAAGCAGGCCCGTGAGGATTCGAGCATTCGACGGCCATGGCGGTCCCGTCCACCTCATCACCGTCATGGTCCGCGCAGGCGGACCACCTCCCTGAGGTGGGGTGCTACCCTTTGACAGCGGACCACCTCCCCAAGCCACCCATCCCGACATGACCGACCACGCCTCCCTCAAGAAATCCCTGCGCATCAAGGCGCTGGCCCAGCGTGACCGCGCGGCCGAGGCGGCGGGCCCGCGGGCCGCGCTGCTGATCGCGCGCCGCTGCCTTGGTGATTTCGTGTTCATGAAGGGTGCGATCATCGCCGGCTATGCCGCGGTGCGCGGCGAGGCTGATCCCTTCCCCCTCATGGCGGCGCTGGCCAGCAATGGTCATGCCCTCTGTCTCCCGCGCCCCCACGATGGCGTGCTGACCTTCCACGCCTGGAAGCCGGGTGATCCGATGGTGGTGGGCCGCATGAACATTCCCGAACCGGATGCCAAGGCGCGCGAGCGGCGCCCGGACCTCCTGCTCGTGCCGCTGCTGGCCTTCGATCGTCTTGGTTACCGGCTCGGTTATGGGGGCGGATATTATGACCGCTACCTGCGCGAACACCGCGCCCGCCGCAGCGTAAGGGCCGTCGGCATCGCCTATGCCGGCCAGCAGGTCGACAGCCTGCCGGTGGAGGACTTCGACGAACCGCTCGACGCCGTGGTCACCGAGACGCAGGTGATCCGCTTTGAACGCGACTGAAAGCTGCTAATCTCGCCGCCGGTTTCAGGACGCAGGGCAGATGAGGCTCCTCTTTCTCGGTGACATCGTGGGCAGGGCAGGGCGCGTGGGCGTGGTCGAGGCCGTGCCGGCGCTCCGGCGCAGCCTCGCGCTCGACTTCGTCGTCGTGAACGGCGAGAACGCCGCCGGCGGCTTCGGCATCAACGAGGAAATCTGCCACGCCCTCTTTCAGTCAGGCGTCGACTGCATCTCGACCGGCAACCACGCCTTCGACCAGCGCGACAAGGTTGACGTCTACGACAGCGAGCCCCGCCTGCTGCGGCCCCTCAACTACCCGAAGGGTGTCCCCGGAAAAGGAACAGGCCTCTTCGAGACGAAATCAGGCAAGCGCGTCCTCGTCGTCAACGCCATGGGCCGCGTGTTCATGGACCCGCTCGACGACCCCTTCGCGGCCGTCGACCACGAGCTCGAGGCCTGCCGCCTGGGCTGGGGCGCTGATGCCATCATCGTGGACATCCACGCCGAAGCCACCTCCGAGAAGATGGCGATGGGCCATTTTTGCGACGGCCGCGCCAGCCTTGTGGTCGGCACGCACAGCCACGTCCCCACCGCCGACGCCCAGGTCCTTCCCGGCGGCACCGCCTACCAGACGGATGCCGGCGCCTGCGCCGACTATGACAGCGTGATCGGCATGGAAAAGACCGAGCCTCTCCAGCGTTTCGTTCGCAAGATCTCGTCAGGCCGCTTCAACCCCGCGCAGGGCCCCGCAACGGTTTGCGGCGTCTTCGTTGAAACCGACGACAGCACGGGCCTCGCCAGGCGCATTGAAGCCGTGCGCCTCGGCGGTCGGCTCAAGCAATCCCTCCCTGCCTAGAATTCGCTAGAGTCCGGTGTGCTGAAAGTCAGGGCGGATGGCGGCCATTCGCTCCGAAAACCCCCGCGACAATTTGTTCACTTTTTGTTTTCGGCGATTTCGGCGATGTTCGGCGCTGTAACCACACACCGTGGATACATCCGGCCAGGCCGCCGCAGCTCAATCCACAAAGCCCTCAAGCCTTGCGCGCACATCCTCCGGGATGCGCCGCGGCTTTCCGGTCATCGTGATGATGGCGGCTTCCACCTTTGCAGTCACAAGATCAACGCCATCGCGCTTGACCCATTGCTCGCCCGTCAGCCGCGCCCCCGACATGGTGCGGTAGCGCGTATGGATCTCGAGATTGTCATCAAGCCGCGCAGGCTTCGCGTATTCGATCTCCAGCCGCCGGATCGTCCAGGCAATGGGCTCGGCATTGGCCAGCATCACCATGTGATGGATGCCGGCGAGCCGCAGGAACTCCGACCGCCCGCGCTCCATGAAGCGCAGGTAGTTGGCGTGATAGACAATCCCGGACACATCCGTGTCCTCGTAATAGACGCGCACTGGCAGGATATGGACCTTGCCGTCGAAGCGTCCCATGGAGGCGGTGTCAGGCATCAGTGTCGTTTGCGTCCGGTGTGTCGAAGAGCGTCTGTTGTGTCACCGATTTTGGCGCAACAAGTCCCAGATGTGAATAGGCAAGTCCCGCGGCCATGCGTCCCCGGGGCGTGCGCTGCACAAACCCCTCCTGCAGCAGATAGGGCTCGATGATTTCCTCGATGGCGTCCCGCGGTTCGCCCAGCGCGGCCGACAGGGTTTCAACCCCGACCGGCCCGCCGCCATAGTTCTCGATGATGATCTTCAGGTAGCGCCGGTCGAAATTGTCGAGCCCGCGCCGGTCGACCTCCAGGCGATTGAGTGCCGCATCCGCGTGCGCGGCCTCGACCCGCTCGAGCTTCGCCACCGCCGCAAAGTCGCGGATGCGGCGCAAGAGGCGCCCTGCGATGCGCGGCGTCCCGCGCGAGCGGGCAGCCACCTCGCGCGAGGCCTCTGGCGTCATGTTCAGCGCAAGGATTCGCGCCCCGCGGCTGACGATCTCCTGCAGCTGCTCGACCTTGTAGAACTCGAGCCGCAACGGAATGCCGAACCGGTCGCGCAGCGGCTTGGTGATCATGCCCGAGCGTGTCGTCGCGCCCACAAGCGTGAACGGCGCAAGGTCGATCTTGACCGTGCGTGCTGCCGGACCTTCGCCGATGATGAGATCGAGCTGGAAGTCCTCCATCGCCGGATAGAGGATTTCCTCGACCGCCGGGTTCAGCCGGTGGATCTCGTCGATGAACAGCACGTCGCGCGGCTGCAGGTTGGTCAGGATCGCCGCCAGGTCACCCGCGCGCGCAATGACAGGCCCCGAGGTGGACCGGAAGTTGACGCCAAGCTCGCGCGCCACGATCTGCGCCATGGTCGTCTTGCCGAGCCCCGGCGGGCCCGCGAGCAGCACATGGTCCAGCGCCTCGTTGCGCCCGCGCGCCGCATCGATGAACACCTTGAGGTTCGCCCGCGCCTGGTCCTGTCCGATGAAGTCGCCCAGCGTCAGCGGCCGAAGCGAATTCTCGCCGCTGTCATCTTCCCGCGTCTCAGCTGCCACAAGGCGATCAGGTTTGGTCATGGTGCCACCGAAATATCATGTCTCTCCCTCACAACGTGAGGGAGTACCTGCGCACGCCGTAGCTTTGGCGAAGGCGTGCTGCAGGGGAGGGAGTGCCCTCCGGTTAGCTTCGGCGCCAGCAACTCCATCCCCTGCAGCAGGCTGCGCCTGCGCAGGTACTTCCTCACGGTGTGAGGAAGAACAATGGTGTCGTCGCCCAGCGTCATTCTCAAGCCGCGCTCGACAGTGCGCGCAGGCTTTCGCGGATCAGCTGCGGCAGCGGCATTGCCTCGCCCTCGCGCGCAACGACAGTGGCAACAGCCGTCGCCGCCTGCGTCTGCGAATAGCCAAGGTTTACCAGCGCCGACACCGCTTCGCTGGCCGCACCGGCCACCTGAACAACGCCAATAGCCGGGCCGCCTGCGACATCGCGCGAGCCACTGACAGACAAGGTAACC
>JAGWXR010000061.1 GCA_018969785.1 Alphaproteobacteria bacterium
ATCTCGAGGCCCTCGAGGCGCTGCCGCACGACATCGACTTCGCAACCCAGCTCCCCCACGGCGCCCTGCGCGTCTACGTGATGGGCGAGCGCGGGGCCCGGCGCGAGCAGGCCACCCCCCACGACATCGACGCGATGGCCCGCATCGCCGCCGAGGCCATGCGCGCCGGCGCCCTTGGCTTCTCCACCTCGCGCACGCTGAACCACCGCACCAGCGATGGCGACCTTACGCCCACCTTCTCGGCTGAAGCCGACGAACTCGCCGGCATCGCCTCGGGCCTGAAGGCCGCAGGCGCAGGCGTGCTGCAGGTCATCTCCGACTTCACGGACGCCGCCGCCGAGATGGCCATGCTCCGTCGCATGGTCACCACATCGGGCCGCCCCCTGAGCTTCTCACTCGCCCAGTCAGACCGCAGCCCGGACGGCTGGAAGAACATGCTCGCATTCCTCGACCAGTGCGCAGCCGACAATCTGCCCGTGAAGGCCCAGGTCTGCGGCCGACCCGTGGGCCTGCTCCTCGGATTGACCCTCACGCTGAACCCCTTCTCGGCCCATCCGGCATGGAAGGAGATCGAGCACCTGCCCCTCTCGGAAAAGCTTGCACGCTTGAAGACGGCAGACATGCGTGCGCGGATCCTGGGCGGAGAACCGTCGTCCGATAATCCATTCGTGAAGGCAGTACTGCGCAACTTCGAGAAGATGTTCCCGCTCTCGGATCCGCCCGACTACGAGCCCGACCCGCAGGCAAGCCTCGGGGCAGAAGCGCGCCGCCAGAACCGCAGGCCCGAGGAAATCGCCTATGACTGGCTGCTGAAGGATGATGGCAAGGCGCTGATCCTGTTCCCGTTCCTGAACTATGCCGACGGCAGCCTCGAGCCCGCGCGCCACATGATGAGCCATCCCCTGACCGTGCTCGGCCTCGGCGATGGTGGCGCACATGTCGGCATGATCTGCGACGGCAGCTTCCCGACCTCGATGCTGACGCACTGGACGCGCGACCGTACCCGCGGGCCGCGCCTGAAACTCGAACATGTGATCAAGGCGCAATGCCGCGACACCGCCCGCGCCGTCGGCCTCGACGACCGGGGCCTGCTGAAGCCCGGATACAGGGCCGACATCAACGTCATCGACTACGACCGCCTTGTCCTGCACCGCCCGACCGTTGCACACGACTTGCCGGCGGGCGGCCGCAGGCTGGTGCAGAAGGCGGACGGTTATGACGCGACGATTGTTGCAGGCGTACCGACCTATCGTAACGGCGAGCCGACCGGCGCACTCCCCGGCAGGCTCGTGCGCGGCCACAAGCCTGCGCCCTGATGGACGCCTAGCGCCGCCGTCGCGGCAGTGCCTGCACCCCGCCAAGGAACAGCGCGGTCGCAAACGCCGCCGCGTCATCCACCGACAGGTCCTTGCGCTGCACGAGTTGCCCCGCGATCTCGAAGGCAACGCCAACCATCGAGGCCATCAGCAGGTCCGGATCCGTGTCAGGCATGACCCCGCTCTGGATTGCCGCCTCGAGGTCGACCCGCAACTCGTCGAAACCCGCAAGCACCTCGGGCGTGTCGATGCGCACATGAAAATTGTCCTGTTTCTGCCGCATCGTGGCGAACGTGTCCTCGTCATGCCGGACGAAGTCGAAGAACGTATGGAACGAACCCGAGATGAAAGCCTCGAAGGTGCGCGCGCGGATGCGCTCGGCCCTCAGGCGCGGTCGGACCCGAAGCGCCGTCTCGTCCTGCAGCGCCTGGTAGACCTCTTCCTTTGACTTGAAGTAGTTGTAGAACGTGCCTGAGGCGAGATCCGTCGCACGGATGATGTCGCGCACCGTCGTCGCGCCATAACCCAGCTCGGCAAAGACACGCCGCGCCGCATCGATGATGGCCTGCCGGTTGGAAGCCTTGGTCTCTTCGCGCTTGCCGCGCGCCTTCACGTCGGCGTCAGTCATCAGGCCTCCACGGATTGGCGGGCAGCCGGCCGCACCACGCGCGCCGGCACGCAAAGCGCAAAGCCGGCGCGTTCGGCACGCGCCTGCCCGCGGGCAAGCTCGCGCCGCAGGTCCCGCGCATACGCGGCGCAATCGACCTGGATCGTGTGCCGCGGCGAGGCTGCATGCTGGTTGCGCACGCGCTCGTGCATCTCCACGCGCTCCGCATTCATCACGTCGACCGGCGGCAGCTGGTAACGCCCGGTCAGGTACTGCCCCACGAATTTCGCCTGTTCCTCGGCGACCGGCATCAGCGCGCAGAGCGGCTGGACAAGACCGATGAAGAACAGGTTCGAAAAGCGCGGATCGATGATCCGCTTCCACAGCGCGATCTCGTTGCCGGGCGCCGAGAGGAAGCCCGGATCGAAGAACGGAAAGCTGATCCGGTAGCCCGTGCACCAGACGATCACGTCGACATCCTCGCTCGTGCCGTCGGTGAAGTGCACCTGCCGCCCCTTGAGCTCGCGGATGCCAGGCTTCGGTTTGACGTCCCCCGATCCCAGCCGCAGGTACAATTCCTGGCTGATCGCCGGATGGCTCGCCAGCAGCGGATGATCGGGTTCAGGCAGGCCGAACTGCGCCGGCCGCCCGGCAACCCTCGAAATCCTCTGCTCAGCGATGCGCCGCAACAGCCAGCCCGGAACAAGCCTGCGCCACGCCGGCCCATCCTGGCTCGGATGGACACTGTCCGCGTCAAGCGGACGCCCACCGAGATATTTCGGGATCACCCAGTAGCCGCGCCGCTGCGACAGGTAGACATTTTTCGCCACACCCTTGCGCCCCAGCTCGCACGCGATGTCCAGGGCTGAATTGCCGAACCCGACAACAAGCACATTGCGTCCCACGCAGCTCACGGGGTCGTAGGGATCGATGTAATTGTGCGAGTGCAGCTGCTTGCCGTCGAAGCGGCCAGGATATGCAGGCTCGGGCATCCGCGCATCCCAATGGTGCCCGTTCGCGACCACCAGCGCGTCATAGAGCCGGATCTCGCCCGTGTCGAAGTCGACCTTCCAAAGCCCGTCGGCCATCTGCTCTGCGCGCACCACCGAAGTGTTGAGCATGATACGGTCGCGAAAGCCGAAATGGTCGACATAGGATTCGAAGTACTGCGCGATCTGCGCATGGTGCGGAAAGTCCGGGTAATGCGGCGGCATCGGAAAGTCCGAATAGGCCATCTTGTCCCGTGACGTGTTGATGTGCAGCGACCGGTACGCCGACGACATCCCGTTCTTGTTCTTGAACACCCAGTTGCCGCCCACCCGATCCGAGGCTTCGATGCAGTCGAAGGGAACGCCAAGGCCCGAGAGCACCTTGGCCATCGCGATCCCGCTTGCCCCGGCACCGATGATGCAAACCTTCGGAAATCTGGGATCGGCAGCACTGGGCATGTTGGATGACGGTTCGGGAAAGGGATGCACGTCCATCCTGTCTAGGCGATCGGTGACGCCCCGTCAACTTTCGTCGCCACCCCGCCTCCGTTCCGCGAGGATCACGGTTTATGAAGGCCCGGGAGCCGGATGACGAAAACCTTGCGCGTGGTCTCGACGGTCTCCCATGTCCCCGTGAATCCGGGTTCAAGGATGAACACGTCTCCGGCCACGAGCGTCTCGCCCTGCCCGCCATCCCGCGTCACGATGCTTCGCCCGCTGAGGATGCTGCAGAACTCCCACTCGTCATAGCTGATGCGCCACTTTCCAGGCGTCGACTCCCACACGCCGGAAAACAGCGTGTCTCCGTCGCGGGCATCGAAGGTCCAGGTGCGGAACTGCGGAGAACCGGAAATCACGCGCTCGGGGGCAGGTGCGCCGCTCTCGCTTTCAAGCCTGTCAAGTTCCCCCAAAGGAAAGCGCAGCATGCCCATCAGGACCTCTCTCGGTTGGCCAAGGCTAGCCCCTGAGCACCCGTGCGATCAAGTTGACAACGACCGGCAACTCTCTTCTCTTGCCACCATGAGCAACGTCTTCGACAACCAACCGCTGGCCGGCAGCCTTCTCGCGGGCATTCCCCATGCGGCCGCTCTTGGCCTGCACATCGTCCGGATCGAAACAGGCAAGGTCACCTGCCGCGTCCCGTTCGCCGCACACCTGATCGGCAATCCCGACACCCGCGTCATACACGGCGGCGTCATCACCGCCCTGCTCGACAATACCTGCGGCATCGCCGTCGGCTCGCGCACCATGCTCAGGGGCCAGATTGCAACGCTTGACCTGCGGATCGACTACATGAAGCAGGCGACCCCCGACGAGGACATCCTGGCCTTTGCCGAATGCTTCAAGGTCACGCGCAACATCGCCTTCGCGCGGGGCGTGGCCTACCAGACCGACCAGGCAGACCCGGTCGCCACCTGTGCGGCAGCCTTCATGCTGGGCACGAAGTCATCGCCAGGCAGGCAGCCCCCCGGCACGGGAGGCGCCTGATGGACATTCTGCGGCGCGCCATCGCGGAAGGACGCAAGCCCGACCTTAGGGAACTGGTGGAAGCCATTCCCTATTGCCGCTTCCTCGGGGTCGAGACCGACCTCAAGGGCAACGAACTCACGACCATCCTGCGTTTCAGCGACAGGTTGATCGGCAATCCCATCCTGCCGGCGCTTCACGGAGGCGTCGTGGGCGCATTCCTCGAGATCACGGCCGTGATCCAGCTGATGCTCGAGACCGACA
Source organism: Alphaproteobacteria bacterium (assembly GCA_018969785.1). Classification (GTDB taxonomy): domain Bacteria; phylum Pseudomonadota; class Alphaproteobacteria; order Micropepsales; family Micropepsaceae; genus SZUA-430. The sequence continues at coordinate 4,644 of JAGWXR010000061.1, forward strand.
GCGAGGAACTTCCCAAGCCCGTCGACATCGGCATCGACTATCTGCGCTCCGGCCGGCCCGTCGATACCTTCGCGCGCGCGACGGTAACCAAGCATGGACGCCGTGTCTGCAATGTCCGCGCGGAAGCCTGGCAGGAAGACCACGCCCGACCCATTGCGGCCCTTCACGGTCACTTTCTCGTCAAGCCGATCGAACCGGGGGCAGTCCGGGGCGAGTAGGAATAGATATATTCCCCTGCGGGTTGTATGATCGCCCCCCGCCAATATGGGTGGGAACCGTGTGATAACCATCACGCTTGCTGCGATTTAACGATATGCAGCCAGCGCATGCCTGCCATGCAATCCTTAATGGCTATTGATCTCCCCGGACCGCATTCCTAGGTTCTTGCCATGAAGGCCAACTGGCCGGAATGGCAATGAAGACGCAAGGGGAGCGTTAACGATGTGGAATTGGGAAGAAATGGCAATGGGTGGGTCGCTGGTCGTGACGATCGCGGCCGTGCTCGCGCTGAACAACGTGAAGACGCCTGAAATGGCAATCATCGCGCCGGCGACCGCCGCCGAGGAGAGCGTGGAGATGGCACCCGCAGCGCCGCCGGTGGCAAGGACGATCTCCTTCACGGTGACAGGCAAGCGCCTGCCGAAGGAATGCAAGGGCGAGCCGGCATCGCAGGAAATCGCAGAACGCTGCGAGGCGCTGCGCGACCGCACGACGGTCACCGTTCGCTGACAAAGGCGAGGCACGCGCGCGACGCAGGCCTCGGAGAAAAACTTGAAAAAGGGGCGCTGCCGTTTCGGCTGGCGCCCTTTCATTTTGGGGTGGATCAGCTCGGGTCCGCGTCCGACAACTCTTCCAGCGTGACATCGTAGCCCCAAAGCAGCCGGATGTGCTTGAGCACGGCCTCCCGCGTCCCGCTGGCCAGCGGCACGCCTCGGTGACGCGTGTGCCTCAAAAGCAGCGTCCTGTCTCCAGCCAGGTTGGCACCCACGACCTGAACGTCCGGCTGGTGGGTCGACAGGTCGTAGAGCCGGGCCAGTGACGTGCGGAGCTTGCGATACCCCGCATCGTTGTGGATCGCCGAAACCGTATAGGCCGGCTCCTCCGTCTTGTCCCTGATCGAAAAGAGCCTGAGGTCACGCATGACCTTGGGGCTGAGATATTGCTGGATGAAGCTCTCGTCCCGGTAGTTCGCCCACGCATGGCGCAGCACGTCACGCCAGTCACCCTTGCCGGCAAAAGCCGGGAACCACTCGAGGTCCTCGGCCTTCGGATCCTCCGAGATGCGGCGGATGTCCGACATCATGGCAAAGCCCAGCGCATAGGGATTGATGCCACCATAGCGGCTGTCATCATAGCCGGGCTGCATGACAACGCTCGAGTGCGAATGCAGGAATTCCAGGATCGCGCCCTCCGGGATCTGCCCGCGGTCATAGAGCGTGTTCATGATGTAGTGGTGCACGAACGTCGCGCAGCCTTCATTCATGACCTTTGTCTGTATCTGCGGGTAGAAATACTGCGCCACGTTGCGCACGATCCGCAGGATCTCCCGCTGCCAGCTCTTCAGCACCGGCGAGTGTTTCTCGAGGAAATAGATGAGGTTTTCCTCTGGCAGGTTCATCGGTGCCTGCAGGCCCACGGCCTCGTCCTCGTCAACGAAGGCGAGGTCCGCGCTCATGTCGCGGGCCTGCCCGGGAAGGGTCCGCCACAGGTCGTTGAAGCTCTGCTCCTCGTACTGCATCCGCTTGCGCAACCGCTCCTCGCGCTGCACGCGCGAGGGTCGTGGCGGCCGCCGATAGCGGAAAACGCCCTGCTCCATGATGGCGTGGGCGGCATCAAGCACCATCTCGACCTGGTCCGACCCGTACTTCTCCTCGCAGGCCGACACGTATTTCTTGGCAAAGGCGAGATAGTCCAGGATGGCCTCCGCATTCGTCCACTGCCGGAACAGATAGTTGTTCTTGAAGAAGTGGTTGTGCCCGAAGCACGCATGCGCCATCACAAGCGCCTGCATCGTGGCCGTGTTCTCCTCCATGAGGTAGGCGATGCAGGGGTTCGAATTGATGACGATCTCATAGGCCAGCGCCTGCCAGCCCTTGCTGTACATCGCCTCTTCGCGCGCGAAGATCTTGCCGAACGACCAGTGATGGTACATCAGCGGCATGCCATGCGCCGAATACGCGTCGAGCATCTGCTCCGAGGAAATGATCTCGATCTGGTTCGGATAGACATCGAGCTTCAGGTCATTCAGCGCCACATCCTCGATCGCCGAGAACACGTTGCGCAGAAGCGCGAAATCCCATTCGCTTCCCGTGTAAAGGAGCTGGCTCATCCCCGCGCCTCCGCACCCTCGCGGGCGAACAGTTCGCGGAACACGGGGAAGATGTCCTGCGGCTTGGCGATGCGCTTGGTGGCAAAGTTCTTCCAGTCCCGCGCCACCGTGCGATACGCGCGCCACAGCTCCGCGCCGCTCTCCTCGCTCGAGAAAACCTCCATCTCCCGCTCGTCCAGGATCTCGATATAGGCAAAATACTGGCAGATCGGCATCAGGTCCTGGTTCAGCATCTCCACGCAGCGCGTTGCATCACCGGTCTGCGTGTAGCCGTCAGATGCCTGCGCCGCATAGATGTTCCATTCGCCCGTCGCATAGCGCTCGTGCACGATGCGCTTCATCTCCTCCAGCGCCGACGACACGATCGTGCCGCCCGACTGCCGCGAATAGAAGAAGGCCTGCTCGTCCACCTCCTGCGCCTCATGCGTATGGCGGATGAAGACGATGTCCAGCCGCTGGTAGCGCCGCTTCAGGAACAGGTGCAGCAGCATGAAGAACCGCTTGGCCAGGTCCTTCTCCCGCTCGCCCATCGAGCCCGACACATCCATCAGGCAGAACATCACCGCACGCGAGGTAGGCGTTGGCTGCTCCTCGAACGCATTGTAGCGCACATCCACCGGATCGAGGAACGGTACCCACTTGCGACGGTGCTCCAGCCGCGCGATCTCTTCCTCCAGCACGCGCACGCGCTCGCCATCCACGGGCTCGGCAAGCTGGCAGACGGCCAGCTCTGCCTTGAGCGCCTCGATCTCCTCCGGCTTCGGCCGCCTCATGGCAAGCCGCCGCCCGAAGGCATTGCGCATCGTCCTGACCAGGTTCACCTGGTTCGGCGAACCCGATGTCGTAAGCCCCGCGCGCCGCCAGCGCGTCGTGCTGATGTCCTTGAGCGATGTCTTGACCAGGTCCGGAAGCTCGAGGTCCTCGAAAAACAGGTCCAGGATCTCGTCCTGGCTCAGCGAGAAGCTGAAGTCGTCCTCGCCCTCCCCGCTCGAGGACGCATCCTTGCCGCGCCCGCCGGCCTCGCCCTGTCGGGGCTTCTTGATCTGGTCGCCCTCGATGAAATCCTTGTTGCCGGGCAGGACCCGCTCGTGCTCGCCGCCCGCCGACGGATCATGCCGCAGGCGCGGTTCCTTCGTGCCCCGCGTGGGGATCGAGATCTTCTGGTTCTTGGCGAAGTCCGCGACCGAGCGGTCCTTCAGGGTCTTTTGTACGGCTTCACGGATTTCGGCACGCGCGCGCCGGATGAACCTCTGCCGGTTGGCAAGGCTCTTGCCCTTCGGATTGAGACGACGATCGATGAAATTGACCATGTGTTCCGCCCGGGCACCGCCTCGCCAGCCACGAGACGGGTGCCTTATCCTGCCTTGTTCACCCGCATGTACCACTCGACAAGCCGGCGCACCTGGCGCGCCGTATAGTGCCGCGCGAGCATGCGCTTGACGAACTCGTTGTGCTTGGACTGCGTGTCCGAGTCCTTCTTGGATTCGAACGAGATGACCGGCAACAGGTCCTCGACCTGCGAGAACATCCGCTTCTCGATGACGTTGCGGATCTTCTCGTACGACGTCCATGCCGGATTCTTCCCGTCATGTGTCGCCCGGTGCCGGAGCGCGAACTTCACGACCTCGTTGCGGAAATCCTTCGGGTTCGCGATGCCGGCCGGCTTCTCGATCTTGGACAGTTCGTTGTCCAGCTGCTGGCGGTCCAGCATCTGTCCCGTATCGGTATCCTTGAAATCCTGGTCTTCGATCCACGCATCCGCATAGGAGATGTAGCGATCGAAAAGGTTCTGTCCGTACTCGCTGTAGGATTCCAGGTAGGCCTTCTGGATTTCCTTGCCGATGAACTCGGCATAGCGCGGCGCGAGGTCGGCCTTGATGAACTCGAGATACCGCTTCTCCACCTCATCCGCATACTGCTCGCGCTTGATCGCCTGCTCCAGCGCATACATCAGGTGCACCGGATCAGCAGCGACTTCGGTCGTGTCGTGGTTGAACGTTTCCGACAGCACCTTGTAGGCAAAGCGCGTCGAGATCCCGGTCATGCCCTCGTCGACGCCCGCATAATCCTTGTATTCCTGAAGCGTCTTGGCCTTCGGATCGGTATCCTTCAGCTTCTCGCCGTCATAGACCCTGAGTTTCGAGTAGAGGTTCGAGTTCTCGTGCTCCTTCAGCCGCGTGAGCACGCAGAATTTCGCCAGCATTTCCAGCGTCTCGGGCGCGCACGGCGCCGAGCCCAGTTCGCTCGTCTTCAGGAGCTTGCGATAGATCTGCACCTCTTCGCTGGCCCTGAGGCAATAGGGAACAGTGACCACGCAGATGCGGTCAAGGAACGCCTCGTTGCTCTTGTTCGACTTGAACTGCATCCATTCCGACTCGTTCGAGTGGGCAAGAATGATGCCCTGGAAGGGAATGGGGCCCAGCGTCTCGGTGCCCACATAGTTGCCCTCCTGCGTCGCCGTGAGGAGCGGGTGAAGCACCTTGATCGGCGCCTTGAACATTTCGACGAACTCGAGAAGGCCCTGGTTCGCGCGGCACAGTCCGCCGGAGAAGCTGTAGGCATCCGCATCGTTCTGGCTGAACCGCTCGAGCTTGCGGATGTCGACCTTGCCCGTCAGGGCCGAGATGTCCTGGTTGTTCTCGTCACCAGGTTCCGTCTTGGCGATTCCGAACTGCCGCAGTTTCGAGGGCATGATCTTGACCACCTCGAAGCGCGAGATGTCGCCATTCATTTCGTCGAGGCGCTTCACGGCCCACGGGCTCATGATGCCGGTCAGGCGGTGGCGCTCGATGTTGTACCTGTCCTGCAGCAGTTCACCAAGCTCGCTCGTCCGGAACAGGCCGAGCGGCGACTCGAACACGGGGCTGATCTCGGTGCCGGCCTTCAGCACATAGATCGGATGCGTCTCCATCAGGTCCTTCAGGCGCTCGGCAAGCGATGACTTGCCACCGCCAACCGGCCCGAGCAGGTAGAGGATCTGCCGCTTCTCCTCGAGCCCCTGCGCCGCATGCTTGAAGAACCCGACAATGCGCTCGATCGTGTCTTCCATGCCGAAGAACCCGTCGAATGCGCGATACATCTTGATCGTGCGATTGAAGAACATGCGCGACAGGCGCGGATCGCGCGACGTGTCGACAAACTCGGGCTCACCGATCGCGGCGATCATGCGCTCGGCCGGCGTCGCATACATCATCGGATTGTCGCGCGCCGCCAGCAGGTAGTCGCGCAGCGACATGGTCTCGAATTTCTCGCGGGCATAGGCCCGGGAGAAGGCATCAAAGACATCCAGTGAATTGCTCATGACAACGCCTCTCCGAAGTTGGGCACGCCAGGATCAGGATCCCGAAGCCATTCTCCCCGGCGCTGATGGCATCAACAAGGCGATCCAACAAAAAATAAAATGCCGGGCTCTTTCGTAAAAGATACGTCACGCGGCTGAAGTAAACGTAAACCTTGCCATGTGCGCATGCTGGCGAGACCCACCGCCCGCCTGGCGCAGATGAAGAATTTTACACCTCTTCCGCCCGTCATCATGTTTTTGGCAGCAACCCGCCCGGAATGCTGCATGGAGCGGCGGGCGATAGTGCGAACCGACAGAATCTCGCCAGAATCCGGACCGCATTGCGCCATGGCGCCCCGCCTAGTCTGCGCCACGCCGGCAATCGGCGCGGAAACCGGCAGGTGACGTTTCCGCGAACGGCACGCCGGGCGTCACCGTCCTCTTGAAGCCCAGGAACAAAGTCATGCCCCACGACGCAACCAGCGGACTTCCGGCAAGAAGTCCCCTTGGCAGGATTGCAGCGATCCTCGCCGCCACCTTCCTCGCATCCTCCGCGCTGGCCTCGCCGCCCGGAGCCGCCAATCCACTGCGTGGCGAGGTGGAACTGAACCGGACGGCCGTTCTCAAGGGCGTAAGCCGCGTGGTCTATGTACGCCTCTCCTTCGAAGGCCTCGACCTGACGCCCGGCACGCAGAAAGAACGCCCTGCCCTGAACCTCTCCCTCGTTCTCGATCGCTCGGGCTCGATGGCCGACGAGGGCAAGATGGACTACCTCAAGCGCGCCGCCACGCTCGCCGTCGACCGCCTCTCGCCGACCGACACGCTCTCCGTCGTCGAATACGATGACCAGATCTCGCTGCTTTGGCCCGCTCGCCGCGTTACAAACGTGGGCGAACTCAAGGCCCTCATCGAAGGCCTCGAGCCGCGCGGCTCCACCAATCTCGCCGGCGGCATGATGCGCGGCGTCGAGGAAGCCGCCGGCGCACGCAACGGACCCGCATCGGCAGGGGGCACGATCACGCGTGTCATGCTGATGTCCGATGGCCTCGCCAACACGGGGATCACCGAACCCCGCGAGATCGCCGAACTCGTCCGCGCGGCACGCCGCAAGGGCATCCGCATCTCGGCGCTTGGCCTCGGTCGCGACTACGACGAGGACCTGATGCAGGCGATCGCCGAAAACGGTGGTGGCCGCTACCACTACATCGAGCACCCCACGCAGATGGCACGCATCTTCCAGGAGGAACTCGGCACCATGTTCGAGACCTGCGCGCAGGACGTGGACCTCGACTTCACGGGCAGCA
>JAGWXR010000205.1 GCA_018969785.1 Alphaproteobacteria bacterium
TCGTGGCCACTCCCCCAAACGCAGTTTGGGGGAGATTGTTGTTACCTACCCTTCGATCCTCGAGAAATCCGCCACGCTATGCATGGCATCCCGGATTTCGCTCAGGAGCTTCAGCCGATTCTCGCGCAGTTTCGGATTGTCGGCGTTCACCGTCACCTTGTCGAAGAACGCATCAACCGGCGCACGCAGACGCGACATGGCCCGCATGGCTTCCTCGAAGCGCTCCTTCTGCACTTCGGCAGCAATCAGGTCATTCGCAATCGCCAGCGTCTTGAACAACTCGACTTCCTGCGGCACCTCGAGGAGCGACACATCCGGCTTGCCGGTGAAGCCGCCGAACTTCGCATCCTTCTTCTTTTCCTTGCCTTCCTCGATCTTGAGGATATTGACCGCGCGCTTGTAGCCCGCCAGCAGGTTCCGGCCATCATCCGAGCCGAGGAACCCCTGCAGCGCCTGGACCCGACGCACGACAAGGGCAAGATCATCCTGCCCGCCAAGCGCAAACACGGCGTCGATCAGGTCATGCCGCACACCCTTGTCGCGCAGCGCCACCTTCAGGCGATCGACGAAGAATTCGACCAGGGACGGCACCCACGCGCCGTTCCCGGGGAACGATCCACCTGCCGTCCGCGCCGCCTGCACCAGCGGCAGGCGCAAGCCGCCATCAAGCACGATGCGGATCACGCCCAGCGCGGCGCGACGCAGCGCGAAGGGATCCTTCGAGCCCGTCGGCTTCTCGTCGATGGCAAAGAACCCGGCCAGCGTGTCGAGCTTGTCCGCCAGCGCCACGGCCACGCTGACCGGCGCGGTCGGCGCATCGTCGCCCTGCCCCTGCGGCTTGTAGTGGTCGGCCAGCGCATCCGCGACAGCGCCATCCTCGCCATCGTTCAGCGCGAAATAGCGGCCCATCACACCCTGGACTTCCGGGAACTCCCCGACCGTGCCCGACACGAGATCAGCCTTGCACAGATGCGCGGCGCGGCGCGCCTTCGCGGCATCGGCACCCACGATGGTCGCAATCTCGCCGGCGAGCCGCTCGATACGGCTTACACGCTCGAACTGCGTACCAAGCTTGGCATGGAACACGATATCCTTGAGTTGCGGGACGCGCGCCTCGAGCCGCGTCTTGCGGTCCTGGTCCCAGAAGAACTTGGCATCCGACAACCTGGCGCGCAGCACGCGCTCATTGCCCGCCACGATGCTCTTGCCGCCATCCTTCGTCACCATGTTGGCGATGACGACAAACTTGTTGGCAAGCCGGCCCGTTGCCGGGTCCTTGAGCGCAAAATATTTCTGGTTCGCCCGCATGGTCGAGATCAGGATCTCCTGCGGCACGTCAAGAAATCCAGGATCGAACTGGCCGATCAGCGCAACCGGCCATTCGACCAGACCCGCCACCTCGTCCGCCAGCGCATCGTCGGCGATCAGCTCAAGGTTCTGCGCATGCGCAAGCTGCCGCGCCTCGTGCAGGATCTGCGCCTTGCGATCGGCCGCATTCAGGATCACATGGGCCTTCTTCAGCTTCTCGACATAGTCGTCGAAGCGACGGGCCTCAAAGACGTCATTACCAAGGAAGCGGTGCCCACGGGACGCATTGGAGCTCGCGATGCCGCCAACCTCGAAGGAAACGACCTCACCATCGAATGTGCAGAGGATGGTGTGGAGCGGACGCACCCAGGTCATCTCGCCCGAACCCCAGCGCTGAGACTTCGGCCAAGGAAAACTGCGGATCACCTCCGGGATGAGCTCGGCCAGCACCTCGGGCGTCGGCCGCCCCTTGCGTTCAGTGACGGCAAGATAGAACTCGAACCCCTTGGGATCCTTCT
>JAGWXR010000001.1 GCA_018969785.1 Alphaproteobacteria bacterium
GACCAGTTCGTCATCGGCGATATAAGCGATCGCCTGCTCCAGGGTCAGGATCTTCGGCGGCGTTAACCGCACCGCTTCGTCCTTGCCGGACGCCCGGAAATTGGTCAGCTGCTTGGCCTTGAGCGCATTCACGTCGAGGTCATTGTCCCGGCTGTGCTCGCCGATGATCATCCCCTGGTAGACCTTGGTGCCTGCATCGATGAACAGGAAACCGCGCTCTTCCAGGTACCAGAGCGCATAGGCGGCAGCCTCGCCCTCGCGGTCGGCGATCAGCACGCCCTGCCGCCGCCCTTCGATGGTCCCGCGATGGGGCCCGAAGGCGTGGAAAACGCGGTTCATGATGCCGGTGCCGCGCGTGTCGGTCAGGAACTGTCCATGATAGCCGATCAGGCCCCGTGACGGCGCCAGGAAGGTGAGGCGGGTCTTGCCGCCACCCGAAGGCCGCATGTCCGTCATTTCGCCCTTGCGCAGGCTCATCGCCTCGATCACGACGCCCGAATAGGCATCATCGACATCGATCGTGACTTCCTCGATGGGTTCCTGCAGCTGCCCGTCAGGCCCCTCGCGGAACAGCACGCGCGGCCGCGAGATCGACATCTCGAAACCCTCGCGGCGCATCGTCTCGATCAGCACGCCCAGCTGCAGTTCCCCGCGCCCCGCCACTTCATAGGCGTCGGCGTTTTCGGTCTCCTTGACCTTGATCGCCACGTTGCCTTCCGCCTCGCGGAACAGACGCTCGCGGATGACCCGGCTCTGCACCTTCGAGCCCTCGCGCCCGGCGTAAGGTGAATCATTGATGCCGATGGTGATGGCGATCGTCGGTGGATCGATCGGCGTGGCGGGAATGGGCTGCGCCACCTCAGGATCGCACAGCGTGTCCGACACGCCCGCGATCGTCAGCCCGGCGATGGCGACGATGTCGCCCGCGCCCGCCTCGTCCACCGGAACGCGTGTCAGGCCGCGGAAAGCAAGGACTTTCGTGATGCGACCGCGCTCGATCGTCTCGCCCTCGCGGGACAGCACCTTGATGGCGCGGTTGGCATTCACGATGCCCGATTCAATGCGCCCCGTCAGGATGCGCCCGAGATACGGATCCGACTGGATCACGCGCACCAGCATCGAGAACGGATGGGCGCTCGATGCCTTGGTGGCGATCGAGGGCGGCTTGACATGCGCCACGATGGTCTCGAAGAGCGGCGTCAGGTCCCGCCGCTCGTCCTTCTCGAGGTCGCGAACCGCCCAGCCCGCGCGCCCGCTGGCATAGAGGGTGGGGAAGTCGAGCTGCTCGTCATTCGCGTCCAGCGCGGCGAACAGGTCGAACACGTCCGTGAGGATTTCGTGCGGCCGTGCATCCGACCGGTCGATCTTGTTGACGACGACGATGGGCTTCAGGCCCAGCTTCAGCGCCTTCGACGTCACGAATTTCGTCTGCGGCATCGCGCCTTCGGCCGCGTCCACCAGCAGCACCACGCCGTCGACCATCGACAGGATGCGCTCGACCTCGCCGCCGAAATCCGCGTGGCCCGGCGTATCGATGATGTTGATGCGCGTGCCGTTCCAGTCGACGCTCGTGCACTTGGCCAGGATCGTGATGCCGCGCTCGCGCTCCAGCTCGTTGGAATCCATGGCGCGTTCCATCACCTGCTGGTTCTCGCGGAAGGTTCCGCTTTGCTTCAGCAGCTGGTCGACGAGCGTCGTTTTCCCATGGTCGACATGGGCGATGATGGCGATGTTGCGCAGATTCATTGGATTGTCTTGGAGTTGCGAGGCGCGGGTATAGCCGCTCCGCTGCAATGCAGCAAGTAAGCCCGGCCCCGCAGGCTGCGGCCTATTCGACCTTCTGCCATGTGCCCGCGTCGGGATCGTGGATCAGAAGCGCGCCGGTCTCGAAGTCGAAATGCCACCCGTGGACCCTGAGCCGGCCCTGCGCCACGCGCTCGCGGACCCACGGAAAACCCATCAGGTTAAGCACGCTGTTGCGGATCACGGCCAGTTCCGCCTGCAGCCGCTGTTCCTCGGCGGACAGGGCCTCGAAGTCCGGCGGGAAGAGCTTGCGGGCTGGCGCGGCAACCTCGACCCAGGGCTGCAGGTAGTCGGTGTCGGGCAGTCCCTGGCCCGCGCTGACGAGGGCGGCCACGCCACCGCACCGCGCATGACCCTTCACGACGATGTCGGTGACACCCAGCACCTTGACGGCATACTCCACCGCCGCCGCGATCGAACGCGGACGACCGTCCGGATTGTGCGGCGGAACGATGTTGGCGATGTTGCGCGCGACGAAGATCTCGCCCGGCTGCGCATCGAGCACGAGGCTCGGAGACACCCGGCTGTCCGAGCAGCCGATCACCAGCACCTGTGGCGACTGTCCCAACCGGGCGAGTTCACGGTACTCCTGCTGCAGGCGGCGATGCGTGGTGCGTCGGAACTTCCGGTAACCCTCGAGCAGCCTTTCAGTCGTCATTGAACGCGCACCAGCACCACATGGAGACGCCGCGGCGGCACAAGGCATCATGCCTCGCGACCACGGGCGCCAATAATCCGGTGACTTTGCGTTAAATCATCTCGCCCGGCAAGATTGCACAGTCGTGAGCCGCGGAATGCCGGGCCCGCCGGAACACGAATGTCACACCGCAGGCCTGTACCCGCAGGCACAACCCCGCGAGGGGCTTCAGCGATAGCAGGCGACGATACCCGTGAACCCGCCCGCCTTGCGGCCGATGACGGCAGCCGCGGGCGATCCCTCGGGGTTGCCGTCCGATGCGGTCTGCGCGCGCGCAATCGCGCTCATCGTGCCGTCGCTCTTGAGGTAGCTCACATTGTTGGCGGCGAGGAAAGTCCGCAACACCGAAGCCTTGAGCGCAAAATTGACGTTCTGCGCGATGTCGCCGCTCGACTTGAGTTCCTGCGCGGCATTGAGCTTCGACGTCACCACGCCGATGACCCGGCCGGAACTGTTGAGCACCGGCCCGCCCGAGTTGCCAAGCTGGATCGGCGCCGACATCTGGAAGAAGCGCGTATCGTCCCTCAGCCCCGACAGGGCCGTGACGGAGCCCTTGGTCAGGTTCCCCGAACTCGACAATTGCCCGAGCAGGGGATAGCCGAACACGATCACGTCGTCGCCCGCGTGCACGCGTTCGTCATCCTGGAACACGGCGCTCGCCTCGGGCTTGTCGCTGATCTTCAGCAAGGCAAGGTCATTCATGGGATCGCTCGCGGTCACCGTGGCTGGAACCGCATCCTCGCCGCCACCCAGCTGGAACGACACCGCTCCGCATTGCTGCACGACATGGAAGTTCGTCACAGCCGCACCCGACGCGTTCACGACGAAACCTGTCCCCGTCCGCAGGAGCTTGATCCCGCCGGCGTCAGCGCGTGAGGGCGCCGCCTCGGGCGCGGCCTCCGGCTTGGGTGCCGGCGCGGCAGCCTCGAGCTGCGACAGTCGCGCCATGGTCACGTCCGGGAACTCGAAGCCGTCGCAAAGGCTGATCACGGCACCCTGGCAGCGGTGGCTCGCCTTTTCGGAGTTCGACCGCTCGATGCTGCGCTGGTAGTATTGGCGTGCGAGGCTGACCTCGCCAAGCCCCTCGGCAGCACGCCCCAGGTAGTACCAGCTCAGGTCATTGTTGATCCCCTTGCGCTGCACGACGTCGGCAAGCTCGCGCCACTGTCCGCCGGCCAGGTGCTCGTAGGCGGTATCACGGTACAGCGCCCACTCCGCGGCTTCGAGCGCGCCCATGGGCAGCGTGACATTGCCACCGCGAAACGCGTCGAAACGGGCCATGGCCGCCTGGTCTGTCTTGTTGACCGTCGTCGACATGGCGCATCCGGCAACCCACAGGGCCACCGCCAGCATGGTCAGAAACCGCACGCTATTCCCCCCAAAACCCCAGGCACGCTTCGCCGGCGGCCTCCCACAGCCCCCGCGGGAATATTCATAATCCGAATCCGCCTGGAAGGCGAGTCGGAAGCAGGCCGGACGCGAGTGGAATCTCGTCTTGGTTGACGCCGCTCCCCGACCCCTCAGGGGCCGGGCGGCGGGGTCGGCACTTCAAGCCGGTTCGACAGCGCGAGCGTCAGCTTGGTATCGCGCCCGTAGACATCCGTCCGGAAGTGGATCGAACCATCGGCCTCCGCAAAGGCGGTCTGGTAGGTCAACACCACGGGCGTTGGGTCCAGCACGCTCACCCGCAGCGTCCGGCCGCTGTCGATCGCCGCCCTGATGGCCTTGGGGTCCCACTGGGGATCGGCGGCCAGCAGCGCCTCTGCCAGCTCGAGCGGCCGCTCCAGCCGCACGCAGCCATGGCTCGCCGCCCGCTCCGGGTCGGTAAACAGCTCCCGCGCCGGCGTGTCGTGCAGGTAGACCGAATAGGGGTTCGGGAAATCGAACTTGATCCGCCCCAGCGCGTTCCACGGGCCTGGCTCCTGCACAAGCTGGTCCCCCTGCCACGACATGTGGTTCTTCTTCAGGTACTTCCGGTCCCGCTTCACGTGCGGTTCGATCTCGTTGACGATGATCGAGCGCGGGATGGTCCATGGCGGGTTGAAGACGATCGCATCGATCTCGCTGGCCAGTTCGGGCGTCTCGTGCTGCGGCGCCCCGATAACGGCGTTCATGCGCAGTACCCGTCGTCCGTCCCGCAACAGCACTGCCGTCGCTGCCGGCAGGTTGACTTCGACCCGCGTCATCGGCAGGTCGGGCAGCGTGCGCCGCAGCCTCTCGAGGTTGAGCGCCAGCTTTGCAAGCCGCTCCCCGACCGAAACATTGAGCCGCTCGATCGTGACCGCATTCAGCACGCCGTCCGCCCTCAGGCCATTGCGCCACTGGAAGCGCGCAAGCCCCGCACGCAGCTCGTCATCGAACAGCGCAGAGCCGCTGTCCGTTGCCAGGTCGCCCTCGGCATGCAGCCGCGTGCGCAATGCCGTGTGGTCCTGTACCCGGCGCGACCGCGCCAGCGTGTCGGGCAGCATCTGCCACCCGCCGGCGGCGGCGATCTGGCGATAGCGCACGAGGCCCGCCTGCAGCTGCACATAGGCCGGATAGCGCGGCGTCAGCCCGCCGAGCCAGGCGCCGGGCGTCCCGCCCCGGAGCGCGCGTGCAAGGGCTTCCACGCGGTCCGCCTCGGTCGTGAGGTCCGCCGGCGCGTCGGGATTGTCCGCGGCAACCGGTCCGACCCCTTCGCTGACATAGCGCGCATACTTCAGCGCACCATCCGTGATCAGCACGTCGCGCACCATGACGGCATCCGGTTGCAGGTCCGCCGCGAGGTCCGCGATGGGTCCCGCATGGAACAGGGCCGGGTCAAGGCCGTGGTCCGGCGCCGCCGCCAGCACGCCGGCCACCTGCTGCGCATTGCGGGGCGACCACGCGCAGTCAGCGCCGTTCAGGTCATAGAAGCGCCGGACATTGATCAGGTCCACGGTCTGCAGCAGGCGTGCACTGTTGAGCAGCCGCACCAGCCCCGGGCACGAGGGTACCTCTGTCGAGGGCAGGGGCGCTGGCGCAGGCCCCTGCAGCCCCGGGACCGGCTGGGACCGCGCCGCAGGCGCGCCCGCACCCGCCGCAAGCGCGGCAGGCAGCAATAGCATGGCAAGCCAGTGACGCCGGGCTCGCATTCTCCAACCCCCAGGCAATGAGCCGGCAGACTACAGCAATTCCTTCAGCGCCAACAGCGACCTGCATGAGACCGGGAGCGTGCCGGTGTGACGGCACGCACAGAGTGTGCCCCCAGGCAGGTCTCGTCGCAAAGATTGCAGCTTGGGGACACAAAAAGGTCAAGTTCGGGGACAACAGTTCCCGATGTGTCCCATCCTCACTTTTCTTCGGCAGGAACGCTAACAATTGCTGTTGTTAGGCTCTAGTATGCCGCGATCCGACTCTCACCCTCAGGGAACATTCATGTCACGCTTGATGATCGTGCTGGCCGTTGTCGCCGCACTCGTTGCATCGATCCTGGTCGCAAGCCGCTGGTACCCGCAGACGGGTGCAGCCGTGTTCGCCGAAGAGGACGAATTCATGCTCGGCGGCGGCACGCAGGCGAGTGTGGCGCCTCCGGTTCCCGGGGACACGACGGCAACCGGGGTTGCCTCCCAGCCCGAGGTCGAAGCCCCGTACTTCGCGTTCCGCAGGCTCGAGGTCCAGACCTCCGGTGAAACGCCTGAAGCCTGCCTGGTCTTCACGCGCAAGCTCGACGACAGCGGCAACGTTCGCTACGAGGATTACCTCAAGTTCGATCCTGAGCTGACCTTCGCCGTGCGCGTGACGCAGGACCGGCTCTGCGTCCAGGGCCTCACCTTTGGCAAGACCTACACCCTCCAGCTCAGGGAGGGCCTGCCCGCAGCCAAGGGCGACAAGCTCACCCGGTCCGAGTCCTTCCCCGTGGCGCTGCGCGACAAGCCCTCGCTCGTGCGCTTCGGAAATGGCCTTGTCCTGCCGCGTGACACCGCCGATGGCGTGCCCATCACGACGGTGAATGTGGCAAGGCTCGACGTGAAGGTCATTCGCGTCGGTGACCGCCTCCTGTCGCAGTTGCAGACCGGCGTTGTCGACCAGCGCGAGTTCTACGAATACGACCGTGACACGCTCGAGAACACGCAAGGCCAGGTCGTCTGGCAGGGGCAGCTGTCCGTCCCCGGAAATCGCCGCAACGACGAAGCCATCACGCTGTTCCCGCTGCGCAAGGCCCTCAAGCAGGTTCTGCCCGGCGCCTATCTCGTGATTGCAACCGACGCCGCCGACGCCGGTTCCACCGACGAAAACGACTACTGGAAGCCCCGCGCGGCACAGTTCGTCGTCAACACCGACATCGCGCTGACAAGCTTCCGCGGCCGCGATGGCCTGACGGTCTTTGCCCGCTCGCTGCGTTCGGCCGAGCCCCTGTCGGGCGTCGAACTCGCGCTCGTGGCGCGCAACAACGAGGAACTCAAGCGCGTCAAGACCGGCCCCGACGGCCGCGCGACCTTCGATGCCCCGCTCGTCCGCGGCAAGGGCGGCTCCGAACCCGTGGTGATCATGGCCTACGGGGCAGGCGCCGACTTCTCGTTCCTCGACCTGCGCCGTCCGGCCTTCGACCTGACCGATCGCGGCGTCGAAGGACGCTCCAACCCGGGCGAGATCGACGCCTACATGTACACCGACCGCGGCGTCTATCGCCCTGGTGAAACGGTCAATGTGACCACGCTGCTGCGCGACCAGCAGTCCCGCGCGATCACCAACACGATGCTGACCTTCATCCTCTCGCGGCCAGATGGCCTCGAGGCGAAGAAATGGACCCAGAAGAACCTGCTCGGCGGCGCCTCCGGCGATCCGGTTGTGCTGACCGATACGGCCCCGCGCGGCCGCTGGCAGGTGGCCGCCTATGTCGACCCCAAGGGCGAGCCCATCGGCCGCGTCGCCTTCGACGTGCAGGATTTCGTTCCCCAGAAGCTGAAAGTCGAGCTCAAGCCTGCCCAGGAGATCCTGCGGCCGGGCGAGGTCGCCAGCGTCAATGTCAGCAGCCGCTTCCTCTATGGCGCACCCGCCGCCGGCCTCGGCGGCGAAGGCACCATGACCATCAACGCCGACCCGACGCCGTTTGACGGCATCGCCGCGCTGAAGGGCTATGTCTTCGGCAAGGTCGACGAGACCTTCCAGGGCACGCAGCTCACCATGTCCGTCACCCAGACCGATGCGCAGGGCAGGACCGCGGCCACCGCGCGGGTCGAGGACCTTCCCGAGACATCGCTCCCGCTGCGCGCAGACATGACGATCTCCGTCTACGAACCCGGCGGTCGCACCACATCCGGCAAGGTTTCGCTGCCCGTGCGCACCCGCGACACGCTGATCGGCATCCGCCCCGGCTTCCAGCTGAACTCTGTCCAGGAAAACACGCCCGCCAACTTCGAAGTCGTGGCGCTCGATGAAACCGGGCGCCAGAAGGCCGTGAACAACGTCACGTGGGAACTGGTCTTCGAGGACATCGATTATCGCTGGTACCAGGTCGACAATGACTGGCGCTACGAGCGCGTGATCAACGATCGCATCATCGAGGGCGGCAAGACCGATCTCTCGGCAACATCCGCCTTCAAGGTCTCCAAATCGCTGCGCTGGGGTTCCTATCGCCTGACAGTCTCCGACCCGAAGAGCGGCGCGACCACCGCCTACCGGTTCTGGTCGGGTTGGGGCAACGGCGCCGACAACGACCGTCCCGACCGTGTCGCCGTGCTGGCCGACAAGGACATGTATGCCTCCGGCGAGACCGCGCGCATCAAGATCTCGCCGCCCTCCGACGGCAAGGCACTCATCGTCATCGCGTCCAACCGCATCCACATGACGCGCATGGTCGATGTGTCGGCCGCCGGAACGACCGTGTCGATTCCTGTCTCGTCCGACTGGGGCGCGGGCGCCTACGCGCTCGTGACCCATTATCGTCCGCTGTCCTCGGCCCAGTCGCGCGCCCCCGTGCGTTCGATCGGCGTCGCCTGGCTGTCGGTCGATCCGGCGCCGCGCACGCTGGCGCTTGCCATCAAGGCCCCCGCCCGCATCAAGCCCAACCAGAAGATCACCATCCCGATCGAGGTGAAGGGGCAGGGCTGGGGTGAATCGGCGTTCGTCACCGTTGCGGCGGTCGATGAGGGGATCCTCCAGCTCACCGACTTCAAGTCACCCGATCCCAACAGGTTCTACTTCGGCAAGCGCAGGCTGGGCCTCGACATGCGCGATGATTATGGCCGCCTCATCCAGGCCGATCGCGCCATCCTGGGCGAGCTGCGCTCCGGCGGTGACGCCATCGGGGGGCGCTCCCTGTCAGTGGTGCCGCAGAAGTCGGTGTCGCTGTTCTCGGGCATCGTCTCGGTCGCCAACGGAACGGCCAGCGTCACGCTTGACGTCCCCGACTTCAATGGCGAATTGCGCCTGATGGCCGTCGCCTGGTCGGCCAACCGCGTCGGTCGGGCCGAACAGCCCATGACCGTGCGCGATCCGGTCGTGGCCGAAGTCGTCCTGCCGCGCTTCCTGGCGCCTGGCGACCGGATTCTCGCCGCACTCAACATGCACAACGTCGAGGGCGCGCCAGGCCAGTACACCGCGATCGTGCGCGCCGAAGGTGCGGCCGCCAGCCCCGGCGGGCAGACGCGCGCCGCCACCACCCTGTCAAAGGACCAGCGCACGCTCGTTCTTGTGCCGCTCGAAGGCGTAAGCGCTGGCATCGGCAAGGTGTCCCTGAGCGTCACCGGTCCCGGCGGATTCAAGATCGACCGCTCATGGCCGATCGAGGTGCGCGAGCCGCAGCTCCCCACCTCTGTCGAGAACACCGTCGTCCTGCAACCCGGCAAGGAGGACCGCTTCGGCAGCGACCTGCTGTCATCCTTCAAGCCTGGAACCGCGAAAGTGGCGGTGACCGTCACGGGTGGCCGCGGGTTCGATGACGTGCCTGGCCTGTTGCGCTGGCTTGACCGCTATCCCTTCGGATGCCTCGAGCAGACCGTCAGCCGCGCCTTCCCGATGGTCTACTACAACGACATGGCGCTGCTCGCCGACGTCAAGCAGGACCGCAACATCAGGGATCGCGTTCAGGACGCCGTCTGGCGCGTCCTCGACATGCAGACCTACAACGGCAGCTTCGGCATGTGGAGCTCCGTGTCGGGAGAGGCTGATGCCTACATCGCGATGTTCGCCGTCGACTTCCTGATGCAGGCCAAGGCCCAGAACTATGTCGTGCCGGAAGAGGCGATCGACCGCGCGCTCGGCTGGGTGCGCAAGGCCGCAGGCGCTGAAGGCAGTGGCGACCTGGCCAGGTCCTATGGCTTCTACCTGCTCGCACGCGCGGGCTCGCTCAATCCGGGCGAACTGCGCTACTTCGCTGACAACAGGGTGGACGGGATGCAGAGCGCCATGGCGCTCGGCCTGCTCGGGTCTGCCCTCAGCGAAATCGGCGACCGCTCGCGCGCAGCGCCAGCCTTCGCCAGGGCCCGCACGATCGCACTGCAGGCAACAGCCGACAAGTACAAGGTCGACAGCTACTACGGCTCGCTCCTGCGCGACCTCTCGGGCCTGACGGCGGTATCGGCGCGCGCCCAGCAGGCAAGCTTCGTGCCCGACCTCGTCGCGCGCGTGCAGGGCTTCGATCCGCGCCTGAACCTGACCACGACCCAGGAAAAGGCCTGGATGCTTCTCGCCGCACACGAGGTCGAGGAAGCAACGCCCCCCGTCAATGTCGCGGTCACGGGCGCAACCGCGGTCCAGAAGGGCAAGGTCCTGCGCTTCAGCCCGGGCCTCGCCCAGGTTGAAGGCGGCATCACCGTCAGGAACAACGGACAGCGCGATGCCTGGCGCATCGTCTCGGCCGAAGGCATCCCGGCGGCTCCGCTGCCGGCCGAAAGCAGCGGCGTGTCGGTGAACAAGGCCATCCTCACGATGTCCGGCCAGATGGCGAACCTCTCGGCGGCAAGGCAGAACGACCGGTTCATCGTCCACGTCTTCGGCCAGGTCGATGACAACCGGGCCCGCCTGATGGCGCTGCTCGACCTGCTGCCGGCCGGCTTCGAGATCGAGGGTGTTGTCCAGCGCAAGGAGGACGGATCGACGATCTATCCCTTCCTGCCCTCGCTGTCGGCCGCCAACATCGCCGAGGCGCGCGATGATCGCTTCGTTGCGACCTTCGACATCGGCTCGAGCTACCAGTCCACCGATCCGAAGGACAACACGGCCCGCCTCAAGCCCCGGTTCAGCTTCGCCTACATCGTGCGCGCCACGGTGCCCGGCAGCTACACCGTGCCCGCGGCCCTGGTCGAGGATATGTACGCGCCGCGTGTTCGTGCGCGTACCGGCATGGGACAGCTGACGATTGCGACCCCCTGAAGACGGCACTGATCCCCGAACGGTTACCCTGCGCCAGCATCTGGCGCAGGGGCTCGCCTCCCGCCTCGCGCGCAGCCCCTGGCCCCTGGTCGGAACCTTCGCCGCGATTGGCCTTGTCTTTTCGCTGGCAGTCCTCGATCGCGTCTTTCCCCTCGAGAAGTCACGTATCGACGACCGCTCCGTGATCGTCACCTCGGCGAAGGGTACGCTGCTGCGGGCCTTTGCATCATCCGATGGGCGCTGGCGCCTGCCGGTCAAGCCCGCCGACGTTGACCCCCGCTACGTCGAGATGCTGCTCGCCTGGGAAGACCAGCGCTTCCGCGAGCATGCCGGCGTCGACCCGTTCGCCGTCCTGCGTTCGGCCTATCAGCTCGCCGCCAATGCACGCGTCGTCTCGGGGGCGTCGACGATCACCATGCAGGTCGCCCGCCTGATGGAGCCGCGCGAACGCACCCTGTCAGCCAAGGCCCTCCAGGTCGCCCGCGCGCTACAGCTCGACTGGCACTATTCCAAGGAAGAGATCCTCGAACTCTATTTGACCCTCGCGCCCTATGGCGGCAACCTCGAGGGCATAAGGGCAGCAAGCCTCGCCTGGTTTGGAAAGGAGCCTGCACGCCTGACCGTTGGCGAGGCGGCGCTGCTCGTCTGCCTGCCGCAGTCACCCGAGCGCCGTCGACCGGACCGTTTCCCCGAAGGCGCCCGCAAGGCGCGCGACCGCGTCATCGCGGTCTTGGCCGAGCGCGGTGTCATCACCCGCCGCGAAGCCAGCGACGCCCGCGAGGAACCGGTCCCCGTGCGCCGCCTGCGCTTTCCCTTCAACGCGCCGCACGTGGCGCAGGAACTCTTCGCCGGCAACAAGGGCAAGGACCCGGTCATCACAACCACCCTTCGTGCCGACATCCAGGTGATGCTCGAGGACCTTGCCCGGCGCGAGCGCGCCTATTTCGACGATGACGCCAATATCGCCGCGATCGTGGTGGACAACGAAACGCGCGACGTCATGGCCTATCTCGGGGGAGCAAATTTCTGGGCCGCGGCGGGGCAGGTGGACCTCGCGACGGCCACGCGTTCGCCGGGCTCGACGCTGAAGCCCTTCATCTACGGCATGGCCTTCGACGAACTGATCGTGCACCCCCAGACCCTGATCGACGACAGGCCGACCGCCTTCGGCGACTACGAACCACGCAATTTTGACCGGGGTTTCCAGGGCACCGTCTCGATGGAGACGGCCTTGCAGCTTTCGCTCAACGTGCCGGCCGTCGCCTTGCTCGACCGCATTGGCCCGCTGCGCTTCGCCGCCGCGCTGCGCAATGCAGGCGCCGCCCTCCACTTCCCCAGGAAGGGCGCGCTGCCGTCCCTTCCCATGGCCCTCGGTGGCGTCGGCATGACGCTGAGGGACCTGACCATGCTCTATGCCGCCATCCCGAACGGCGGCGAGGTCGCGCCCCTCAATTTCGTGCCCCGCACCACGAAGGCGCCATCCACGCGCATTTTCGGTCCCGCGCCGGCCTGGTATCTCGGCCAGATCCTGAAGGAGGCAAACCTCCCCGATGGCTGGTCGATGGGCCAGGGTATCGAACGCGCGCGCACGATCGCCTTCAAGACGGGCACGTCCTATGGCTATCGCGATGCCTGGTCGCTTGGCTTCTCGCGCAAGTACACGGTGGGCCTCTGGGTCGGACGCGCCGACGGATCGACGCGCCCCGGCCACATCGGACGCAATGACGCCGCGCCCTTGCTGCTCAAGGTCTTCGATCTCCTGCCACCCGAGGGAAAGGCCCCCGCCACCCCGCCAGCCGACGCCTGGTGGGTGCAGAACGCCGAGCAACTGCCGCCCGGTCTCCAGCGCTTTCGTGCAAGCACGCGCATGGCGGCCGGCCTGAAGCGCATCCAGCCCCCGCGCATCTCCTTCCCGCCGAACGGCGCAACCGTCTCGATCGTCGACCGCGCCAAGCCCGAACCCATGCCCCTCAAGGCCACCGGCGGTCGCGCGCCGCTGCAGTGGGTGGTCAACGGCACACCGCTGCCCGAGAGCGCCAGTGGCTGGTGGACGCCCGACGCCGAGGGTTTTGCACAGATCACGGTGGTGGATGCCGACGGGCGCAGCGATACGGCGCAAGTCCGCCTGAAGGCCGAGAACTGAGGCTGGGCATTGAGGACCCCGCCGGAGCGCCCATTTGTCACGCTCCCGTCGCAATCCGCCGGGTGCATATCGGCCCTTGTTTCCCGAACAGGCGACAGCACCGTCCATGACCATGACCCCGCCTCCGAAGCCGCCGCTGCCGCCCGGCTGGCTCGAGCGGCTGCGAACATCCTTCGCACCCGAAGAGGCAGAGACAGGCATGACGACGGAACGCGGCCGCAAGCGGGCCATCGCGCTGCTGTTCGTCTGCCTGATCGGCAACGGCCTCGGCCAGACCCTGATGTTCGCGATCCTGCCGCCGCTCGCGCGCGAACTGGGCCTAACGGAATTCCAGGTCGGTTCCATCTTTGCGGTATCGGCCACGATATGGGTCTTCTCGTCGGCCTATTGGGGTGCCCGCAGTGACCGCTGGGGGCGCAGGCCCGTCATCCTGATCGGGCTCGCCGCCTTTGGCATCTCCACGATCAGCTTCGCCGGTGTGATGATGTTCGGCCTCTGGGGCGCGCTGACCCCGCTGGCGACCTATGCGCTTCTTGTCGCCGCCCGCTGCATCTTCGGCATCTTCGGCTCGGGCGCCTATCCGGCTTCGCAAGCCTACATCGCCGACCGCACCACTGCCGACAAGCGCACCGAGGGCATGGCGACGCTCAATGCCGCCTTCGGTCTCGGCGCTGCCGTCGGGCCCGGCATCGGCGCGGCGCTGACGGTGTTCGGCGTTGTGGCGCCGATCTTCTTCGTGGGCTTCATCGGCCTCTTGTCAGCGGTTGCAATCTGGCTTCTGCTGCCCGAACGCACCGCCCCGCACCAGCGCCAGGAGCTCAAGCCCCTGTCCTGGCGCGACCCGCGCGTCCTTCCTTTCGTGATCTTCGCGGTCATGCAGGGAACCGCCGGCGCGATCCCGATCCAGACCATTGCCTTCGTCATCCGCGACACGCTGAACCCGTCGGTCTCCGATACCCAGCAGCTCGCGGGCGTCGGCCTGATGTGCTCGGCCATCGCCTCGCTGTTCGCGCAGTTCGTTCTCGTCCAGCGCTTCCGCCTGGGAACCTCTTTCCTCGTGCACGCCGGCATCTGGGTGGCGCTGGTCTCGAACCTGCTCGTGATCCTAGCGATCATCGCGCCGAACTACGGCCTGATCGCCTTCGCGCTGGTCCTGTCGGGGCTCGGCTTCGGCATGCTGCGCCCGGGCTTCGCCGGCGCCTCCTCACTTGCCGTCTCGCCGGACGAGCAGGGGGCCATGGCGGGACTGACGGGCGGCGCGGGCGCGGCGGGCTTCATCTTTGCCCCGCTCATCGGCAATGCGCTCTATGGCATCCATCCGATACTGCCCTACATCCTCGCCACGCTGCTCATGGGAACGCTCGCAGCCTACCTGCTGCGCAGCCGCACGCTGAAGGACGCGATGATGCGGGAGCACCAGGGGATCGTTGACCCACCCCCGCCGGCCTAGCCGGTCTGGCGCAGGCTCTGCAGCAGGCTCACCGTCGCAAAGCCATCGGCAGGCAGGCCGATCTTCCTCTGGAACGCCCGGATGGCTTCGCGCGATTTCTTCCCGATCACGCCATCGGGCTCGCCTACGTCAAAGCCGCGCTGGTTGAGCAGCATCTGCAGCTCCAGCCTGTCGGTGCGCGACAGGATGGGTGTCTCGCCGCGCGGCCAGTCAATGGAGAACGAAGCCCCGCCCTCGAAGCGCCGCGACAGCTGGCAGATGGCCAGCGCGTAGGAAATCGCATTGTTGTAGGCCAGCACGGCCTTGAAATTCGGATAGGCAATGAAGGCAGGACCCTTGTGCCCGCCCGGCAGGATCACGGCGGCCTGCGCATCGGGGCTAAGCCCCGTGCGTCCCTGCAGGCTGTTGCCGTTCACCTGCGTGATGCCGAGCGCCACCCAGTCACGCACGCTCTTCTCGATCGAGATGTCGGCTAGGGCGTGGTCGAACCCTGCCGGCAGGCGAACCTCGTCGAAGCAGGGGGCATCCTGCTGCCAGCCCTTGTTCGACAGGTAATTGGCGGTCGAATTGAACACGTCGGCTTTCGTATCCCAGAGGTCGCGCCGTCCGTCACCGTTGCCGTCCTCGGCGTATTGCAGGAACGCCGTCGGGATGAATTGCGTCTGCCCCATGGCACCGGCCCATGACCCGACCATGCGCCGCGGCTCCACGTCACCCGACTGGATGATCCGCAGCGCAGCGATCAGCTGCTCGCGCCCGAAGCTCGCCCGGCGGCCCTCGAAGGCAAGCGTGGCCAGCGCCTCGATGACGTTGAAACCGCCCATGTTGTTGCCGAAATTGCTCTCGAGGCTCCAGATCGCGGTGACAATGCTGGCCGGCACCCCGTGCTTGTCCTCGGCCCGCCCCAGCGTGTGGCGAAACTTCTGGAGCTGCTCGCGGCCTTTCTCGACGCGTGCGGACGAGACGGCGCTGTCCATGTAGTCCCAGACCGCCCGACTGAACTCGGGCTGGTTTTCGTTGAGTTCGACCACGCGCGCATTGAGTTGTACGCCGGCAAACGACCTGTCGAACGTCTCTGCCGTGATCCCTTGCGCCAGAGCCTCGGCGCGGAAACGCACCACCCACGCCTTGAAGTCGGCCGTCCGGTCGACCGGGTCATCCGGCACGGGGGTCGACATGCGCACCGCCGGGTCGGCGCTTGCGGCATTTGACCCCAGGCAAACTGGCACCAGGGCCACGGCTGCGACAGCAAGCCCAATACGAACAAAACTCAGCAAGGCAGCACCTCGTTCACCAAGCACCGATGCCACGAGGCAGGCGCGCAAATCAAGGGAAACAGCCACTTGGCCCGCGCTTTGCGCGTTGACAATACGCGCCGGTCACACTATTGGTCCGCCCCTCGAATTTGGCCCTGCGGGGCCGCACGCCGCGGGTAAAGCCAATGAAAATCCGGAATTCTCTGAAATCTCTGAAGGGCCGCGACAAGGATTGCCGCGTTATCCGCCGCAAGGGCCGCGTCTACGTGATTAACAAGAAGAACCCGCGCTTCAAGGCGCGCCAGGGCTGATCGCCTGTTCTTCAGCCGGCGCCGGACCGCTTGAGCGCGTTCAGGACCCGCCGGGCGACCTGCCTTCCGCTGTCATAGGCACCGTTGACGGTCTGCACGGCCTTATCGCCCAGTGCTTCACCGGCCAGGTGGATGCCGCCATGGATGGGCACCCGCAAGGCATCGCGGGCACGCAACTGGCCGGGCTTCGCTCCGGCCACTGACCCCAGCACCAGCGGATTGCGCCCCCAATTGGTCGAGGCACTCGCCACCAGCCCGCGTGCCGCTGAAGTTCCCATCATCGACGTGAGCGCTTCCATCGCAAATTCCAGGTGCGTGCGTGCGCTGCGCGACTCCAGGTCCAAGGCCAGCGAACCGCCGACGGTGCACACCAGCATCGGCATCCCGAAAGGCCGTACCAGGAACTCTGCCGCTCGCTGGTCCGCGACCCGCTCGAACAGCAGGGCGTTATCCGGGAACGCGAGCGCGGGGCTTCCTGCCGCGAATGAAAGGCCGACCTTCATCAGCGATCCCATCTGCAATGCATCGATCGCCGCCTGATGATCGGCGGGCAATCCCGGCTCGATCGCAATCGATCCCGACGCAAGGACGCCAACCGACGCCGTGACGATCACGGCGCGCGCCCTGAGGCCCCCGCGGCTCGTCAGCACCTCGAACCAGCCGCCACGCATCGGACTGATGCGCAGCACGGTGGTGCTCACCGAAACGGGCAGCCCGTCCGACAGTCGCGCCACCAGCGTGCCAAGGCCCTGGCGCACAAGCCGGCTCGGCTCGGCCTCGTGGCGATTGAACCAGTCCTTGACCGAGATCTGTCCAAGGTCGAGCCCCATGTCGAGCGGGCCGATCCGGGCGCCCGCGGTCGCAAGCCATTCACGATCCTCCGGCGGCAGCAGCGCAAATGTCGGTGGGTTCACCGCCGCCGCTGCCACGTCGGTCTCGCCCTCGGCTGCCTCGGCCAGCGCGATGCTGTAGGTATCGATCGCCCGCTCGAAGGCTGCGTTGGCGCGGGCCGGCAGGCGCCGCCCGCCGGCGAACAGGATTTCCTTGGGCTGCGCCAGCGCCGTGCCGAAACGATACAGTTGCGCAAATCCGAAGAGCGGATTGAAGTCGGCCCGCCTGAGCCACATCGCCCCCTGGTCGAAGGGAAGGCCGAAGCTGGCCGTGTCGGTGTAGCAGCGCCCCCCGACACGCGCCGCCGCCTCGAGGACCTGCACCCGCCGCCCGGCATCGGCAAGCACCTTGGCTGCCGCCATGCCCGCCACCCCGGCCCCGACCACCACGACCTCCGGATCCGCAACCCGGGACGCGCCCGCCAGCAGCGGCAATCCCGCTGAAAGCCTGACAAGTTCGCGTCGGGTAATCTTCATGGCGAAGGTCGCTTGGAACGATGGAAGCCTTAGCCTAGCATGGCGTCCATGCGCCTCGGCATCTTTATCGTTTCAGCCCTTCTGCTGCTGGCCGGCAATGCCATGGCCGACCAGAAGGACCCGCGCCTTGCCGGGCTCTTTAACCAGTTGTCGAAGGTGCGCAGCCCCCTCGAGGCAGGCGTGCTCACCCTCCAGATCGGCGAACTCTGGCGCGCCTCCGGCAGCGACACGACCGACCTTCTGATGGATCGCGCAGCCGCATCGGTCGAGCAGCAGGACTATGACACCGCCCTGAAGCTCCTGAACGCGGTCAACCAGATGAAGCCCGCCTATGCCGAGGCCTATTTCCGCCGCGCCGAACTTTTCATGCTCATGGACAGCACCGAGCAGGCAGCCGCCGACCTTTCCAAGGTTGTGTCGCTCGAACCCCGCGATTTCCGCGCCCATGTTCTGATCGGCAAGATCGCCGACGACGCGGGGCAGTCAGCCGCCGCGCTCCAGGCCTACCGGCGCGCGCTCGCCATCAACCCGTCGATGGCGCCGGTCCTCAAGCGTGCGGGCGAACTGATGATGCTCGAGAAGGACAGGACCACGCTCTAGTCTCAAGCTCAGCCCGCATAGGGCGGCGGCTTGCGCCCGACGAACGCCACGCGCAGCAGGTTCGTCGCGCCGGGCGTCCCGAGTGGCACACCCGCCGTGACGACGATGCGCTGCCCCGGGGCGGCGAAGCCCTCGCGATAGGCAATCTGGCAGGCCCGTTCGCTCATGTCCTCGAAGCTCTGTGCGTCCTCGGTCACCACGCAATGAAGGCCCCAGGCCAGCGCAAGCCGGCGGCCCGTCCGGACGACCGGCGTGAGCGCAATGATCGGAACCCCAGGCCGCTCGCGCGACGCACGGATCCCCGTCGACCCCGATCCCGTCCAGCACACGATGGCCGCGGCCCGGATCGTCTGCGCCACCTGCCGTGACGCCGCCGTGATCGCATCGGGCGTCGTCGCCTCGGGCTCGGGGCGCTGGGCTTCGATCATGGTTCGGTAATGGCTGTCACCTTCGATCGAGCGCGCAATCCGGTCCATCATCTCGACGGCTTCCACCGGATACTTGCCCGATGCAGACTCGGCCGACAGCATCACGGCATCCGCGCCGTCGAAGACCGCCGTGGCGACATCGGATACTTCCGCACGCGTCGGCAGCGGGCTCGTGATCATCGATTCCAGCATTTGCGTGGCCACCACCACCGGCTTGCCGGCGGCCCGGCCCGCACGCGTGATCTGTTTCTGGCGCCCGGGAACCTGCTCGATGGGCAATTCGACACCAAGGTCGCCACGCGCGACCATCAGCGCATCCGAAAGCTCTGTGATTTCGGCCAGCCGGTCCAGCGCCGCCGGCTTCTCGATCTTTGACAGGATCCCGGCGCGCCCCGCCACGATCTTGCGCGCCTCGGCAACGTCTTCCGGCCGCTGCACGAAGGACAGGGCGATCCAGTCCACGCCGAGCTCAAGCGCCCGGTCGAGGTCGGCGCGATCCTTCGTCGACAGCGCTGCGATCGGCAGCACGACATCGGGCACGTTCACGCCCTTGCGGTCCGTCAGCCGTCCGCCGAACTCGACGCGCGCCGTCGCACTTTCCCCGTTGACGCTTTCCACCCGAAGCCGGAGCCGCCCGTCATCGATGAGCAACTGCCCGCCGGGTTTCAGTACCGCGAAGATTTCCTTGTGGGGCAGGTAGAGATGCTGCGCATTGCCGGGCGCCGGATCAAGGTCGATGCGCACCACCGAACCCGTCTCAAGGTCGACGCCGCCGCCGGCCATGGCGCCGATCCGCAGCTTGGGTCCCTGCAGGTCGGCAAGGATGCCGATGGGCCGGTCAAGCTCGTTCTCGATTTCGCGGATCGTCGACACATAGTGGGAAAGCGCCGCGTGGTCCGTGTGGCTCATGTTGATGCGGAAGACGTCGGCACCGGCCTCGAACAGGCGACGGATCGTGGCGGCATCGCGCGAGGCCGGCCCTAGCGTGGCCAATATCTTGACGTTCCGGCGCCGGCGCATCTGCGTTCCTGCAATCCTGCTCTGGGATGTTGAGGCGATACTAGTCGGAAAGGTGATAGACCATGGTTAATGCCTTGCCCGTATCAACCGGAAAAAACCGGGCCTCGCCGAGCTTTCGCTTGCGACAATCCTGTCGCCCGCGGATCTTGAAATTCCTGGGCTGCACACAGAGCCGGTAGGCGCCATCCCAGTCCCCGTCCACGCCCTCCTGCGCAGCGTGGATCAGCAGGTAGCGTGTCCTGAGAGGCCCTTTGACAAGAACCCGGCAGGCACGCGGATTGATGCGCCACCAGCCCTCGCTCACCCAGTCTTTGCCACTCTTGTACCCGATCGCGACGACGGCTGTATGGTCGCTCTTGTTGCACAACTCGAAATCCGCGCGCGCCGGAAAGGACAGGGCGCAGGCGACGAGCACCCCGCGCAGCAGGTTCATGTGTAATCTTGGAAACATCTTGGTTCGGACGGCAACTCTTGAGGGGTCAGCCCGGCGGCAGGATCAGGATCGCACGCAAATCGTTGACATTTGTTCTCGTCGCTCCGGTGACGATTTCCTGCCCGAGCGCGCGGAAAAGCTGGGCGCTGTCGTTCCTGTCCGCGAGGTGCCTTAAGTCCAGCCCGGCCGTCCGGGCGCGATCGAGCGTGTCGGGCCCGATCCAGCCGCCAGCGACCGCATCGCTCCCGTCAATCCCGTCCGTGTCCGCCGCCAGCGCCCAGATGTGCCGGTGCCCCTGCAGGGCCTGCGCAAGCGCGATGAGGTACTCGCGGTTCGGCCCGCCCGCGCCGCCACCCGTGACCTTCACCGTCAATTCGCCCCCTGACAGGAGCATCAGCGGCGTGCCGGCAGGCTCCATGTGGCGCGCAATTTCGCCATGCGCCAGCCCAACCTGCCGCGCATCGCCCTCGATGTTCACGCCCAGCACCAATGTGTTGAGCCGGAACGACTGCGCCGCATCGCAGGCTGCAGCCACCAGGTCCGCGCCTCGCGCGACAATCGTGAAGTCCGCGGTCGCAAGGCGCGTGTCACCCGGTTTCACGCTCTCAAGTTGCGGATCAGCCAGCACCTGCCGCACGGCATCCGGCATCTCGATCCCGTGGCGCAGCAGGATGCGCTCGGCGTCGCGCTGCGTTGACGGGTCTGCAACCGTCGGTCCCGAGGCGATCGCACACGCCTCATCGCCAGCCACGTCTGAAAGCGCGAGTGTCAGCACGCGGGCAGGGTGGGCGCACGCCGCCAGTCGCCCGCCCTTGATAGCCGACAGGTGTCGCCGCACGCAGTTGATCTCGCCGATGGAGGCCCCGCTCAGCACGAGCCCGCGCGTCACGGCCTGCTTGTCAGCCAGCGTCAGCGGCGGCAGGGGCGCAGCAAGCAGCGCCGACCCGCCACCCGACAGAAGCACCAGCAGCGTGTCGCCTTGCCCAAGCGAGCCTGCAAGGTCAAGCGCCGCCCGGCCTGCCACGATCCCGGCTTCATCGGGGACAGGATGCCGGGCCTCGATCAGTTGCAGCGACCGCAGGGGCTGCCCATGCCCGTGCCGCGTCACGACAAGCCCGCCATCAGTGTCGCCCCAGGCCTCCTCCACGGCAGCCGCCATGGCGCCGGCTGCCTTTCCCGCGCCGATCACGAACACGCGACCGCGAGGCCGGGGCGGAAGGGCCAGCGGCACGACGCGGCGCGGATGGCACGCATCGACCGCAGACAGGAAGACCTGCTTCAGGATGTCAGGCGGTGACTGCATGAAACCGCGGCCTCAGGGGGTTGCGACAATCGAACTGTCACATCGCTGCAAAGCTCTAGCCTATTCTGCGCCCGTCGTCAGCGTCGGTTGGTGTCCCGTGCCGTCCATCCCACCCTTTGAAAGCTTCAACCCGCAGGGCGATCCTGCGGTCATTCTCGTCTGCGACCATGCGTCGAACTTCATTCCCCCCGAATATGCAGGGCTCGGCCTGCCGGCAGCACGTCTGGGGACACACATTGCCTGGGACATCGGCGCCGCAGCGGTGACCCGCACGATGGCCGCCGCACTCGGCGCCCCGGCAATCCTCGGCACGCATTCGCGCCTCCTCATCGACCTCAACCGCGGCGAGGACGATCCGACGCTCGTGATGAAACTGTCCGACGGCGCGATCATTCCCGGCAATGCGACGGCGGACGAGGCCGGGATCCGGCACCGGGTCACACGCTACTACCACCCCTATCACGACGCGATCGCAAGCCTCATTGCGGGCGCCCGCGGCCGAGGCATCGCGCCCGTCATCGTCTCCATCCACTCCTTCACGCCCGAATGGAAGGGCAAACCCCGCCCGTGGCATGTCGGCGTCCTCTGGTCCCGGCGCGACGCGCGCCTGTCCCGCGCGCTCCTCGAAGTCCTCAGGGCAGAAACCGATCTCTGCGTGGGCGACAACCAGCCCTACTCGGGCGAACTCCAGGGCGACTGCATGGACCGCCACGCACTCGCGCTGGGCCTGCCCCACGTCCTGATCGAGCTGCGCCAGGATCTCATCGGCGATGACGCAGGCGCCCGGTCCTGGGGAACCCGCCTCGTGCCATTGCTGCGCAAGGCGATTGCGGGCATGAAGGGGCCCTGACCGAAAGGAGCCGTTCCCCGATGGACGAAAACACACGCACCGAAATCGAAGCCGCGGTTTTCCGCCGCCTCGTGGCGCATTTGCGCAGCCGCACCGACACGCAGAACATCGACCTGATGAACCTTGCGGGGTTCTGCCGGAATTGCCTCGGAAACTGGTACGAGGAGGCCGCCCGCGAGCGTGGAATGCAACTCACGCGCGATGAAGCCCGCGAGACGATCTACGGAATGCCCTATGCCGAGTGGAAATCCCGCTACCAGGTCGAGGCAACCGAGGCGCAAAAGGCGGCTTTCGGGTTATCCCACAAGAATCATGGCTAGGTCCCGTTGATCGGGGCTGCCGCGCTGACTAGGGTTCGCGCCCTCTGAAGCCGCGTTACCAAGAACATCGATGGGATTCTTGTCATGGCCAAGCCGAATTTCGCGAAGGATCAGCTGAAGTCGCTTGTCGAGCGCGTCGAGCGCCTCGAGGAGGAGAAAGCAGCCCTCGGCAATGACCTCAAGGAGGTCTACGCCGAAGCCAAGGGGCAGGGCTTCGACACCAAGATCATGCGCCAGGTCGTCCGCATCCGGAAGATGGAAGCCCACGAGCGCGAGGAGCGCGACGCGCTCCTCGACCTGTACCTGTCCGCCCTCGGCATGGCGCGCTGACGGCGGCCTCAGGCCGCGCCGGCCTGGTCGTCATCCAGCCCCATTTCGCGCAGCTTGCGATAGAGCGTCGATCGACCGATGCCCAATCGCCGCGCGACCTCGGACATGTGACCCTCGTACTTCTCGATCGCAAAGCGGATGAGCTCGTGTTCGATCTCCTCCAGCTTGCGCAGGTGTCCATCGATCCCGGTCAAGGTCACGCCTGACGCCACAAGCTGGTCCACGACCGCCGATCCGCGCTGCGGTCCGACCGGATGGATGTCCTGCCGCGCCACCGCAGTCTCCGGCTTCGCCGGTTCGATGGCGATACCCATCTGGCTGGCGATCTGCGGGAAGTCGCCCGCGCGCAGGCATTCCCCGTCGCACAACACGACCGCACGGAACACCGTGTTCTCGAGCTGGCGGATGTTGCCCGGCCAGTTATAGGTCTTCAGCATGTCCAGCGCCGCCCGGTCGATGCCGACGATCTTCTTGTTCTCCTCGACCGCAAAGCGCTGGATGAACAGTTCGACCAGGCCGTCGATATCCTCGCGCCGTTCGCGCAGCGACGGCAACTGGAGCGGAAACACGTTGAGCCGGTAGAACAGGTCCTCGCGGAACTTGCCCTCGGCCACCTGCTGCTGGAGGTTGCGGTTGGTCGCAGAGATGAGGCGGATGTCGACTTTCACCGGACGCTTGGCGCCCACCGGATCGACTTCGCCCTCCTGGATGGCACGCAGCAGCTTGACCTGCATGTCGAGCCTCAGTTCCCCGATCTCGTCAAGGAACAGTGTGCCGCCACTTGCTTCCTGGAACTTGCCGATGTGCCGGTCGACCGCGCCCGTGAAGGCACCCTTCTCGTGGCCGAACAGGATGCTCTCGATAAGCGTGTCGGGGATCGCACCACAATTGACGGCGACAAACGGTTTTCCCGCGCGGTCGGAGGCGCCCTGGATCGCGCGCGCGAGCACTTCCTTGCCAACGCCACTCTCGCCCTCGATCAGGATCGGGATGTTTGACTGCGCGGCACGGTCCGCAAGCCGCAGCATCTGGCGCATCGACGGGCTCTCGGCGATCAGGTCGCCAAGTGACAGACGGTTTTCCGTGACCTTCTTCAGGCGCTGGATCTCGCCGGTCAAGGCCTTGACCTTGAGCGCATTCTGGATCGACACCTGTATCCGCTCGGGACTTGCGGGCTTGACGAGGAAGTCGTCGGCGCCCGCGCGCATCGCACTGACAGCCGTGTCGACGCCGCCTTGCGCCGTCAGCACGATCACCGGAAGGGCGGGGTGCGTGGGACGCAGGTTCGCCAGGACGGCAAGCCCGTCCATCCCCGGCATCACGAGGTCGAGCAGGACGAGGCTGACGCCAGCGCCCTTCGGCCCGTTGAGGATGTCGAGCGCTTCCTGTCCCGAACCGGCGGTCAGCACCTGGATGCCGCACTTCTCCGCCTGCGCCTGCAGCAAGCGGCGTTGTGTCGGATCGTCATCCACGATCAGTGTCGTGTGCGCCATGAAGTCCACCCTTTGTTTTTGTTGGTTGGTCGTGGCTCAATCTGACCCATCCGGAGTAAAAGTCGCTTTAAGCCGTTTCACTTCGGGCCACGTTCAGGCTTTGTTAACCAAACCGTGCTGCGCCTTGTGGTGTGGATGCTACAGAGGGTGTGCATTGTGAGGCGGAGCGGTCACTAATGCTTGCAAGCGGGAGGGGATGATGAGACCTTCAATTCGCTTTTCTGATGTCCGGCTCGCGGGGGAAGCTCTGCTCACAGGGCAAGCGATTGGTGGCACCGGAAAGCTCATCGAGGGGGTGAAGCGCGGCGCACGAGGCCTGGGGGGCCTGGTGCGCCGCTGCTGTTTGGGGTTTGCCCCGGCGCTTTTCCTTGCCGCCTGCGCGACCTTCGACGTTTCCCCGTTCCTGCGCGAGCAGATCACCGGCGACACCTGGCGCGCCTGCCTCGCCCGCGAATACCAGTCCCAGGCCCGCCAGCAGGTCCGCAACGGCCGAAACTGGGCGCAAGCTACCCGTCTCGCCGCCCGGGGCAGGCTGTCGCTCGAAGGCGGGGAGCCCGGCGCAGACCCGCTCCCGGAGGTGCTTGCCAGCCGGGCCCGGACGCTGGCCGCCGCCGTCTCGTCCCGGGGCCGCACCTGCGACTGCGCGACAGCCACCGCCCGCCTCGACGGTTGGACGGTCGCCCTTGCACAGGACACCGCGCGCGACCAGGCCGTTTTTGCGGCGTCATTCGACGCGGCACTGAGCAAGTGCAGCAATCCGGATTGACGCCCCACAGCGCGTCTGTCATGCACGCCGGAAGCATCATGTCTGACGAAGAAAACACCCTCGGCCGAAGGCTCAAGCGCTACGCCAACGTGACCACCACCATCGGCGGCACCGCCGCGCGCATGGCCGGGTCCCGCATGCTGGGCATCGACCGTGACGAGAAACTCGAGGCCGCCGACCTCAAGGCAGCCCTCGGCAATCTCAAGGGCCCGTTGATGAAGGTGGCGCAGATGCTGTCCACCGTGCCCGATCTTGTGCCGGCAAACTTCGCCGCCGAACTCGCCACATTGCAGACGCAGGCCCCACCGATGGGCTGGCCCTTCGTGCGCAGGCGCATGGCCTCCGAGCTGGGCCCCGACTGGGAAAAGAAGTTCCGCGCCTTCGAACGCGAGGCCTCGGCCGCCGCCTCGCTGGGGCAGGTCCACAAGGCCGTGGACAAGCAGGGCCGCAATCTCGCCTGCAAGCTGCAATACCCGGACATGGCGTCCGCCGTGGAGGCCGACCTCGCACAGCTCCGGATCCTCTTCTCCCTCTACCGGCGCATGGACCGCGCGATTGATCCATCAGAAATCGCCGACGAAGTGGGCGAGCGCCTGCGCGAGGAACTCGACTACCGGCGCGAGGCCGCCCACATCGCGCTCTACCGCATCATGCTGAAGGACAGCACGGGCATTCACGTGCCCGAGGTCCTGCCCGAGCTGTCGACCGGCCGCCTTCTGACCATGACCTGGATCTCGGGCAAGCCGATCCTCGAGTTCAAGTCACGCTCGCAAGCCGACCGCAACCGCATCGCCGAGACGATGTTCCGTGCCTGGTGGCATCCCTTCAGCCACTATGC
The DNA here is from genome assembly GCA_018969785.1 of Alphaproteobacteria bacterium. GTDB lineage: Bacteria > Pseudomonadota > Alphaproteobacteria > Micropepsales > Micropepsaceae > SZUA-430. Next base: position 25,743 of record JAGWXR010000001.1, read on the forward strand.
GGCGATCCACGGTGATCCGCATCTGGGCAACTACACGATCCGCGACGACCTCGGGCTGAACCTGCTCGACTATGGCTGCATCCGCACCTTCCGGCCGGAATTCGTGGGCGGCGTGATTTCCCTCTACACGGCACTTCTCAGGAACGACCGCGACATGGCCGTCCACGCCTACGAGACCTGGGGCTTCCGCAACCTGAAGAATGAACTGGTCGACGCGCTGAACATCTGGGCGCGCTTCATCTACGCCCCCATGCTCGACGATCGCGTGCGCACGGTGGCCGACGGCATCGAGCCCTCCGCCTACGGACGAAAGGAAGCCTTCCAGGTCCACCAGCTGCTCAAGGAGCTCGGGCCCGTCAAGCCGCCGCGCGAGTTCGTCTTCATGGACCGCGCTGCCATCGGCCTTGGCGCCGTGTTCCTGCACCTGCAGGCCGAGATGAATTTCCACGACCTGTTCCACGCCGAGATCGCCGATTTCTCGCTGGCGGAAGTCAAGGGTCGCCAGAGGAAGGCCTTCGACGCGGCCGGCGTGCCGCTGCCGGCCTGAGGAGTTGAGCATGAACCAGAGCGATTACTGGAGCCTCTTTGCCATCGAGGCCGAACGCATCGGCTCACCCCTCTACGCAAGGCTCGCCCGCCATATCCGCGACGACCCGCGCGTGCGCACCATCGCCGAGAAGGCAAAGCCCGGCCAGCCGCACGCCAACATCATCCTCGGCGCCGTCCAGTATCTCCTTTACGAAGGCCGCCCTCACGCCCTGAAGAAGCTCTACCCGAGCTTAACGCCGGGCGCCGAGCCGGGCCCTGACATCTACGAGACCTTCCGCGACTTCTGCCTTCAATACGAGGAAGACGTGACGCATCTCGTCACGTCACGCGTGACCAACACGAACGAGGTTGCCCGCTGCACCGCGCTGCTGCCGGGCTTCCAGCACATCGCGCGCGAGACCGGCACGGGCCTGCACATGGTCGAGATCGGTCCGAGCGCCGGGTTCAATCTGAACTGGGATCTCTACGCCTATTCCTACGTGAGCGAGGGCAGGGAAGTGGCGGCGTGCCCGACCCCGGACGCAAGCCTCAGGCTGACGGCCGAGGCCCGGGGTCCGCTCGTCCCGCGCGTCGACCCGGTCATGCCACAGGTGCTCAGCCGCGTCGGGCTTGAGCTGAATCCCGTCCGCCTTTCCGACCCCGCTGACCGCCTCTGGCTCAAGGCGCTGATCTTCCCGGAATTGCAGCCACGCATTGCGCGCCTCGACGGGGCGATCGCAACGGCCCTGAAACATCCGCCGCCGATCCGCTTCGGCGATGCGCTCGCCCTCATCACGCCTACGCTCGAGGCGCTGCCGGCAACGGGTACGCCCGTCGTCTATCACTCCTTTGTCACCTACCAGTTCTCGACCGACATGCAGCGCCGGTTCGACGAGGCGCTCGTGGCGCACGCAAGGCACCGGCCGCTCTACCGCGTCAGCGTCGAGTGGGAGCAGGCCGAACACCCCGTCCGCGTCTCGCGCTACGACAACGGGACCACAAGCAGCGTTGTTCTGGCGGATTGCAATCCCCACGGCGCATGGATTGAATGGCGCCGCAGGGCGGCTGGCTGAAACACCATGACGGATGACCTTCTTGAAGAAAATGTCCCCGAAATACCGGAGGGCTATGTCCGCATGAACTGGTTCCAGGGATTCGGCCGACAGATCGGCCCCCTGTATGAGCGCGTGAACGCGGACCGCACTTACACCAGGGCTTTCCTGGTGTCCGATGCGCACACGAACGGCATGAAGAACTGTCATGGCGGCATGCTGATGGCCTTTGCCGACATGGCGCTGGGCCACGCGATCTCCTTGCAGGAAAACCGCTACTGGGTGACGGTGCGCATGGTGACTGACTTCGTGGAAGCCGCCCATGTCGGCGACTGGGTCGAGGGCACGGGCACCATCACCGGTCGCGAGGATGACATCTTCACCGTTACCGGTCGCATCTGGTGTGCCGAGCGCACGATCATGTCGGCCACGGGCATCTTCAAGGCCCTGGGCACGCGACCACCGCGCCGAAAGGCCTGACATGTCCGATACCGTCTCAAGGCTCGGGCCCCTGGCCCGCTATAACGGCGAGCGCGTTGCCGGCCCGGCTTGGTTCGAGGACGCGATCACCATGCCATGCGAGAGCCACGCGATCGATGTCTCCGGCGCGCGCATCCACTATCTGCGCTGGGGCGACCGATCGAAGCCGGGGCTCCTGCTCGTGCACGGCAACGGCGCGCACGCCTACTGGTGGAGCTTCATCGCGCCTTTCCTCGCGCGCGAATACAACGTTGCTGCGCTCGACCTGTCGGGCATGGGCGATTCCGCGCATCGCGCCCGCTACGAGATGGATCTCTTCGTCGCCGAGGAGATGGCCGTGGCCACTCACGCCGGCATGTTCGAAAACGCCGAGCCGCCGGTCTTTGTGGCCCATTCATTCGGCGGCTTTGCCACGATCCTTGCCGGTGCAAGGCATGGCGACCGCCTTGCCGGCACCGTGATCGTCGACTCGCCAGTCAACCCGCCGGACCGCCCCCGTGGCCCGCCGCATCGCGAGGCGCGCCCCCACCGGATCTATGCGACTGAGGCCGAGGCGCTGACCCGCTTCCGCCTTGCCCCCGAGCAACCCTGCGAGAACGACTTCATCGTCGACTTCATTGCCCGAAAGTCACTGCGCGCGGTTGAAGGGGGGCTAACGTGGAAGTTCGATCCCTCGCTCTGGACACAGCGCTTTTCGATCGGGGACACCGCCGATTGCCTGCGGTCGACACGCTGCCGCATCGCGATCATGCGGGGCGAGAACTCGGTCCTCATGCCGCCAGAGGTCGGTGCCTACATGTACAGCCTGCTCGGTCACGCCGCACCGGTGATCGAGATCCCGCAGGCCCGCCATCATGTCATGCTGGACCAGCCGCTTGCCTTCGTGGCCGCCCTGAGGGCCCTGCTGGCCGACTGGAACCACTCCCTGCCGACACGCCGCGTCTGAAAAGGGCGCTTTATTACCAGCCGGGCAGGACAAAAAGCGCACCAGACTGCGGTTGCCCCGGCCTGCTTGATTGCTATATTCCGCTGCAATCAGCGACTGGTCGCGACATACGCAAGGGCTCACCAATGGCATCAGGACCGAAATCCGACTACAAGCGCGGCTCAATGGACATCCGGGAGCAGGAATCGACCTTCGCCCTGTTCTGGAGCCTGACGAAGTGGGGCACCGTCCTGACCGTGCTCACGCTGGTATTCCTCGCCTACATGTTTGCCTGATCGGCCCCGGCCGCGACACGGCCGGACGCCCACGCCGACACGCCCGTTACCCCCTCTAACGCCGGCAGGAAGCATGAAAATCGGTATCCCGAAGGAAACCCGTCCGAACGAAACGCGCGTAGCGGCCACGCCAGAGACCGTGAGGAAGTTCAAGGGCCTCGGCCTTGAGGTGCTCGTCGAGTCCGCTTCCGGCGCCGCAGCCCATTTCCCGGACGCCGACTACGTCGCTGCCGGCGCCTCAATCGTCTCCGCGCGTGAGGCGCTTGCCGCCGACATCGTCCTCAAGGTGCAGCGCCCGACCGAGGCAGAGGCCGGACAACTGACCAGGGGCGCAATGCTTGCAGCCATCCTCGCGCCCTATGCCGACCGCCCGATGGTCGCAAGCTTTGCCGCGCAGGGCGTGAACGCCTTCGCGATGGAATTCATGCCGCGCATCACGCGTGCCCAGACGATGGACGTGCTGTCCTCGCAGTCGAACCTTGCCGGCTACAAGGCCGTGATCGACGCAGCCGCCCTGTTCGGTCGCGCCTTCCCGATGATGATGACGGCAGCGGGCACCATCGCCGCCGCCCGTGTCCTTGTCATGGGCGTGGGCGTGGCGGGTCTCCAGGCCATCGCCACCGCGCGGCGCCTCGGCGCCATCGTGTCGGCAACCGACGTGCGCCTGGCCACGAAGGAGCAGGTTCAGTCGCTCGGCGCCACATTCGTGGCTGTCGAGGACGAGGAAACGAGGCAGGCCGAGACGGCGGGCGGCTACGCCAAGGAGATGAGTGAAGGCTACCGCAAGAAGCAGGCAGCCCTCATCGCCGAGACGATCAGGAAGCAGGACATCGTCATCACGACAGCCCTCATTCCCGGCAGGCCGGCACCTGTCCTCGTCACCGAGGACATGCTGCGCTCGATGAAGCCGGGTTCGATCCTCATCGACCTCGCGGCAGAGCAGGGTGGCAACTGCCCCCTCACCAGGGCGGGCGAGACCGTCGACATCGGCGGCGTCAGGATCGTGGGCGCCGTCAACCTCGCCGGGCGCCTCGCCGCCGACGCCTCCGCGCTCTATGCCCGCAACCTGTTCAACTTCGTGTCGCCGCTCATCGACAAGGCCACCAAGGGCCTGAAGATCGACTGGAACGACGACATCATCAAGGGAACCTGCCTGACGCGCGACGGAGAGGTCATTCACCCCGCACTCAAGGCCTGAGGAGCACTGCCATGGAAGTCATCGACCCCTTCATCTTCCGCCTCTCGATTTTCGTGCTCGCCATCTTCGTGGGCTACTACGTGGTCTGGAGCGTGACACCCGCCCTGCACACGCCGCTGATGTCGGTCACGAATGCGATCTCCTCGGTCATCATCGTCGGCGCTCTGCTTGCTGTCGGCGTCGACCTGATCGCGGCCGGTGACAGCGGCTGGATCGCCAAGGCCTTCGGCGTGATCGCCGTGATCCTCGCCAGCGTGAACATCTTCGGCGGGTTCCTCGTGACCCAGCGCATGCTCGCGATGTATCGCAAGAAAGAGAAGAAATAGGCCCGCAGCGTGGAATCTTCCATCTCCCTCGCGGACATCATCGCCACAGGCCTCGTCGTTGCCGGCATCGGCGAACTGGTGGCCGCGCGCTATTTCGCCATTCAGGACGCCGCGCAATCACGCCTCATCGCCGCGCTGCTGCTCTGGGAGGGGCTGGCGATGTTTGCCTGCGCCCTGATCCTCCACATCCGCCAGGACTTCGGCTTTTCAACGATCGTCGCTCTCATCGCCATCTGGATGGCCGCAGCAGGCATGGGCCTGCTTCGGGCCGGAATCTTCGATGCACCGCGCGAATAACCAGGATCGGTCACACGCATGAACCCCAATCTGGCAGCTCTCCTCTACCTCGTGTCGGGTGTCCTGTTCATCCTGGCGCTCCGCGGCCTGTCGAGCCCCGAGACCTCCCGTGCAGGCAACCGCAACGGCATGCTGGGCATGGTCATCGCGGTGCTCACGACGCTGGCCGTGGCAAGCCCCACGGACGCGCTGACCTGGGGCCTGATCCTCGGCGGTGTCGCCATCGGCGGTGGCGTTGGCGCCATCATCGCAAGGCGCATCGCGATGACGCAGATGCCCCAGCTTGTTGCCGCCTTCCACAGCCTCGTCGGCCTCGCGGCTGTTTTCGTGGCAGCTGCCGCGCTCTATGCACCGCAGGCCTTCAACATCGGAGAGCCGGGCAACGTCCACATCCAGTCCCTGATCGAGATGTCGCTCGGCGTGGCCATCGGCGCGATCACCTTCTCCGGATCGGTCATTGCCTTTGCCAAGCTGAACGGAAACATGTCGGGCGCGCCCATCATCCTGCCCGCGCGCCACCTGGTGAACATCCTGATCGCAGCCGCCATTTTGGCGCTGATCGTAATCCTGGTCATGAGCCATGGCGAGGCAACCTGGGCGTTCTGGGCGATCACGGTCCTCTCGATCATCCTGGGCGTCACGCTCATCATCCCGATCGGCGGCGCCGACATGCCCGTCGTTGTCTCGATGCTGAACTCGTATTCCGGCTGGGCCGCCGCCGGCATCGGCTTCACGCTGGAGAACTCGGCGTTGATCATCACGGGTGCCCTTGTGGGTTCATCCGGCGCCATCCTGAGCTACATCATGTGCAAGGGCATGAACCGCAGCTTTTTCTCGGTCATCCTAGGCGGCTTCGGCGGCGAGACGGCCGGCCCCGCAGGCAAGCAGGAAACGCGCCCCATCAAGCAGGGTTCGGCCGAGGACGCGGCCTTCATCATGAAGAACGCCTCATCCGTCATCGTGGTCCCGGGCTACGGCATGGCGGTCGCACAGGCCCAGCATGCGCTGCGCGAAATGGCCGACAAGCTGAAGAAGGAAGGCGTCAAGGTCTCCTATGCCATCCATCCCGTCGCCGGCCGCATGCCCGGCCACATGAATGTGCTGCTGGCCGAGGCCAATGTGCCCTATGACGAGGTCTTCGAACTCGAGGACATCAACAGCCAGTTCGCCATGGCCGACGTGGCCTACGTGATCGGCGCCAACGACGTGACCAACCCGGTGGCCAAGACCGACCCGCAATCCCCCATTTACGGCATGCCCATTCTGGACGTGGAAAAGGCAAAGACAGTGCTGTTCATCAAGCGGGGCATGGGTTCGGGCTACGCCGGCGTCGAGAACGAACTCTTCTTCCGCGACAACACGATGATGCTCTTCGGTGATGCCAAGAAGATGACCGAGGAGATCGTGAAGTCCCTTGGTTAGCCCGGGGGCAGCGTTAACTTTCGGCGGATTTTGTGGTTGCGCAATCGTTGGGGCTGACACGATGCTGCGGGCACGCTAGAGATAGGGCTGCATCTCCCAGGGAACGTTCAGGATGAAATTCCGTCACCTCATGCTCATTCCGGTGATCGGCGGGTCGCTGCTGCTGGCCGCCTGCGAGAACCCGTTTGCGCCGACGGGCTCCTCTTCAAGCGTTCCCGAGGTGGCTCCCGAGGCAAAGGCGGCGATCGAGCAATATGTCGCCAAGGTCAATGCACATGACGCGCCGGGCGCCGGCGAACTCCTGGCCGATGGCCCGGGCTTTGTCTGGATCGAGAACGGCGAGGTCGTCTACGAAACCAAGACGGCCGCCGTGGCGGCCCTGACCAACTACTTCGCGGGCTTCCCCGAGTCGCACTTCGAGGCCTACGACATGAAGATCTCGATGCTCACCGACGAATCCGCCGTGGCGACCTTCCGCTATTCGCAGACCGTCGCGGCCAACGGCCAGTCCTCGCTCAAGTTCGAGGGCACGATGACCCTGACCCTGGCGCAGCGCGACGGGGACTGGAAGATCGTCGTGGGGCACCGCAGCGCCAGCAAATTCCCGCATTGAGGCCCAAACGCTAACCATTTGTCCGCATTGCAGAAACTCCTGTTGATCCGCATGTCCCCGGCGTGGTTGTCTCGCCCGGGGCAGTAGGGCGATGGCAAATCCGGTACTTGAACTGAAGGGCGTGACCAAGCGCTACGGCGACTTCACCGCCGTCAACAGCGTGAGCTTCGTCGCGCCCGAGGGCAAGATCGTGGGCCTGCTCGGACCCAACGGCGCCGGCAAGACCTCGACCTTGCGCATGATCCTCGGCATCTCGACCCCGACCGAAGGCACCATCACCTTGTTCGGAAAGCCGCCCGGCCGCGCGGTTCAGCATCGCATCGGCTACCTGCCCGAGGAACGCGGCCTCTACAAGCGCATGACCGCCTTCGAGACCATCGTCTATTTCGGCCGCCTGAAGGGCCTCTGGGCGGCGACAGCCCGCAAGCGCGCCCTGGAACTGCTCGAGGAACTTGGCCTCGCGCATGTGAAGGACCGACGGATAGAGGCCCTGTCGAAAGGCATGGCGCAGAAGATCCAGCTCGCCACCGCAATCGCGCACGCCCCCTCGCTGATCATCCTCGACGAGCCCTTTTCGGGCCTCGACCCGATCAACCAGAACGAACTTGAGGCCGCGATCCGCAAGCTCGCCCGCAACGGCGCGACTGTCCTGTTCTCGACCCATACGATGAGCCACGCCGAGCGCCTCTGCGACCGCTTCGTGATCCTCGTCAAGGGCAACAAGGCCTTTGACGGCACCCTCCAGGAGGCGCGCGCCGTGATGCCACGCAGCGTCAAGCTGGAATCGCCGAGCGACCTGTCGTTCCTCGCCGGCATCCCCGGTGTCGCGCGTATCGTACCGCCGCATGACAACATTTCCTGGTGGGAGGTCTTCCTCGCGGCTGGCACCGACCCGCAGTTCATCCTGTCTGCCTGCTTCGAGAAGGGCGTGAAGCTCACCCGCTTCGACACCTCGGCCCCGCCGTTGCACGAGATCTTTGTCTATCTGGCGGGTGGCAACGCGGAGGGCCTCGTCCCATGAGGGAGACGTGGATCATCGCCTGGCATGGCTTCGTGCAGCACGCGACATCGCGCCCCTTCCTGCTCGGTGTGATGCTGCCGCTCTTCTATCTGCTGCTCGTGGGCTGGGTCCCGAGCGCCTCGCAAAGCCAGCTCGCCCTTCTCGGCGCGCCGATCAGGCACTTTGCCGTCATCGACGAGACCGGGCGCATGATCCCGGCCATCGACCAGGCCATCGTCCGCGAGCGCCTCGAGCGCGGCCTCTTTGCGCTGAATGCCTACGCGAAGGAGAACGCAGACGAGGCGAAGCTGCGGGCGGGCAACCCTGCGCTTGCAACCCTGCTGCTCGACGCGGATCCCGTCAGCAAGGCGACCGCCAGCGCCCTCGAGGCGACGGGCGGGACAATTGCCGCCTTCATCGCGCTGCGCCCCTATCTCAAGCCCGGCGCGCCGTCGTTCAACGAACCCATCGACCAGTTCATCCGCATCGACCTGCCCGAGGAACTGTCTGGCGTCCCGGATCTCGCCAGCGCCGCCCAACCCTATCTCTCGGCCGAGAAGCTTACGCGGGGTCCCTTCGGCCCCGTCCATCTCTGGGCGATCCTCGTGGTGCCGACGGGCATCCTCGACGGCACCGCATCCGCCAGCTACTTCGCCGACGACCTCAACAGGCCGGGACTGCGCGAGTTCCTGCGCAACGCGATGGATCTCGAGTTGCGGCGCCTGGCAGCATCCAGCCTGGCCATCCCCCCGGCATCCGCCGAGCGCATCATCGGCACCGCCAGCCAGATCAGATCGGTTGACCCCGATCCCGAGAAACTGGGCGCCGTGACGGGCGTACGCCAGTTGCAGGTGCTGGCGGCAAACCTCGTCTACTTCATGCTTTTCTTCGCCCTCTTCATGACCGCCAACATGGTCGTGATGGCGCTCGTCGAGGAAAAGAGCAACCGCGTCGCCGAGCTCCTCCTGTCCTGCGTCAGGGCCGAGACCCTGATGGCGGGCAAGCTGCTGACGGGCCTGTTTCTGGCGCTGTTCCTCGTCGTGGTCTGGGTCGTCACCGTGACCGCAGCCATCGGCGTCTTCTTCCCGGCAGGGCAGGTCATCGCCTCCGAGCTCCTCGGCAATATCTCGAGCCCGGCCCAGATCTTCCAGATCACCGTCTTCTTCGCGATGTCCTACCTGACCGTGGGGGCCTTCTTCCTCGCAGCCGGCAGCGCGGCCAATTCGATTTCCGACGCCCAGGCCGTCGTGGCGCCCGCGACGCTGGTGACCATGCCGATCTGCATGCTGCCGCTGGTGGTGGCCTATGCCCCCGAAAGCGCGTTCGCCCGCTTTGCGTCCTATGTGCCGTTCTTTGCGCCCTTCACGATGATGGTGCGTTCGCTCAGTTCGCCCGAGGGCATCGACATCCTCGGCTCGTTCGTGGTCAGCGCCCTGACGCTCTGGTGGCTCATCAGGCTCGTGGCGCGGGTCTTCCGGGCGAACCTCCTGCGGCCTGATGCGCCGGCAAGCTTCTCGGGCTTCCTGCGCGACCTCTTCAGCCCGCCACGGCGCATCTGAGCCGCCCGTCCAGGCATGAAAAAACCGCGGCCCCCGGAAGGGAACCGCGGCGTTGTTCTGGCCGGCGATGTCCGGTTACGGACGGGCCGGACGGGCCACGCGCGGCGTCTTGGGAAGGAGACCCTCGCGCTGCAGCTTCTTGCGGTGCAGCTTGCGGGCGCGGCGCACGGCTTCCGCCTTCTCGCGGGCGCGCTTTTCCGAAGGCTTCTCGAAGTGGTTGCGCAACTTCATCTCGCGGAACAGGCCCTCGCGCTGCATCTTCTTCTTGAGCGCCTTCAGGGCTTGGTCGACATTGTTGTCACGCACGACGATCTGCAAGGAAAACCTCCGGTATGGGTCTTGTAAGTCAAGGAAAGAGGGCAAGTCCTTGGGGAACCCGCCCTCACGAAGGGGGGCTAGTTACCAGAGACGACCGGCCCTGTCCACCCTTGCCGGGTGCGGCCGCAAGGCTCATATCTGCCCCATGACAATCCGCAAGATCGCAAGGATGGGCCATCCCGTCCTGGCACAGAAGGCCGATCCGGTCACGGATCTGGCCGATCCCGAGCTCAGGCGCCTGGTCGAGGACATGGTCGAAACCATGATCGACGCCCCCGGCGCGGGCCTTGCCGCCCCCCAGGTCTACGAACCCGTCCGGGTTGTGGTCTTCCAGGCCCCCGTCGGCCGGGCCGACCCGGGCCTTTCCGAGGCCGAGATTTTCGAGCACACAGCCCCCCTGACGGTCCTCGTCAACCCCGAGATAGAGATCCTCTCGCCCGCGCGCGAGGGCGGCTGGGAGGGCTGCCTGTCCGTGCCGGGCCTCAGGGGCTGGGTCGAGCGCCCCGCCCATATCCGCTACAGCGGCCTCGGGCTGGACGGGAAGCGGATCGAGCGCGTGGCAAAAGGCTTCCATGCCCGCGTGGTCCAGCACGAATGCGACCACCTTGACGGTATCCTCTACCCGCAGAGAATGACGGACCTGTCCCGGCTCATCTTCGAAAGCGAGATCAGGCATTGGCTCGAAGGAAAGACATGAACAGCGACAAGAAGACCCACGGCAACGACCTGCGCGAGAAGCTCCTGGCCGAGATCCTGCCGCATGTGGCCTTTGACGGCTGGACCGACCGCGCCCTCGCCGACGCGGCATCGCGCCTCGGCATCGACGAGGCCGAGGTGCGCATCGCGTTTCCCCGTGGCGTCGCCGACGCCATCACGTATTTCTCGCACAGGGCCGATGACGAGGCCGAAGTCCTCATCCAGGCAGCCGACCTCAAGTCGATGAAGGTCCGCGAGCGCGTGACCTTTGCCGTGCGCAAGCGCATCGAGGTGATTGCCGCGCACCGCGAGGCTGCACGGCGCGGTGCCGCGCTGTTTGCCCTTCCGCAATACGCGCTCGACGGGGCGGCCTGCGTCTACCGGACCTGCGACATGATCTGGCGCGCCATCGGGGACACCTCGACGGATTTCAACTTCTACACCAAGCGCGGCCTGCTCTCCGGCGTCCTGACCTCGACCATGATCTACTGGTTTGGTGACAACAGCGAAGGCAACGACGAGACCTGGAAGTTCCTCGACCGCCGCATTGCCGACGTGATGCAGATCGAGAAGGTCAAGGCCGCGGTCGTCAAGGTTGCGGGCACGCTGCCCAATCCGCTGACGATCCTCGGCGCGCTGCGTTACCCCGGGCGCTAGTCGGCAGGCCTGAGCCCCAGCGGATAGAGCCGCGTCACGTGGCCCATCTTGCGCCCGGCGCGCGCATCGCCTTTGCCATAGTGGTGTACCGCCGTCGATGGTTGCGCCGCCAGTTCCTGCCAGCGCTCGATCTCGTCCCCGAGCAGGTTTGTCATCACCGCATCCGAGTGGCGGACCGGGTCACCGAGCGGCCAGCCCGCCACCGCACGCATGTGCTGCTCGAATTGGCTGACCGTGCAGGCATCGATCGTCCAGTGGCCTGAATTATGGACACGCGGCGCGATCTCGTTGACCAGCAGCCCACCGGCCTCGGTCTCGAACAGCTCGACCCCCATCACGCCGACATAGTCGAAGGCCGCAAGCAGTGTCTCGGCGATGCGGCGGGCCTCGCCGCGCGTGCGTGCCGACGCGCGCGCCGGCGCCAGCGTCGTGCGCAGGATGTGGTTCTCGTGCCTGTTTTCGACCAGGTCATAACAGGCCACGCGCCCGTCGATGCCGCGCGCTGCAACAAGCGACAGCTCGCGCCTGAACGCGACGAAACCCTCGAGGATGCAGGGCGCGCGATGCAGCGCCTCCCAGGCCGGCACAAGCTCGCGCGCGGTACGCACCATGCGCTGGCCCTTGCCGTCATAGCCGAACCGCGCTGTCTTGAGTACGGCCGGCAGGCCCGTGACCGCGGGCGCATCCGCGAGCGCAGCCTCGTTGTCCACCGCCACGAACGGAGCCGTTCCAATCCCGGCTTTTCTCACGAAGGTCTTCTCGGCCACCCGGTCCTGGATCACGCCAAGCGCTAGCGGCGAGGGCCGCACGGCCCGCAGCCGGGCGAGGAGGGCGGCCGTGTCAGCAGGCACGTTCTCGAACTCATAGGTGATGACATCGACCCGCCGCGCAAAGTCCGCGAGCGCCGCATGGTCCTCGTAGGCGGCGACCAGATGCCAGTCGCTCACCTGGAATGCCGATGAGCCGTCCTCCGGTGAATAGATCGCGCATTTCAGGCCGAGCCGCGCCGCCGCCATGGCGAGCATGCGCCCCAGCTGTCCACCGCCGAGGATCCCGATCGTGCCTCCCGGACGCACGACGCGCATGCTCTCAGCGGCCATTGTCTTCATCGAAGGGTGCTTCCGGCACGTCGGCCGTCTGCCGGGCACGGAAGGCGTCGAGGCGCTTTGCCAGTTCCTTGTCGCCAAGTGCAAGGATCGCCGCCGCAAGCAGGCCTGCGTTCTTCGCACCCGGCTTGCCGATCGCAAGCGTCCCGACCGGCACGCCGCCGGGCATCTGCACGATGGACAACAGGCTGTCCATCCCGTTGAGGCCTGTGGCGGCCACGGGCACGCCAAGCACGGGCAGGGTCGTCATGGAGGACGCCATGCCCGGCAGGTGCGCAGCACCGCCGGCCCCTGCGATGATGACCTTCAGGCCCCGCGCCCGGGCACCCTTGGCATAGGCAAACAGGCGATCGGGCGTGCGGTGGGCCGAGACGACCCGCACCTCGTGCCTGACGCCCAGTTTTTCCAGAATGTCGGCAGCCTCCGACATCACGGACCAGTCAGACCGGCTGCCCATGATGATGCCGACATCGGCCTGCGATCGTTCGCTCGTGGGATTGGGTTTGGTGGCCATGACGGCCTTGCGCTTCCTGATATGTGCCTGCGGAACCCGTTGTCCCCGGCACGTGAGAAGCGCCGCATTATAATGGTTTGGCCCGTCCAGTGAAATCCGGAAGTCTGCCGTCGTTAAGCAATTGGTCGCAGTTTTTCTGTTAACGATTCGTGACGGCGGTTCCGCCCGCCTTGCGCTATACTGGGAAGGCATGAAGGTAACAGGCAACCGCCCCGGTTCAGTCTCTGGCGCCTCCGGCGTCAGCGCCTACACGTCCGTCCAGAAGGCAACGTCAGCGGGTCAGGCCACCCCGGCCCGCGCCCCAGGCGAGGTCGCATCGGTCCTGGGCATCCCCGAGGGCGAATTCACCCCGCGCGTCCGCGACGCCATCATGACCCTGATGGGAGAGGTCGACCGCCTGCGTGTCGAGCTCGAGCAGATGCGCAGCCAGTTCGAGTCGATCCAGGCCCTGGCCGATCAGGACGCACTCGTGCCTCTGCTGAACCGTCGCGCCTTCGTGCGCGAGATGTCACGCATCCTCGATTTCGGAGAGCGCTACGACCTGACCGCCTCGATCGTCTACTTCGACCTCAACGGCTTCAAGGCCGTCAACGACAGTTTCGGTCACGCCGCCGGCGATGCTGTCTTGCGGCACGTGGCCAGGATCCTGACAGACAACGTCCGCGAGTCCGACGTGATCGGCCGCCTCGGCGGCGACGAGTTCGGCCTGATCATGGCCAAGGCCGACCGGGAGGCCGCCGAACGCAAGGCAGCATTCCTCGCCGCGGAACTCTCCCGCACGCCCTTCGAGTGGAATGGCCAGAAGATTGCACTGTCGATGACGCACGGCGTCCACGTCTTCCAGAAGGGCGAGAACGTCGACGGCGCGATGGAGAACGCCGACCGTGCCATGTACAACGCCAAGGGCGGGGCACGGCCCAAGACCTGATCGCCCGTCAGGCGATGATGTCGGGGAGCATCGAATCTTCGATCAGGGTAATCTGGTCCTTCAGCATGAGCTTGCGCTTCTTCAGCCGCTTGAGCAGCAGCTGGTCGCTTGCTGCGCTCGTCACCAGCGCCTGGATTTCGTCATCGAGTTCCCGGTGCTGCCGCTTGAGGTCGGCAAGTTGCTGCAGCGTCGCCCTGTCGACCGTGGACGGATCGACGCCTTCCGGCAGCAGGTCCATTGCATCGGCCTGCAGGCCCCCGACCAGCGTCAACTGCGGAGGATCCTTGTTGTCGTTGTTGTGAGAGGATCCCATGACCTTCGCATTAGCCCGAGGGGAGAAAGACAGCGCGTGCAAGACAATACCACATGTCGCGGCCAGCTTCTCTCGCAGTCACAAGAAGCGGCCAGGCCGCGTGCTCTTGCGAAGCGGAAGCAGTGCACCGCAACATGGTGCCGATTAACACAAAATTTGTTACCGCCTCAACATCGCCGCTGACAAATGCACTGTTTTGTGTTCCTGTTGACGTCTCAAAGCACGGAGGCACGTCAATGGGCCTAGAGTCGCATATCCAGGAGCTTACGGATAGGCATTACAAACTCGAAGAACAGATCAGGGATGAGCAGCACCGACCCCACCCTGACGACATAGTGCTGGCGGAGTTGAAAAAGAAGAAGTTGCGTCTGAAGGAAGAGATCCAGCGACTGAAGCTCGAGATCCAGTAACCAGGACAATCCGGTTTTTCATATCGCCCCCGGCGCATCGCGCGCTTCGGGGGCGTTTTCGTGTCTGGGGGCTCAGGTCTTCAGCGCCATGTCGCGCAGCTTGAATTTCTGGATCTTGCCGGTCGAGGTCTTCGGCAATTCGCAGAACACCACGGTGCGGGGCACCTTGTAGCCGGCAATGTGGCTGCGCACGAAGGCGATGATCTCCTCCGCTGTCGCGCTCGCCCCCTTCTTGAGCTCGATGAACGCAACCGGCGTCTCGCCCCATTTCTCGTCCGGTTTCCCGGCGACCCCCGCAAGACCCACCGCCGGATGCTTCATCAGGACGTCTTCCACCTCGATCGACGAGATGTTCTCGCCGCCAGAGATGATGATGTCCTTCGACCGGTCCTTGAGCTGGATATACCCATCCTTGTGCCACACGCCGAGATCGCCCGAATGGAACCATCCATCCTTGAAGGCGGCAGCTGATGCTGACGGGTTCTTCAGGTAGCCCTTCATCACCACGTTGCCGCGGAAGAAGACCTCGCCCATCGTCTGCCCGTCGCGCGGGACGTCTTTCATGGTCTCGGGATCCTTCACGGCCAGGGCCTCGAGCACGGTGTAGCGCACGCCCTGTCGTGCCTTGATCCGCGCCCGCTCCTCAAGGTCGTGCGCATCCCATTCCTCATGCCACGCATTGACCACGGCTGGGCCATAGGTCTCGGTCAGGCCATAGACATGGTGCACCTGGAAGCCGGCAGCCTCCATGCGCGCCAGCGTCGCCGCCGGGGGAGGGGCCGCCGCAGTCATGAACTCGATCCTGGTCGTTAGGGGCTTGCGCTCCTCCTCGGTCGCATCGACCAGCATGCTCATGACGATCGGGGCGCCGCACATGTGGGTGACCCCGTAGCGCACGCAGGCATCATACATGTTGGCCGCCGTCACGCGGCGAAGGCACACATGCGTCCCCGCCACCACCGAGATCGTCCACGTGAAGCACCAGCCATTGCAATGGAACATCGGCAGCGACCAGAGATAGACGGGATGCGCCCGGATCGACGCCGAGATCACGTTCCCGAGCGCAAGCAGGTAGGCGCCGCGCGAGTGGAAGACGACCCCCTTCGGGTTGCCCGTCGTGCCGCTCGTGTAGTTCAGCGCAATCGCCTGCCACTCGTCTTTCGGCAGCGACCATTCGAAATCCGGATCACCGGTCTCCAGGAAGGCTTCGTATTCGATCTCGCCGATCATTTCGCCGCCCTTGAAGAAGGGGTCATCGATCCCGACGAGATAGGGCTTGGCCTTGCAGAGCTTCAGCGCTTCACGGGCAAGGGCGCCAAACTCACGGTCCACCATCAGCACCCGCGCCTCGCCGTGGTCGAGGATGAAGGCAATTTCCTGCGCGCTGAGGCGATAGTTGATCGCGTTCAGCACGCCGCCTGTCATCATGACGCCGTAATGCGCGTCGAGCATCGCCGGGATGTTGGGGGCAAGGACCGACACCGTGTCGCCGGTCCCGATCCCGCGCTTCGACAGGGCCGAGGCCAGCCGGCGGCAGCGCGCGTAGAACGTCGCATAGCTGTAGCTGTTCTCGCCATGCAGGATCGCCGTGCGCTCAGGGTAGACGAGGGCTGCCCGTTCGAGGAAGCTCAGGGGCGAAAGCGCCTGGAAGTTGGCGGGGTTCTTGTCGAGATCGGTCTCGTACGGGTTTCGGTGTCCGGTCGCGGCGGTCATGGTGTCTCCCCACTCAGGATGAAGCGTCGGGGCGCAAACTAGCCAAGCGCTGCCGACCGGGCAACGTTCCCGCCTGCCGGGGCGAGCCCAGGGCTTGGCGGCCCGGAATGGACCCTGCGGCAGAGCGCCCCGCGTGACCCTTGTCACTGGCTGCGCCTTTCAGGCGGGGATAAGAACCGCCCCCATGTCGACACGCGTGACCTTCCCCGACATCGCCCGCATCTTTGCGCTGCTGGCAACAGCCGTGATCATGCTGCTTGCCAACGGGCTGCAGGGCACCCTCGTGCCCGTCAGGGCCCATGCCGAGGGCTTCTCGAGCACGGCGATCGCGCTGATGGGCTCGGCCTATTTCGTGGGCTTCATTGCCGGCTGCTGGTTTTCACCCCGCCTGACGGCGCGCGTCGGGCAGATCCGGACCTTTGCAGTTCTCGGGGCCATGACGGCAGCACTCGTCCTCGTCCACGCGCTGGTGATCTCACCCCTCGTATGGGCCGCCCTGCGGGCAGGTATCGGCTTCTGTGCTGCAGGCATGTTCGCCGTGCTCGAGGCCTGGCTGAACCAGCAGGCGGCAAACGCGATCCGGGGCCGGATCTTCACGATCTATGCGACCCTCAACAATCTCGCGCTGATGGGCGGGCAGTTCCTGTTCACCCTCGCGGATCCCGGGACCCACGTCCTCTTTTCGGTCTGCGCCATCCTGACCATGATGTGCCTCCTGCCTGTCGGCCTGACCCGCCAGGAAGAGCCTCCACGCCCGCAGACAGTCAGCCTGCACCTCGCGCGCCTGTACCAGCTCTCGCCCGTCGGCATGATGGGTGCAATCGTGGTGGGGCTTGTCTCTGGCGCGTTCTGGACGCTCGCGCCGGTCTACGCTGGCCACCGCGGCATGACGGACCACGGGATCGCACTGTTCATGTCGGCCGTGATCCTTGGCGGTGCGATGGCGCAGTGGCCGCTGGGCAGGCTCTCGGACCGCATGGACCGGCGCTACGTGATCGGCATCTGCGCCGCCCTTGCGGCCGTCGCAGGCCTCGTGCTCGCAACACCGTCGCCATGGGCAGCCTATGCCTCGCTATGGCTCTTCGCCGGAGGCACACTCTACGGCGCCACGGCCTTCCCGATCGGATCGCTGACCAATGCGCATCTCAACGACCATGCCCGCCGTGAGGAGATGACACAGGTCGCCTCAAGCAACCTGTTCGTCTATGGCGCCGCGGCTGCGTTGGGTCCGGTCGTGGCCGCCGGCGTCATCGCCGCAGCAGGCCTAGACGCGATCTTCTTGTATACGGCGCTGATGCACGCGCTGTTCGTGGGTTTTGTGATCTACCGCCTGGCCCGGCGAGGACCTGTTCCGGCCGCCCAGCGCGAACCTTTCGAGGTCGAGACCATCCAGCCCGCCCCGATGCATGTGAACCCGCAGGCAGCGGGCACCTGAGTGCCGCGGGCCAGCCGCGGCACGTCAGGAAAGCAGGTTACGGCTTGTCGCTCCGCGCACGCTGGAACGAGGCAAACACCGAAGCCGGATCGTACTTCATCTGCGGGGCGTCCTCTTCGCCCTCCGGCTTCACGGCCTCGCTCGCGGGCTTTAGCGTCGAGCCCTTGACCTCAGCCAATGTCACCCGCGGCTTGCGCGCGGCTGCCTTCTCGACCGCAAGGTCGAGCTCGAGCTGCGAGCAGAGGCTGAGCGTGACCGGATCGACCGGCTTGATGTTCGTGATGTTCCAGTGCGAGCGGTTGCGGATGGCCTGGATCGTCGACTTCGTCGTGCCCACGAGCTTGCCGATCTCCGCATCCGTGAGTTCCGGATGATTGCGCACCAGCCACGCGATGGCGTCCGGACGGTCCTGACGGCGCGAGACGGGCGTGTAGCGCTGGCGCCCCTTGGTCGCGGCCGAGGGCATTTCCACCGCGGACTTGTTCATCACGAGCCGCTTGTTGGGATCCTTCTCCGCCGCCGCGATTTCCTCGCGCGTCAGCTGGCCCATCATCACCGGGTCGAGCGGCGTGATCTTCTCGGGATGCGCATCGTCGGCCATCGCCTTGATCTCGAGCGGATGAAGGCCGCAGAAGGTCGCGATCTGCTCGAAGGTCAGCGTAGTCTCGTTGATCAGCCACATGGCCGTCGCCTTGGGCATCAGGGGCTTCGTCATCGGTCAATACCTCTCCGTTCGGCGCCAGCGCATTTTCCAGCGCCAGCCCAGGAAATTCACCTTGGGTTTAAGGGAGTTTCGATGGCGCCCTTATAGTCGTTTGCGCCCGCCGAGGGAAGGGGAACCGGCATGGCCCCGCTCAGGGCGTCAACAGGATCTTCCCGATGTGGCTGGATCCCGCCATTTTGACGTGGGCGGCTGCGACATCAGCCATGGCAAACACGCTGTCAACCACGGGCTTCACCCGCCCGCTCTCGATCAGGGGCCAGACATGGGCCTGGACCGACCGCGCGATCTCGCCCTTCTCGGCGTGGCTGCGTGCGCGCAGTGTTGATCCTGTAATCGTCAGCCGCTTCAGCATCATCGGCAGGAGGTTCAGCGTGGCCTGCGCACCGTTCTGGAAGGCGATGTTGACCAGTCGCCCCTCCAGCTTCAGCAGGTTGAAGTTCTTGCCGATGTAGTCGCCGCCCACCATGTCCAGGATGACATCGACGCCGGCCCCGCCCGTTTCGGCCCGGATGACCTCCTCGAAATCGGCCTCGCGATAGTTCACGGCCCGCGCAGCGCCGAGGCGCTCGCACGCGGCACATTTGTCGGCCGAGCCCGCCGTGGTGAACACCCGGTGGCCGCGCGCGGCAAAGACCTGGATTGCCGCCGTGCCGATACCGCTTGAGCCGCCATGGACGAGCAGCGTCTCGCCAGCCTTCAGGCGGGCGCGGTCGACCACATTTGTCCAGACCGTGAAGTGGGCCTCCGGAAGCGCCGCCGCATCGACCGCCGAGACACCCTTGGGAACGGGCAGGGCGCTGTCCTCGTGCACGACGCAGAACTCCGCGTAGCCCCCGCCGGCCACAAGCCCGCACACCACGTCACCCACCTTGTGGCGCGTCACGTGCGCGCCCGTTGCGACAACCGTGCCCGACGCCTCAAGCCCGAGCGTCTGCGGCGCGCCGGGCGGCGGCGGATAGAACCCCGCAACCTGCATCAGGTCGCCACGGTTGAGCCCCGTGGCGGCAACCTTGATGAGGACATCCTCAGGCCCGGGCTGCGGCACGTCGATCTCGGTGATGACCGGCGCGGGTCTTCCGTCAATCTTGCCGGCGACGGCGGCTTTCATCTTGGCGGGAATGGTGTTCATCGAGAAAGGCCTCTTGAAGAAGGTAGCGCGAATGGCTTGAATTCCATCGCAGGCTGCACGATGGAGGCGAGTATGGCGTGGGACGATCCCGATCCGAAACCGAAAAAGGCAACCCCCGTCGACCTCAGCCTGTTGTCGATCGAAGACTTGCAGGCGCGGATACAGGAATACCAGTCCGAAATCCGTCGCATGGAAGACGCGATCAAGGCCAAGCAGTCACAGCGCGCCGTCGCCGAGGACCTGTTCCGCAAGGCCTGAAGTGAGGGGGCGTCCCGGCCCTTAGTACGATATCGTCATGCCAAGGCCACGGGCATCCCGCTCGACCTCCTCGGGCAGGTGACGTGCCGTGCCGCGCGCAATGTGCCGGGCTGTCAGGACCAGGGCACAGGCGTCCAGCAGGTCATCGGCCTTCGCCCCGGAGCCCCTGAGCGCCCCGAGCCAAACGTCGATCTTTTCGAACCCTGCAGCCCTCAGCAGCCGCGTCCGCAGCGCGCGCCCCTCCGGCAGGTGCTTGCTGGCGAGCGGCTTGCCGCCGTTCAGTCGTGCAAACGCCAGCTCGGGATGCGCCTCGAACACGCGGTCCTGGTCCGCTGCCGTCAGCGCGTGGTCGATCTCGAGGATCCGCGGCCGGATGTTCCATGTCTGCTTCGAGATCCCGCCGAAGCCCTGCGCCTTGCTCCATTGATTCGCTGCCATCCACTCGGATTGCGCGAAACGGAGCGCACCGCGCGGCAGCGTCTTGAACACACGGCTCCCGCAGGGTGAGAGGGCAGCGCGTGCCTCAACCTCGCATTGCCGCACGCCATCGCTCGAAATGCCGATCGGCATGTCTACAGCAATGATCTGAGCAACGGCGCCTATCGCGTTCCAGTTCGGTGCAATTTTCCATGTCGCCGCGTTCAGGTTAAGCGACGTTTCGACGACGATCCAACCACCAGGGCAACCATCCACACCTGCAACGCGCATCATCCGCTGAACCATGCCCGGGTTAACTCTCTTTAGGATGACGGATTGTGGTTTTCGTGCCAAGCTTGGCGCAAAGAATGCAAGCAGGCACATCTTAAGCTTGCAGTGTGCCGCTTTGAAGTTCTCGATTCGCCTCGGGCTTCATCGCGACCATGACTTTCGAAAACCGCAGTTACCGGCATCGGGAGAGAGCGATCGCATGAAGGGTTGGTTCAAAGGGGAATTCATGGCTTACAAGCCCGGCGGGATGGAAGCGCAGGCTGCAAACGCAATGACGTTTGCCGGTTCGGAACTGTTCAGGCGGACCTTCGAGGAAGGCATGGCCATGGTCGAGGAGACCGCCACCTACCTTGACGGCAAGGGCCGCGCGGAATCGAAACTCTTGCCGTCCAAGGCGGCCCTGACCTATGCGGGCGAAAGCATGCGCCTGACAACCCGTTTGATGCAGGTTGCCTCCTGGCTCCTCGTCCAGCGGGCCGTCTCCGAGGGCGAAATGACCCCATCCGAGGCCCAGAACGACAAGTACCGCCTCGGCGCGCGCGAGATCTGCCGCGGTTCGCGCCCGGAAGGCACCGACCTGCTGCCGGCGAAGCTGGTGGAACTCCTGACCCGCAGCATGAACCTCTACGAGCGGGTGGAGCGTCTCGACCAGATGATCTACGGCCGCCCCGAAGTGGCTCCCGCCGGCGTCACCGCGCAGCTTGACCGCCTGCAGGCCGCCTTCGGACGCGCCGCCGAATAGGCCGCCCGCCCCTGAGATGGACAAAAAAGGCCGGTGTCCGATGGGGCACCGGCCTTCTTGCTTTTCAGCCGCGGCGCCTCGCCTGCGCCATATCTGCCTCGATCTCGGCCTTGATCCGGTGCCAGTGCCCGTCGATCTCCTCGAAGGGGGTAATGCCGTAGTGCTCGCGCATGACGCGGCGCGTGACGGCCACCAGCACGGGTTTGTGGTGGACCCGCCAGTGCGAGAAATCCCAGGGTTCTCCCGACGAGCGCAGCGTCCGCGTCGACATGTAGGTCCGGGCCGTGATCGTTGCCGCAGCCGTGAGGACTTCGACGGGCTGGTGCGTGTATTCGGTGTCCTCGAAATACGAAATGCGTTCGATGTCGGCATCGCTGAGGCCATGCGTGACCACACCCTCGACCGCCGCGCCGCTGCGGGCCACCAGCGTGGGAAACGAATAGCCGTGCGCCGTTTCTGCGACATATCCGTCAAGCCGCCCCGGCTGAAGCTGAAGATGGGCGCTCGAACGGTCGATCACGGCCTCAAGCAGCTCGCGGTCCATCAGCGAGCCATAGAAAAAGAAGATGTGTCCGGACAAGGGCAGGGATCTCCGTCGGGCGGCATGGGAAAATCATGCAGCAAGGGGCCGTCCCGTCAACGCAAAAAAAAAGGCGCGCGTGTGGCGCACCTTTCCTCAGTCGATCGCATCCATTCGCCTGCCCCGCAAGGCAGGCGCGCAGCAGCCAGCCTACTTCTTGGTGGCAGCGCCGATGCCTTCGAACTTCTTCGCAAACTTCGACACGCGGCCGGCGCGGTCCATGATCTGCTGGCTACCGCCCGTCCAGGCCGGGTGCGTGGTCGGATCGATGTCCAGCGTCATGACATCGCCTTCGGCGCCCCAGGTCGACCGGGTCAGATACTTCGATCCGTCGTTCAGCACGACCGTGATGAAGTGGTAGTTGGGATGGCCTTCTTTCTTCATGGCTTGCCTTGGGCTTTGTCAGGCGGCCCGCCCCGCGAGGGACGACCGCACATTTCGGAGCGCGGGCATATAGCCAAATCCCCTCTGCGGCGCAAGACCGCGGATTTCCCCCGGCACCTTCCTGTAGGGGCCAAGCGGTGTCATATAGGGCACGAAACCAGCCGGGATCCCCAAATTGAGCGATAATCGAGGCGCGGAATTCGAGGCCAGCATCCAGCGCGAGGCGCAAGGTCGCAGCCGCTCCCGCAACCTTAAGATCCTGCGCCGCCTGTTGCCCTTCATGGCCCCTTACAAGGGCATGGTGGCCCTGGCGACCCTGTTCCTGCTCGGCGCCGCTGGCGCCTCGCTGGCCATCCCGGCTGCCGTGCGCGAGATGATCGATCACGGCTTCAGCCAGGAAAACGCGGGCCTCATTGACCGCTACTTCCTGCTCGTCCTCGGCGTGGCGTTGGTCCTCGGCTTTGCGACGGCTGCCCGGTTCTACTGCGTGACCTGGCTTGGCGAACGCATCGTCGCCGACCTGCGGCGCGCGATCTACAGCCACATCCTCTCGCAGAGCCCCGCCTTCTTCGAGGTGACCCGTACGGGCGAGGTACTCTCGCGCATCACGACCGACACCACCCTGATCCAGACGGCCGTCGGCTCCAGTGCATCGATCGCCCTGCGCAATCTCCTGATGATGGTCGGCGGCCTCGGAATGCTGCTTTTCACCAGCGCGAAGCTGACCGGCCTCGTGCTGGGAACGGTTGTCTTTGTCGTGCTGCCGCTGATCTTCTTCGGGCGCGCCGTGCGCAACCTGTCCCGCCAGAGCCAGGACCGCGTCGCCGATACCAGCGCCTACGCCGCCGAGACCATAAACGCGATCCAGACCGTGCAGTCCTTCACGCACGAGGCGGTCGACCGCGACCGCTTCACCAACGCGGTGGAGCAGACCTTTGCCACCGCCCTCAGGCGCGTGCGCGCCCGCGCCACCATGACCGCCCTGGTCATTGTCCTCGTCTTTGCAAGCATCGTCGGCGTCCTCTGGGTCGGCGCGCAGGCCGTGATCGCTGGCGACATGACCGGCGGCCAGCTCGGTGCCTTCATTCTCTATGCCGTGATCGTGGCTTCGGGCCTCGGCGCCCTGTCTGAAGTCTGGGGCGAGGTCCAGCAGGCCTCCGGCGCGCTCGAGCGCATCGTCGAGATCCTCGAGACCACGCCCCTCGTCAGCGCCCCCGCCAACCCCGCAAGCCTGCCCGCGCCGCGCGGCGAGGTTGCCTTCGAAAACGTCACTTTCGAGTACCCCCAGCGCCCCGGCATCCCTGCACTCAAGGGCTTCACGCTGCGCCTGCGGCCAGGTGAAACCGTGGCCCTCGTGGGGCCTTCCGGGGCAGGCAAGACGACCGTATTCCAGCTCCTGCAGCGCTTCTTCGACGTTCAGTCTGGCCGGATCCTGGTTGACGGCGTCGACGTGCGCGGTGTCGATCCCCGGGACCTTCGTACACGCCTCGCGCTCGTGCCGCAGGAGACGGTGATCTTCGGCGACACCGCGCTGGAGAACATCCGCTATGGCCGTCCGTCCGCCTCGGTCGAGGAAATCCGCGCGGCGGCACAGGCGGCGCAGGCGGACGAGTTCATTTCCCGCCTGCCGCAGGGTTACGACACCCATCTCGGCGAGCGCGGCATCACCCTGTCGGGTGGCCAGCGCCAGCGCATCGCGATCGCCCGTGCAATCCTGCGCGACGCACCGATCCTCCTGCTCGACGAGGCAACCAGCGCCCTCGACGCCGAGAGCGAGCGCCTCGTGCAGCTCGCACTCGAGGGCCTGATGAGCCAGAAGACCACGATCGTCATCGCCCACCGCCTCGCAACCGTCCAGCGCGCGGACCGGATCGTCGTGATGGAGCAGGGCTCAATCGTCGCCGAGGGCACGCACGCCGAACTCGTGGAAGGCGGTGGCCTCTACGCCCGCCTCGCGCGCCTGCAATTTGCAGGTCTCGCCGCAGAATAGGCCTCAGCCCGGCGGCGACAGCACGTCAACCCGGTCTGTCTCCCCGGTCGCGGATCCGCCGAAGGGCATGATGTCGATCCGCTCGAATGCAATCCCGCGCGCCACGAAATGGTCGCGCACCGCCCGTGCCCGCTCGAGCGAGAGCCGCCGCGCCTGCGAGGACATGTCGCCGGCACGCCCGCTATAGGCCACGATCCGGATGCGGCCCTTCGACGACGCAATGCGCTCCGCCAGCGCATCAAGCGGCGCTGTCGCATCGGCGGGCAGGGCACTCTCGCCGCCAGCGAACCGGATGCGTCCGAGCAACTGGAACCCGGCAGCCGGATCGACGACACGGGCGTTGGGAAACGGATCCCGCGCCGTGCCACGCAGCTCGACCGGGAAATTCTCCATCATGGCAACCGGCAGGTCCGCCTTCGGCTTTGTACTGGCAACAGCCTCGGTTGCAGTCGCGGCAGGGACTGGCTCCCCGGCCGCTGGCTTTCGCTCGGTGGCGACAAGGCCGCCGTCCGGCTTCGGCCGCGGCAGCGGGATGGTGCGGCGCATGCCAGCGTCCACAGCGGGCTTTCGCGATCCGGATGGCTCGGGCGGGATTTCGGGGTTGGGTGCCGGCTCCGGCAACCCGAGGGCATCCATGTTCACGATGACACCCTCGTCATCCTCGTGCGCAGGCACGGTCTGCCCCTGCGCAAGGCCAGCAAGGGCTGAAACGGTCAAGAGAGCAGGGATCAGGCAACGCATGCCGGCACTATAGCGCAGCACGCCGGCAATTTCACGCGCTCGCGCCCTTTAGCGTTTTCAGCATGGGCCCGTGCAGGTTCCCGTTGGAGGCCAGGATATGGCCGTTGGTCAGCATGTCCTGCCCACTGGCAAGGTCGCTCACGACGCCGCCCGCTTCCCGGACAAGCACGATCCCCGCTGCCACGTCCCACGATGACAGCGATCTCTCCCAGAACGCGTCGTAGCGCCCGGCTGCCACCCAGGCCAGATCAAGCGCTGCCGATCCGAACCGGCGGACACCTGAAACCTCGCGCATGACGGCATTGACCTCGCCGAGGAACCCTTCCTGCCCGGGCCGGCCGCGATGCGGGATCCCCGTTGCCACCAGCGCATCCGCCAGTTCGCGCCGCCCCGAGACGCGCAGCCGCCGCTCGTTGTGCCACGCGCCCTGGCCCTTTTCCGCCGTGAACATGTCATCCGTGACGGGATTGTAGACGACGCCGGCCACGAGGTGGCCCTCGCGCTCAAGCCCCACCGACACGGCAAAATGCGGGACGCCATGCATGAAGTTGATCGTCCCGTCGAGCGGATCGATGAACCAGCGATGGGACTTGTCAGGTC
>JAGWXR010000062.1 GCA_018969785.1 Alphaproteobacteria bacterium
GGCCGAGCGTGCCCGAACGGCCTGCTGGTCCGCGTCATTCGACAGCCGGTAGGCAAAGACCGTGCTGCACTGCGACAGGAGCGTGGGGTCGATTTCGGCCGGGCGCTGCGTTACAACGCCCAGCGAGATGCCGTACTTGCGACCCTCCTTGGCGATGCGCGTGATGGCCTGGCGCGTCGGCTCGAAGCCCAGCGACTTGTCGAGCGGCACATAACGGTGCGCCTCCTCGCAGATCAGCGTCATCGGATACTGTCCCTTGCTCCAGACCCCGAGGTCAAACGCAAGGCGGCAGATCACCGAGATCACCACATTCAGGATCTCCGACGGCACCGCCGACAGGTCCAGGATCGTGATCGGCCGCCCGGCCGTCGGAATGCGGAACAGCCGGCCAATGATCTCGGTCAGCCGGTCCTGAACGACAAGTCCGCCGAACATGAACGCATAGCGAGGATCCGACATCAGCGTCTCGATGCGCGCCCGGATGCGCCTGAGCGCGATGGTGCTGCGCGTCCGCTCAAGCTTTCCCATCTGCTCTTCAATATAGGCCGAGATGTCGGCAAGCCGGAACGGCGTGGGCGAGTCGATCGTGGTCGTCGGCGCATCCGTGGCCCGGCGCAACTGCCCGCCAGGCCGCGGCGCGCGGTTCTCGCCCGCCCTCTTCTTCGAGAACATCACCGCGTCGTGCAGGATTTCCATGTCCTCCGGATCAGGGCTGTCCGAGGTCATGAACACGCTGGCAAGCTCGTCGAAGCTGAGCAGCCAGAACGGCAGGTAAAGGTTGCCGGGATGGATGACCTCGGCGACACCGTTGAAGGCCGCAGCATACTCGTTGTGGATGTCGAGCACGAGGATGCGTGACCCCTGGTACTTGTTCACGAGCCCATGCAGCAGACCTGCAATGCCGCAGCTCTTGCCTGCACCTGTCGAGCCCACGATGGCGAAATGCTTGGACAGGAGCTCATCCACCAGCACGCTTGCCGACACGTTGTTGTCCTGCGCCAGCGTGCCGATCTCGATCGACGGACGGCCCTGCGATGAATAGACCGCGGCAAGGCTGTCGGCGCCGGTCAGCCCCACCGGGTCACCCAGCGTCGGCAGCGTCGTCACGCCGCGATGGAACCGCTTCTCGCCGGTCACCTTGTCAGTCCGGACCTCGCCTACGAGATCCACCTCGAACAGCCGCAGCACCGGCTGGTCCTGCTCAAGCTCCGCGGTCGGCACCGAGAGCCCCGTGACCACACCAATGACGGAGGACTTCGGCGTCTCGATCGAGACCGTCGCCCCGATGACCACCCGCTCCTCCACCATGCCGCCAAGGCGCGCGCGCATGTCGAAGGCTGCAATCGCCTGCCCGCCCTCGATCGACACGACATGGGCAAATTTGAAATCACCCGGGGCAACTGTCCCTGTTGCGCCATCCGACGGCTGCGCATCAATCCGGACAAGGGAAGCCTTTAAGTTCTTCATGACGCGATCTGATCCTCGGGGACACCATACCCCACGACTAGGTTGCGGGGAAACTGGACAGTGGCGCAGGTGCCCTCGCCGGGCTTGCTGCGCACGCGGAACCTGAGGCCCTGGAGGTTGCAGAGTTGGCGCACGATCGTCAGCCCAAGCCCCGTACCCTCTTCCTGCTGCGTCAGGGGATTGCGAACCCGGCCAAACCTGCTGAGCGCGATCGACAGTTCGTCCGGCGACATGCCCGGACCGGTATCAACGACGCTGATGCACACACCTTCGCCGGGCGGCGTCTCGACAAGGATGCGGATGTCACCGTCACGCGGCGTGAACTTGATGGCGTTCGACACCAGGTTGATGAGAACCTGCTTCGTCTTCAGCACGTCCGCCCGCACAAGCGGCAGAGCCTCGCGAAAAACGGCCGACAGCCGCTGGCCTTTGGCCTGCGCCTGCGGCAGGGCAACAAGCTGGGTCGTGTGGATCACATCGCGCAGGTCGCAATCCTCGACCTGCAGGCCGCTCTGGCCACCCTCAAGCCGGGCAAGATCAAGGATCGTGTTGATGATGCCGAGCAGGTGCTGCCCCGCATGCTGGATATCCGCCGCATAGTCGCGCGCCTTCTGCGGATCGTCGGCAATGACCCGTCCCCGCGCAAGGATCTCGGAAAAGCCGATGATCGCATTGAGCGGGGTCCGCAGGTCATGGCTCATGTGTGCAACGAACTCACCCTTCGCGCGGTCCGACAGTTCTGCATCCACACGGGCGGCCTGCAGCAGCATCTCCGAACGACGCCGCGAGGTGGCAGCGCCCGCTGTCTCGGCATACGACCGAAGCAGGCCCGACTGCTTGCCTGCATCCTTATTGCGTGACCGCGTTGACGTCATGACCGCCTCTGATTTGCGGTAATTTTTAGACCTCTCCGGTTAAACACGTGTTGCGATCGGGACAAACCCGCCTGACGCAACGCCACCGACACGGCGTGTCCCTAACGCCGGGTAAATGAACAGGCGTGCATTTTCTGGATTACGGGGACAGTTGCAAGCGCGAGTGGCTCTCAGGGACGCGGCCGGGGAGCCGCCTGCACATCAAGGTACCGCAAGCCCCGCTTCAGCTCGTCGGTCATTTCGCGGGCCGCCGCCGCATTCGGGATGATCCGTGGGCGGAGGAAAATGAGAAGCTCGGTCCGCGCACCCTGGTTGCTCGTGCTCGAGAACAGGTTGCCCACGACCGGAATGTCCTTCAGGACCGGCACCCCGCTGTTGCTGCGGGTATCGCTCTGCCGGATCATGCCGCCCAGCGCGATCGAGTCACCGTCCTGAACCGCCACCGTGCTGGAAATCCGGCGCTGCTGGATGGTGGGTGAATCGATGCCCGAGGTCGTGGTCTGGACGGCCGAACTGACCTCCTGGTTCACATCCACGAATACAGTACCGCCGCGGCTGATGCGCGGCGTCACCTTGAGCACGATGCCCGTGTCACGCAACTGGATCGAGTTCACGATCGTCGGGTCGGCCGCATCGCGGATGCCCGTCGCGGTCTGCGTCACCACCGGAACCTGGTCACCGAACTGCAGGTTCGCCGGCTTGTTGTTCAGCGTCAGGAGCTTCGGCGCCGAGATCACCTGCACGTCCGTGATCGACCCCAGCGCGCTCAGCGCCACCTCGACATCCGGGATCGTGTAGGTGAAGTTGAAGCCCGGCAGCGTCGGCGCCGGCCGCAAGCCGCGACCCAGCGAGTACTTCTGGTCATTGCTGTTCTTGAAGTACCACTCGACCCCGTACTTCAGGGAATCGTTGAGCGTGACCTCGGCGATCGTGACCTCAATCAGCACCTGGTCCGGCGCAACGTCCACTTCCTTCAGGAAGCGCTCGAGCCCCGCATACTCGCTGCCCTTCGCCCGGATGATCAGCGCATTGTTGGCCTGGTCGACGGCGATCTGAAGCGACGAGCTGCCGCCGCCCTGAGCCGCCGGCGGTGGCGGCGGTGGCGGCACCGGTGCCGCGCCCGGCGCCTGCGGGTCCTGCATCATGTCCCCGTTGGCGGCTTCACTGTCCTCACCCGTCGTCTGCACGGCGCTGCCATAGACCGCAGCCAGCGAACGCGCCACGTCCGCCGCCTTGGCGTGCTGCAGCCGGTAGTAATAGACCCCGCGCCCCGCGCCACGCGGCGGCACGTCCAGCCGGTCAACCCACTTCTCGACTGCCTTGAGCTGGCCCGCCCGCGGGCTGACAACAAGCAGCGTGTTGATCCGCGCGAGCGGCACGAAGCGCAGCAGGTTGGCCTGCGACCCGGCGGTATTCTGGAAGACACGGGTCAGTTCACCCGCGAGCGCCTGCACCTCGATATGGTCGGGCCTCACCAGCGCGTAGGACATGCCCTTCAGGTAGTCGACATCGAACAGCCGGATCGTGTCCAGCATCGCCGCGCGCTCCTGGCTGGTGCCCGCAAGGAAGATCAGGTTGCGCTGCGCATCAACCGACGCCACGCCACCGGCAGGCGACACCGGCTCGAGCAGCTTCTGCATCTCGGCAGCGGCGATGTGGTTCAGCGGAACGATCTCGATCCCGTAGCCAGGACCACGCGCACCCGCCGTACCCGACAGCTCGAACCCGTCGATCCGCTTCTGGGCATCAGCCGCCGGCACCACGTTGTAGACATTGTCGGCCAGCACGATCACGGCCCCATTGGCCTTGAGCGCGGTCTCCAGCGCCGCCACCACGTCCTGCTTGCGCAGCGGCGTGCTGGTCCTCAGCGTAACCTTGCCCTGGACCTGCGGATCAACCGCATAGGGCACTTTCAAAATATCCCCGAGAACCGTGCGGACCACGTCGCGCACCTCGGCATCGGCAAAGTCCAGCACGACATCGCCACCCTTGCGCGCGGCGCCGTTGCGCCCGGCCGGATTCACGAAGCGGCTGTCACCCTCGACCAGTTCCGTCTTGGGTTGTCCCGGCGCAGCCCCCTCCTCACCGAGCACCACTGGCGCAGGGCCCGGCGCCGGCGCATCGGCGCCACGCACCACCGACGACATCGCCCCGCGCAGCCCCTGGTCCTCGCCCAGCCCTTCGCAGGCACCAAGCACCAGCGCAGCCACGGCGACCATCATCGCCGGACCTCTGCGCAGGCAAGCGGACAAGCCGCAACGGGAACGCCTCATGGGGAGCAAAGCCTTCGTCTTGGGGACACGGAATCAACGAAGAGGAAACTTTTAACGGCCCGTCAAGCCTGATACTGCATCCCCGGTGCCGGAGTTTACCCAATGGGGGTTTCTTTTCCCTTTCAGGGTGTCGGCGCGGCGTTCGTCGCCCTTGGAATTGCAAGAATTTCCGTGCGTCCACCACCACTGATTGAGACGCCACGTCCGTCAATGGCCTTTACCGTCCAGCCATCCAAGCTGTCCCCGGGTCTGAGCGTCATCACCGCACCCTCTCCCTTGCGCACCAGCGCGATGCGGGTCTGGCTGTCACCGGCAATCCCGACCACGCGGTACTGCGAGAGTTCGCCCAGCGCCTGTGCCAGCGGCGTGGCCGCCGGACCGGCAACCGGCGCCACCACCGGATCAGGCGTGCGCGCGGGGTTGAAGAGCGGTCGCGCAAGCAGCGGCGCATAGGTCTCAAGCGCCGGCATCGGCGCAAGCTTCACCGGCCCGATGTCCCGCACCACCGGCACCGGTGGCGGCGATAGCGCACCGGCAAGACCGAAGGGCGACGGCAGGAAGCTCAGGCAGCCGGCAAGCACCGCGAGACCCGTGATCCATCCCATGATGCGCCCGAAGGCGCCCTCGGCGGTGAACAGCCTCATGGCGCACGCATCCGGGCCGAGACCACCATCTCGACCGTCAGCCGGTTCGACAGCACCTTCTCGGGCTTCATCGCAAAGACCCCGTCCGGGTCTCTGACCGCAATCCGGTCAATGGCCAAAAGCGGTCGCGCCCCGCCAATGGCGTGCAGCGCCGACACGAGCCCGCGCATGTCCGTCTCGGCCGCCATCTGCATGCGCACCAGCGCAAGCCCGCCTGCCGTTTCCTCGGGTAGCAACTGCGCGCTGGTCACCGACGCCGGCGCCGCGGTCAGGATCTGCGTAAGCTGTCCCTGTAACTGAGCCCCGCCAATGGCCGCACTGTCACCCGACAGCGTAAGCGCCTGCAGCTCGGCATTGCCTGCAAGCTTCGCCACCGCCGCCTCGAAGGCCGGACGCGCCCCGACCAGGCCCTCCATGGCCTGCACCTGCCGCCGGAGGAGCGCGACGCGCTGGACGCGCTGCCCGTGCTGTTGTGCGGCCTCCCAGAACGGCCAGAGCACCAGCTGCACCGCCAGCAGCAGCACGCCCGCCAGCAGAACCAGCGCGAGCACCCGTTGCCGTTGCGCGGACAGGACAAGCTTCATGGTGTCCCCGCCTCAAGCGCAATCCCGATCTCGAACCGGTCCGTCTCCGTCTCGGCAACCCGCATCACCTGCGAGAGGAACCGCACGTCCCGGAACCGCGGCGACGCCTCGAGCAACCCGATCAGGCCGGCCGCATCCTGCGCCACACCCGCGATCCGCACGCGCCCGCCCTCCTGGTCGAACTCGGTCAGCCGCGCCGTATCCGGCAGGATGCGCGTCAGCTCGGCCAGCACCGCAAGAACCGCATCACCCCTGTGGCCCGAAGCCAGCGCTGCGGGCTTCGCAAGGCCCTCAAGGCGCGCCCGCAAGGCGATGCTGCGCGCCGCCAGCGGCCTCAATTCATCGACACGCGCCTGCCACGCGGCGATCTCCTGCTCGCGCGCACTCTCGACCATGACACCCGCGAGGAACCACGCGCCCGCCGCAATCGCCACCAGCGCAAGCTTGCCCCAGGGACGGGCCTGCTCCACCGGCAGGGCCTCGGGCGCAACCAGGCTGAAGCCCTCCGGCTGACCGTCCTCGCCCGCAATGTCGAACCGCTCGATGGCAAAGCCAAGGCCGCCAAGCCGCTGCTCGAGCGCATCGCTCACCGCACGCGGCACGAACACGCAATCGACGATAAGCTTGCCCTCGACCGCATCGCGCTCGACCATCCGCACCGCCAGCCGCACCGTCTCGGGCTTGAACGGCGTGAGCCGGTCGACCTGCAGCGCCACGGCCGGAAGGATCTGGCGTTCGGCCACCAGCGGCAGCTCGATCCGCCGCCGCAGCCCGCGCGCCGCCGGCAGCACCACCGCCAGCCGCTTCAGGCTGAGCCCGTCCGATGCCGAGAGGATCTCGCGCGCAAGATCCTTGTCGGCAAGACCCGGATCGACGCTGAAGCCCGCGCGCTGGCCGCTGCCATCGGCAAAGCGCCATGCGCCGTCGTCGGCATGAAGCAGGGTCGCCGCCGGTGGCCGCGGCACCGCGCGCTGCAGGCTCAGCGGCAGCAGCGCCTGGAGTTCTCCCGTCCACCAGCGCCAGACGGCACTGGCCACGCGCGGGACGTCCGCGATCTGGACAGGCGCATTCAGGTCGATCTCGACAGGACGGTCAGCCACGCGGGGTTTCGCTTGTGTTGCGGCAGCATGCTGCCGGTTTCAGCGGCCAAGTAAAGCATGTCCGCCTTGGCAGGCCGTTAAGCACCTCCGGTCATGGTTAACGCAATCCTGTGGTGCGGCCTCATTCGGAGATCGTGATCCAGCGCCGTCCGTGCTTGAGCCATTCGATCAGCAGCCGCTCCGAGAATTTCCGCCGCGTTCCCACGATGGCGCCCTTCTGGAACACGGGCTCCTCGACCCCGTCGAAGACCCGGCGCATCGCCTCTTCCCGCGCCGTGTCGAGCGACACCAGCAGCGCCTCGCGCCAGCGCGCCGCAAAGTCGCGGTCCTGCCGGCGCCAGCGATAGACCAGCGTCCGGCTGTAGCAGGCCCTGTCGGCTGCATCGCTGACCGGATAGCCGAGCGACAGCACCTCGAAGAAGAGGTCATCGCCCTCCGCGCTGCGCGGCGCCAGGCAGGAACGCCGCTCGGCCGGCTGGCCCGGCAGGTTCCTGTTTACCATCGAAGCCTCTGAATTCGTTGAGGCCGCTGTTACACGAGATACACTTTCGTCATGTGTTTCGTGGTTCTGCATCATCTGGAACATATTCCTTGAGTGGTGGGGACAAGGGCGAATGTTCGCCCCTTGTTCTTATATGTGACGCGGCGCACCGATAGCAAGAACAATATACGAACATCTGTGTCACACCCCTTTCGGGGTAGCCCGGGCATGTACCTTGCCAATGAATTGACGCAGACGGCGCCGTGAAGGCTTTCGTGAACTGTCCCCGTATTCAGGCGCGCGTCCGCCGCCGCTCCAGCAGCGCCTCGAGATGTGCCTCGCTCTGCGCCATCGCCTCGGGCGACAGCTCGCCCCGGAACACCTCGTACCTGAGCCAGATGCGATAGGTGATGACCACATCGCTCTCGCAATAGGCCGCAACCTCGGCAATGCGACCCTCGCGGACATGCTTTGCCACCTGCGAGCCTTCCATCCCGTCCGGCTTGCCCGGAATGCCAAGCGTGCGCGCAAGCTCGTCAAGCTTGACCTTCGTGCTCGCCCCATAGGACGACAGCACATCGCACAGGTCGACCGAACTGTCCCCGAAACGATAGAAGTAGTTCCGCCGCAAGAGCCCCGGCGCCGCCACCCCGTGCACCATCGCCCGGTAGCGCAGGACCGGCAGGTCGAACCCGCTGCCGTTGAAGCTGACAAGCGTGGGCGTGTCCTTGTTGATCATGCCGATGAAGCCGGCAATCAGCTCGCCCTCGCTGCGCTGCCCGACATGCGGCGCCCCCAGCGACGTCACCTGCCAGTGGCCCTCCACGAAGGCCGCATTCAGCGCCCCGATGCAGGCAATCGAATGCAGCATCGGTTTTGGAAACCCATCCCCCAGCGCCGCCAGCACCTCTGCCTCCGGTCGCCCCTCCAGCCCATGGATGCGCGCCACCGCCCCAAGGTCGGGCACGGTTTCGAGGTCATAGACGGTGACGGGGATCTTGCGCATGGCGGGCCTCGTGAAGCAGGCCACCAGCATCGCACATCTCACCACCGGGGCGAAGGCCACCAAAGCGAATGGCGATGAGGGAGCGGCCCCCATCCGTCAGCCGCCGCCTCCCGGCGGCGTCTGCCACCTTCCCCCGCGTTCCGCGAGGGAAGGGCAAAAAGGTTGGTGATAATGCTGAGCGAAATAGCCCTTCTCCCGCGGAACGCGGGGGAAGGTGGCGCGCTGCGCCAGCAGCGTGACGGATGGGGGCCCTCCCCAACCTACCGCGCCAGCAGGAACCGATAGGCCAGGATCACGAACCCGCTGACCGTCAGCGCGAGCGCCACCGCAGCGGCGATGACCACGAGCCAGTTGTTGAAGTTCTCGCGATCGCGATAATCCATGATGTGCAGCGACCAGAGGAAGTCATAGACGCGCCACGTCGACGACCGCCGCGCCACCACCTTGCCGCTGGCTGGCGACACATAGACATTCGTGCTCGCGCCATCATCAAACGACACCTGCCACACCGGCAGGTCGCCGCGGAACTCGATTGGCGGATCGGCATCGATCAGGCGCGCCGCCACGATGCGTCCCTCGCCGGCAAAGTCCGCCTGGGCAATGCGACGCGCGGCTTCCTCGCCAAGCGGCGAGATCACCTGCCCGCTCGCATCATCGATCAGTGCCGCCGGCTTGCCCGAGATATCGGCCCGCCACGACAGGCGTCCATCCACTTCGGCAAGCTCAAGCCGCGTGACAGGTCCACCCAGCGCCTTGACGGCATCAACCGGCAGCCCCTTGACCGGCGTCGCGCGCAGATCGTGCGGCTCGGCCTTCCGGATATTGTGCTCGCTGCGGACGGTCTCGATCGGAACGAACGTCATGTAGAGGCCGGAAACAATCCACGCCAGCACCTGCAGGCCCACAATCAGGGCCGTCCACTTGTGCAACTGGAACCAGAAGCGACGCATCGCAAACCTCCTTCGGGCACGACAGGCAGGATTGAACCGATCCACGGCCCCGTCGAGGGACAAGCCGTCACAGCATACCGCGACCAAACGCGCAACGCCTCTCGCAAAGGCATCAATTTCCCGCTAGACCTCCGGGCCAGGGAACCATTGCATGCACGTCGCCATCATCGGAGCAGGCCTCGCCGGACTGACCACCGCCTACGCCCTCGAGCGGCGGGGCGTGCGGGTGACGGTCGTGGACAGGCGCGAGGGCCCAGGCCTCGAGACCAGCTTCGGCAACGCCGCCCTCATGCATCCGAGCCTCGTGGCCCCCTGGAACGAGCCCGGCGTGGCGCTCGACCTCCTGCGCTGGCTGGGACGCGATAACGCGCCGATGCTGCTGCACCTCGGCCAACTGCCGGCGCTTGCCTTCTGGGGCCTGCGCTTCCTTGCCGAATCATCGCCCGCCCGCCACAAGGTCAACACGCTGAAGAACCTGCGTTTGGCCCTGCTCGCCCGCAGCGAGATGGACGCGCTGCGCGCCGACCTCGACATCGCGTTCTGCTGGAAGAAGACAGGCGTCCTGTCGGTGAGCCGCACACCCAAGGCCTTTGCCCTCTCAAAGGAGGCGGCCCATCACGTGGAGCCGTTGGGCGTTTCCTTCCGCGTTCTCGACCGCGACGAAACCCTCGCCCGCGAACCGGCCCTGGCCCCCGTGGCCGGCGCCATCGAGGGCAGCGTGCATTTCGCCGATGACGAGCGTGGCGATGCCCACGCCTTCTGCACGGCCCTCGTCGACAGGCTGTCGGGCCGGGGTGTCCGTTTCGCCTTCAACACGGACATCGCTGCGCTCGCAACAGCGCCCGGCCGCATCACCGGAATTGAAACCCGCGAGGGCCTGATCGAGGCGGATGCCTATGTCCTGGCCGCCGGAAGCTACAGCGCGCCACTCGGCGACGCGATCGGCCTGCGGGTCCCGGTGCGCCCCGCGAAGGGATACTCTCTCACGCTCCACTGCCCGGGCAATCCGCACGCACCCGCCATGCCCCTGTCCGACAACAGTGTCCATGCCGCCGTCACGCCCATTGACGGCAAGCGCGTGCGCATTGCCGGCACGGCTGAATTCGCGGGCCTCGACACCACGATCCGCCAGCCGCGCATCGACTATCTGATGTCGCTGCTGGCCCGCATCTACCCGCGCCTCGCCGAGACCGTCTCGCCGCAAGACATCACGCCCTGGACCGGCCTGAGGCCCATGAGCGCCGACGGCGTGCCGACGGCGAGCCCCACCCTGTACCGCAACCTGTGGCTCAACACGGGCCACGGCCATATCGGCTGGACCACCTGCATGGGCACCGCGCGCCTTGTCGCCGACATGATCGCCGGCGGACCGCCCGCCCTGCCGCTGGCCGACTACAGCCTCGACCGCTTCTGAATAACTCGCTCGCGATTTCCGTCATCCCGGATCACGCGCTACGCGCGCGTCCGGGATGACAATGAAGGGTGATCATGACCAGGAATTATATCGGCAACGCAAGCTAAAGGTTGAACGCGCTCTTGATGCCGTCGATCGTGAACTGCGCGGCCAGCGCCGCCAGGATGATGCCGAACACCTTGGTGACGATGACAGCCAGCGTCTCGCTCATGATGTTGCTGATGCGCGCCGCCACGAGGAAGACGACAAGCGTCGCGATCAGGTTCACGCTGGCCCCCGCCAGCACTGCCACGCGGGCATCGAGATCACCATGCTTGGAAAACAGCAGCATGATCGAGGCGATCGACCCGGGCCCGGCGATCAGCGGAATGGCCAGCGGGAAGACCGAGATATCCTCGTGCGAGCCCGGATGCGCGCGCTGCTCCTCCAGAAGTTTTTCGTTGCGCGCCTCGCGCCGCTGCTTGCGCGTCTCGAACAGCATGTCGAGCGCGATGATGAAGAGCAGCAACCCGCCCGCGATACGGAACGCGTCAAGGCTGACATGCAGCTTGTCCAGGACCCACTC
>JAGWXR010000206.1 GCA_018969785.1 Alphaproteobacteria bacterium
AAGGGGTAGAATGACTCCGCACCCATCAGCGGGCGAGGCGCCGCACCCTTTGTGTCATGGTGTCTTCGCGTGAGAGGAATTCGAAAGTGCGCACCGGAGCCGCAGCCTCACACCAAGCCACAATGACACGAAGAGTAAGGGGGGGAATGGCTGCGCACCCATCAGCCAGCCATGCGCCACACCCTTTGGTCATGGTGTCGCGGCGTGATCGATGGTGCGAGCAATCCGGACAAAAGAGCATTCCCGGCCACACGTCTCCCATGGCAGAATGCCGGCATGAAGTGGAACCAGCTCTGGATCAACGCGCGCCTCGCCACCATGGTGGGAGAAGTCCCCTATGGCACCATCGAGGACGCGGCAATCGCCGTCCACGAGGGACGCATCACCTATGCCGGCCCGATGCGCGATCTGCCGGGAAGGATGGCGGACATCGCCCACGAGGTACATGATGCACGCAAGGCCTGGATCACGCCGGGGCTGATCGACTGCCACACGCACCTCGTCTTCGCCGGCAACCGCGCGGCGGAATTCGAGATGCGCCTGCAGGGGCGGACCTACGAGGAAATCGCCCGCGCCGGCGGCGGCATCATGTCGACGGTGCGCGCCACGCGTGCAGCCACGGATACGGGCCTTCTCGATGCAACGCGCCGTCGGCTTGAAGTTCTGGCGGGGGAGGGCGTGACAACGGTCGAGATCAAGTCTGGCTATGGCCTCGACGCCGAAGCCGAGCTGCGCCTGCTGCGAACCGCGCATGCTGCTGGCACGGCGGCGAACCTGTCGATCGTGCCGACCTTTCTGGGGCTTCATGCCCTGCCGCCCGGCGTCGATCGCGCCGCCTTCATTGCCGAGATGGCTGGCCCCGTCCTCAGGCAGGTGGCGCAGGAGAAGCTTGCTACCGCCGTCGATGCCTTCTGCGAGGGAATAGCCTTTACCCCCTCCGAGACCGAGACCTTCTTCGCTGCAGCGAACAAGGCTGGCCTCAAGGTGAAGTTGCACGCCGATCAACTATCCGACACCAGCGGCGCAGCCCTCGCGGCCCGCTTTGGCGCGCTGTCGGCAGATCACCTCGAATACACGAACGAAAACGGCGTGCTGGCCATGGCGAAGGCAGGAACAGTGGCTGTCATGCTGCCCGCCGCCTTCTTCTGCCTGCGCGAGACACGCCTCCCGCCGATCGATCTTCTCCGCCGGCATGGGGTGCCAATGGCCGTAGCGTCGGACTGCAACCCGGGAACGGCCCCGATGGTGTCCCTGTTGGGCGCCATGGCGATGGCGGCAACGCTGTTCCGCATGACGCCGGAAGAAATCCTCAAAGGCGTCACCGTCAATGCCGCCCGCGCACTGGGCCTCGACACCGATCGCGGCACCCTCGAGGCGGGCAAGCGCGCCGACCTTGCCATCTGGCCCATCGAGCATCCGGCGGAACTTTCCTACTGGCTGGGCGGGCTGAGGCCCCAGGCGGTCATTCGCAGCCGCTGACTGCGTCCCGGCGCCTGAGGTGACAAACGCCGCAACATCAACGAAAGTGGCGCCCGCCACATTCGCAATC
The DNA here is from genome assembly GCA_018969785.1 of Alphaproteobacteria bacterium. Classification (GTDB taxonomy): domain Bacteria; phylum Pseudomonadota; class Alphaproteobacteria; order Micropepsales; family Micropepsaceae; genus SZUA-430. The sequence continues at coordinate 1,550 of JAGWXR010000206.1, forward strand.
TGACTGAGGACAAAGGCGCCGATGAGCAACGCTTCCGCGGGAACAGCAACGCCCGGCTTTGCACACTATCCCTCGCTGAAGGGCGAGGCCGTCATCGTCACGGGCGGCGCCACCGGCATCGGTGCATCGATCGTCGAGCATTTTGCAGCGCAGGGCGCGCGCGTGGGATTCCTCGATGTCGACGAAGCCGCGGGCAGGGCGCTCGCGGCTGCAACGGGCACAAGCTTCATCCGCTGCGACCTGCGCGAT
>JAGWXR010000063.1 GCA_018969785.1 Alphaproteobacteria bacterium
GCTGCAGCAGTTCGGAGATAACCTCGAAGTATTTCTCGATGAATTCCGTGCGCCCGTTCAGGAGCAGGACCGTGCCCTGCGTCTGGTCGTCCGGCAGCACCCAGCGTGCCGTACGCAAGCGAATGCCGCCGTCGAGCTTCAGCCACTCGACGACGGCACCTTGTGGAGCCGTGAAACCCGGCAGTTCAACCAGGTCCGGAAGGTCTGGCCCGTGCTGGGCCATCAGCTGTTCAGCCCGCCGCCTTCGCGAGGATCGGGCCGAGCTTCATTGCAACGCTCATGTCGCCGGCGACCTTGAGCTTGCCCTGCATGAAGGCGGTCGTGCCGTCGAGTTCGCGGGCAACCATCTTCTTGAAGTTGTCGAGCGACACCGTGATCGTGCAGTCCGCCGGCTTGTTTTCCGTGGAGACCGTGTTCGGGGTCGCCTTGCCGTCGATGTAGATGTTGCCCTGGCCCTCGAAGTCGAACTTCAGGGTCGAGTTCAGGCCGCTGTTGCCGCCAATCGCCTTGCCCATCTGCTCGGCAATGTTCTTGATTTCGTCGCTCATCGGTCAATCCCTTCGGTTGGAGCGGTTGGAACGCGCGGACTCATAGTGGGTGTCGCGGCGCTCGTCAAAGCGGAATGGGCAATTACCCGCTTTCCTTCGGGGAATCCGGGGGCTTCCGGCCGGGGGACAGGGGGACCGCCTCAGTCCACCACGCAGCCGAAACTGGCCAAGGTGTCCCGCAACGGGCGCAAGAGATCGCCGTAGTTCTTCCAGCGTCCGGCGGACTTGCGATAGACGGGCTGGCGTACCTGCCAGACGCTTGCCGTCAGGACGGTGCGCTGCACGTCCTGCGGGCGCAGGCAGGCTTCGTCCCAGGGCAAGCCAACGTGGTCGATCAGGCGGCGGGAGGCCCCTTCCTGGTTTGCAACGAGGTCCTCGTAGTCGATCTCGAGCATGCGCCCGGGCAGGACCTCGCGCCAGTGCTGCATGAGCCCGAGATACTGCGCGTAATGGTGTCCGAGGTCCTCGAGGTTGCGCGCGTAGCTGTGGGAGTCATTGAAGTTCTGCTGCCAGATCGACAGGCACGTATCCATGGGATTGCGCCGCACATGGATGATGCGCGCCCGGGGGAACAGGAGCGCAAGGAAGCCTACGGCCTGGAAATTGTGGGGCATCTTGTCGGTGACGCGGACGGCGCTGCTGTTGCGCGCCTTGCGATCGATCGTGTCCAGATAGCGCCGGGCGAGGACCTCGACGCCGAACCATGAGAGGTGCTGCGCATTCCTCTGGATGCCCTCGTCCCTGGCGACCAGCGCGCCCATCTCGCGCTCGCAGCGCTTGATGGTCTCGAGTTCGCCTGCTGCAAAGGCCAGCGGGTGGGCCCCGATGATGGTCTCGGTCAGGGTTGTCCCCGACCGCGGCATGCCCACGATGAAGACGGGGCGCTCGCTGTCGACGCCCTGCCCCTTCCGCGCCTCGAAGAAGGCCTTCGTGTAGGTGCGCTTGAGGTCTGCGTAGGACTGCTCGAGCTGCTGGCGGTCACAGGTTCCGCCTGCTGCCCGGTTGGCCCGGTCGAAATAGGCGAAGGCCTCGGCATAGCGGCCGACGTCATCGCACATCTTGGCTGCGGCAAAGCAGAGCCCCCTGATTTCGCGCGAGGCCGTCGAGCGGCTTTCGATCATGCGTTCGACTTCTGCGATCTCGGGGTCTGCCTGCTTGAACTTGCGGGCGTTGGAGAGGCTGACATAGCCGCCGGCAGCCTCGGGGGCTGCGGCGATCAGTTCGCGCGAGGCCTGCTCGGCTTCGGCCGTGCGCCCGAGGCTGAGGAGCGCGCGGGCGCGTCCGGCCCTCGCGCCGAGTGAATCGGGTTTGAGGCGGAGAAGTTCGGCAAAGCAGCCGATTGCGCGCTCTCCCTGCCCTGTCATGTTCAGCGTCCGCCCCAGGTTCAGCCACGAGTCCGCCATCGCAGGGTTGATCGCGAGGGCGCGCTCGAGGTGCTCGATGGCTTCCTCGTGACGGCGTACGAGGGAAAGCGCGTTGCCAAAATTGTTCAGGATCACGGGATCCTTGGGGCGCGCCGCCATTGCCCGGCCGAGAAGCTCGAAGGCGGCCTCGTGGTTGCCCGCCTCCATGGCGATGACACCAAGCAGATTGAGCGCATCGGGCTGGCCGGGGACCTTGGCGAGGATTGCCGTGTAGATCCGCTCGGCTTCATCCAAGCGTCCGGCCCGGTGGTGCTCCATGCCCTGCTCGAGCTGGCGCTGCAGGTCGAAAGGGTTGACCGGGTAGGACCATGTGCCGGTGCTGCGCGCCTGCATCGGGGAGCCCAGTCCGGGAAGCCGTGGCGGTGTCGAATGGGGGACCTCAGGCATCGGTCAAACTCGCTTTGGTGGGTGTGCGTGGCGCGCCCGGGGCGTTGCCGCCTCGCGGCCGGAGAATCGCGTTGCACACAGGTTAACACAGGGCCCCTGCGCCCCCCCTCCCCTTGACGGCGCGCGGGCTGATCCCCATGTCGGTCTGGCCTGAGGAAAGCGCCTTCAAGGGCTTCCCACGACGGGCAATTGGACCGGAAATCCTGCCATCCCGGAGGGTTTCCACACTCATCGCTTGAAAGGATGAAACACCATGCGTGGATTTGATTTTTCGCCGCTTTATCGTTCGACCGTCGGCTTTGACCGCCTTGCAAACCTGCTTGAGAGCGTTGCGCAGGTCGACGCGGGAACGAACAGCTACCCGCCCTACAACATCGAGCAGCTTGCCGACAATGACTACCGGATCACGATGGCTGTCGCCGGCTTCGGCGAGAGCGACCTGTCGATCGAGGTCAAGGAAGGCGTGCTGACCGTCACGGGCCGTCGCGTGGCCGAAGAGCAGAAGGGCCAGTTCCTCTACCAGGGGATCGCTGGCCGGGCATTCGAGCGCCGCTTCCAGCTTGCCGACCACATGGAGGTGCGCGGTGCGCGCCTTGAGCACGGCCTCTTGCACATCGAGATCGTACGCGTGGTTCCCGAAGAAAAGCGCGCCCGCAAGATCTCGATCTCGGCGACTTCGCCCTCGCAGGCCAAGGTCGTCGAAGCCAAGGTAGCCAGCGCTGCCTAAGGCAGTCCTGGCCGGGCATGCCCCTTTGCCCTGCGGCGCCGGATCCCCCTCCGGCGCCGTTTTTTTCATTGCGGCTGGATGTCCAGCGTCACTTCAATGACGCCCGGCTCGGGCGTGCCTGTGGGCCTGAAGCCCAGTTCGCTGGCCATGTCGAGCATGGCGCGGTTCTCCGAGAGGACATCACCGAAGATCTGCCTTGCGCCGACCGCGCGCGCATGGGCGATGATCTCCTGCATCATGCGATAGCCAAGCCCCGTCCCCTGGCGGTCGGCGCGCACGATGATCGCGTATTCGCCGCGCTGCCGGTCGGGGTCGAGCGAAAGGCGCACGACACCGACACCCTCGGCGGCGGCCTCGTCGATCACCACGAAAGCCATCTCGCGGTCATAGTCGATCTGTGTCAGGCGGCGCGCGAGCGGGTCGGGCAACTGGTTGAGGGCCTGGAAAAAACGCATGCGGATGTCATCCGGGTTGCTGCCGGCAATGGCGGCCTTCAGGGCGGGCGCGTCGTCCGGCCTGATCGGGCGCATGAGATAGGGCTTGCCCTCGCGGTCCGTGATGTGGCGGGTCAGTTCGGCCGGATACGGTCGCACGGCGAAGCGCTGCGTGCCGGCACGCGGCTCGGGTGCCACGCGCATGCGTGCATCGAGGGCCAGCACGCCCTGCTCGTTGGCCCAGAGGGGGTTGATGTCGAGCTCCTTCAGGGCCGGAAGGTCGACGGCCATGGCCTGCACGGCCAGGATCGTGCGCAGGATCGCGTCCATGTTCGCCGGCGGACGGTCGCGGTAGCCGCGCAGCAGGCTTGCCACGCGGGTGCGGGCAACGAGGTCACGGGCCAGCGCTGCATCGAGCGGCGGCAAGGCCAGCGCCTGGTCCCTGACGACTTCGACGGCCGTGCCGCCCTGGCCAAACATCAGTACCGGGCCGAAGAGCGGGTCCTCGGACAGGCCGACGATCAGTTCGTGGGCGCCGGGCCTTGATGCCATGGGCTGGACCATGAAGCCTTCGATCCGCGCACCGGGCTGCAGTTCGGCCAGCCGCAGGAGCATGGTTGCGGCCGCGCGCGCTACAGCGGGACCATCGCGCAGGTTCAGCACGACGGCGCCGACATCCGACTTGTGAAGCACATCCGGCGACATGATCTTGAGCGCGACGGGGAAGCCCATCTGGGTCGCCAGCTTCTGGGCCTCCTCCGGGGTCGCGGCCACGCGCAGGTCGACCACGGGAATGCCGTAGTTGCGCAACAGCGCCGTGGCCTCAAGCGGGTTCAGCCACTCCCTGCCCTCGGCGAGGACGGCGCGCACGATCGCCTCGGCTGCCTGCCTGTCGCCGGCCTCGACCCTGTCATGTGCGCCGGGTACCTGCATGAGCAGGTCCTGCAGTTCCTGCCGGCGGACCTGGTGCATGAAGGCCGTTACCGCCGCCTCTGGTGTGGGGAAGACTGGAAGGCCGGCCTCGTCGAGGTGCTTGCGTGCATCGCGCACGGATTGCTCGCCGAGCCAGGCCGCGTAGACGGGCTTGCGGTTGCCGTCGGCGCGGGCGGTTGCGACAACGCCGGCGACGGCTGCGGCGGCATCGGTGGAGCTCGCGACGGCGACGGGACAGTTCAGTACGAGCAGCGCGTCGACGCCCGGATCGTCGAGCAGCGCCCGGGTGGCGGCTGCATAGCGGGCGGCGTCGGCATCGCCGATGATGTCGGCGGGGTTCGCGTGGCTCCAGTTCGAGGGCATGACAGCGTCGAGCCCGGTGATCGTGCCGGGGGACAGGTGCGCCAGCCGCCCACCCTCGTCGATGAGGTGATCGGTGGCCAGCACCCCGGCGCCGCCGCCATTGGTGAGAATCGCGAGGCGGTTTCCGGCGGGTTCCTGCGCCGCGGAGAGCGCCTCCAGCGCGCCGAAGAGATCGTCGATCGAGCGGACCCGCAGCAGGCCTGCGCGCCGGAAGGCGGCATCGGCCACGGCATCGGAGCCAGCGAGCGCGCCGGTGTGTGAACGTGCAGCCGCGGCGCCTTCGCCGTGGCGTCCGGACTTGACCACGATGACAGGCTTCTGGCGGGCGCAGCGGCGGGCTGCGGACATGAACTTGCGGGCGTTGGTGATGCTCTCGACGTAGAGAAGGACGGCCGTGGTCGCCGGGTCGTTGGCGAGATAGTCGAGCATGTCGCCGAAATCGACATCCGCCATGCCGCCCAGGGACATCAGGGTGGAGAAACCGATGCCGCGGGCGCTCGCCCAGTCGAGTACGGAGGTGAGCATGGCCCCGGACTGGGTGAGGAAGGCGGTGCCTCCCTTCAGCGCCATGCGATGGGCGAAGCTTGCATTCAGGCCTGAAGCCGGGGCGAGGACGCCGATGCAGTTGGGGCCCACGATGCGCAGGCCATGGGGACGGGCGGCCTCGAGCATCTGCTGCTGGAGGGCAGCGCCCTCCTCGCCGCGTTCCGAAAAGCCTGCCGTGATGACGACCGCGGCCCGCGTGCCGCGCCGGCCCAGTTCGTCGATGATGGCGGGTACGCCCGGGGCGGGGGTGGCGATGATCGCCAGATCTGGGGTCCGGCTGAGCGCGGCGATGGAGGCTGCCACCGGCCGTCCGAACAGCTCGCCGCCATGGGGGTTCACCAGTTCAACATGTCCCCCGAAGCCGTGGGTCAGCACGTTGCGCGCGACCACCGACCCGACGGCCTGCTCGCGGCGGCTGGCGCCGATGACTGCCACGGCAGCGGGTGTGAAGAATGCGCCGAGGTTCCTGACCGTCATGATGCCTGCTCCTTGCCCGACCCTTGCTGCCCACCGCCTGGCGGACCCTGCCCCGGTGCCAGGGCGGAAACCATGCTGCGGCCTGCGGGGTGTTTCCTATCCCAGAACCGTCGGCGGTGGTGTCGAAAACAAGGGGGTGGGTTGCTGCATCCCCTGCCGACCCGGCCGGGCCGGTCGCGCATACCAATCAGAAGTAAGCGTGGGTGTCGCCGATGCGTGGCATACGGAACATTGGCGGGCCAAACCTGGCCGCATGACGCGATGGGTGCGTCGATTTTTTGCTCGCCTGAGGAAAAAGTGATTCTCAAAGCGGATACCGTCATGTAGGATCGAGTCAATGCATGTTTGCTGTTTGGGGATGGTGGGCGTGCATATGGGGGGGCAGTTTCGAAACGCTGTTCGGGGCAGCTCCATATGATGAATTGGCCGCGTAACAATAGTCGTCGCCCTGCGCTGGTTCGCCGGCAGGCTGCGTTCGATCCGTCCGCAACCATTGAAGAGTTGCGAGACTATGTAAGACAATTCTGGGTTGGCTTTGGCCCGCCGATCAAGGATGTCGAGGCACACCCTGTGCTCATCAGCGCCCTTCGAGGCGAATGGGTGGTGCCGGAGTCTGCCTCGGGCGGACGCCGGGTGATCCTCTACTTCCATGGCGGCGGCTTCATTGCCGGATCGCCCGAATCGCACCGACCACTGGTTGCACGCCTCGCCCATGCGGCGAGCGCGCGGGCACTGGTCCCGCAGTATCGACTTGCGCCGGAGTTCCCTTATCCGGCCGCCTTGCGAGACGCCGCGGATGCCTATCGCTGGCTGCTGACGCAAGGGGTCACGCCGAACAACATCATCTTCGCGGGCGATGGCTCTGGCGGCGGGCTTGCGCTGTCGACGCTGCTGGCGCTGCGCAATGCCGGCCTGCCCCTGCCCGCGGCGGCCGTGTGCTTCTCGCCCTGGGCCGACCTGACGATGTCGGGCTGGTCGATGCTGAAGAACAAGGGCAATGACGACACGCTGAGCTGGGAGCTGCTTGCGACCTGCGCGCGGCATTACCTGAAGGGTGCGTCGCCGGCCGATCCGTTCACCTCGCCCCTTTATGGCGACTTCCGCGGCCTGCCGCCCCTGATGATCCACGCGGGCAGCCACGAGGTTCTCAAGGACGACGCCAGCCGCATCGGTGAGCGCGCGGCGGCTGCCAATGTGAACGTGAACGTCGAGGTCTACGAGAACATGCCCCACCTGTTCCAGGGCATGCCGGACCTCCCGGAATCCAAGGTGTCGATCACGCGCGCGGCGGCCTTCATCAAGGCGCGCACGCCCGAGGTCATGATGCGCCGGGCAGCCCAGTAGGCGGGCCGCACACGCTGGAATGCAAACGGCCCCTGAACGGGGCCGTTTTTCATTTGGTGCCGGGATGGGCGTTGCGCGCTACTTGCGCCTCGCCTTCGCCTTGGGCGCGGCGGCTGGCTTGGGGCCCGGGCGCTGGCGCGCCAGGGTGCGGCCGAGCTTCTTTTCCAAAGACTTCACGAAGGTGGGCGAACCAAAGGGCCGGCCCGTGTGCTCGCTGGCGGCAATCGCCTTGAGTTCGGCTGGCGTGAAGGCGGTGTCGAGCGCGGCTTTCCAGTTCTTCGCGGCATCAAGCACGGGCTTGACGTCGACGACGCCGTCGCTCTTGCCCTTCAGGTGGGCTGGCGCACTGGACCAGCGCCACTCGCGGGGCTTTGCGGCGGGCTTGGCGCGGGCTGGCGCTGTTTCGACATAGCGGGCGCAGAGGGCCAGCGAGTCGCCGTCCATCGGGAAGGACGCGAAGCGGCCCCTGAACAGGCCGCCATCACGCGAGCGACGCTGGTTGACCGCGCGGGTGAAGCGCCGGTGCGCTTCGCCCAAGGCCTGGCGCAGGGCCGCGGCCGAGTTCGGGACCAGGATGAGCTGAACCTGCCTGGGCAGGAGGCAATAGGCGAGGATCCTGACCTTGGCGTTGGCACAGCCTTCCGTCACAAGCTCAAGGTATTCCTTGTAATCCTGGTCGGTGGCGAAAATGCGCTGACCGGGATTGCCCCGTTGCAGCACGTGATGCGGTGCGCCTGGCACCACTGCTCTTGCTAATCTGGCCATGGTGGCAAAACTAGACCTGAACGCCGCGTCCGTCAATCATGCCCTGTCCCCGCAATGCCGACGCGCGCAGAGGACACAGCATGTTGTGTATTCGCCGGTGACCATCAGGCGGATGCTGTGATCGTTCCTGTGGTGACAGTGCAAGGGTGGTGCCGGGGGTGCGTTGACGGCTGGCGCGGGATCGCATCGATGCTGCGCAGACTCAATCCCCGACTGCACCCCTGACCAGCTACACGCCCAGAGTGCGGCGCACGGCGGCGAGGAAGGCATCGACCTCGCTTGTGGTGGTCGAGAAGGCGCAGACGAGGCGGATGAGCGGCACGGGATCCTCGCTCGAGGACCAGACGTAGAAGCGCGCGCCCTCCTTCTCTAGCCGTCCGCGGGCCGCGTGGTCCGGCAGGGTGAAGAAGACCTCGTTGGCTTCCACTGGATGGGCGATCCCGACGCCCGGAATGGCGCGCAGGCCTGCCTCGAGCCGGCGGGCCATGTCGTTGGCCTGGCCTGCAAGCGCCAGCCAGAGGCCGTTGTCGAGCATGGCGTCGAGCTGCGCGGAGACATAGCGCATCTTGGAGACAAGATGACCCGAGCGCTTGCGGCGGTACTCGAAGTCACCGGCCTCGGCGGGATTGAAGAAGATGACGGCTTCGGCCGCGAGTGCGCCGTTCTTGGTGGCGCCGAAGGAGAGCACGTCGACACCGGACTTCCAGGTCAGCTCGGCCGGCGACTTGCCGCTGCCGGCGACGGCGTTGGCAAACCGTGCGCCGTCCATGTGCACGCGCATTCCCCTTTCGTGTGCCAGCGCGCTGATCGCTGCGATCTCGTCCGGCTTGTAGGTGGTGCCGAGTTCGGTCGCCTCAGTCAGGGATACCATCTTCGGCTGCACATGGTGGACGAAGCCCGGCTGGAAATGGCCGAGGGCCGCCTTCAAACCCTGCGGCGTGAGCTTGCCGCCCTCGCCCTCGACCGGGACAAGCTTGGCCCCGGAGAAGAATTCGGGCGCGCCGCATTCGTCGACCAGGATGTGCGCGCCCGCATGACAGAACACGGCGCCCCAGGACGGACAGAAGGTGGCGATCGACAGGGAGTTGGCGGCGGTGCCGGTCAGGACGGGGTGGACGATGACGTCCTTCTCGAACAGGTCGGAAAAGCGCGCGGCGAGGCGGCGGGACACCTGGTCGGCGCCGTAGCTTGCCTCGCGGCCGTCATTGGCGCGCGCTATGGCGTCGATGACGGCGGGCGCGGCGCCGGCGGTGTTGTCGCTCATGAAGTTCATGCGGGGGGCCCTGTCCAAGCAAGGCCCCCTCTTCGGACAAATCGACCGCCGATGCAATGCGCGCGGCGGCAGGGCCGCGCGCGGGCGTCAGTGAGACGCAGCCGGCTTCTGCTGCGAGGGACGGAAGATCAGCCAGAGCAGGCCGAAGAGCAGGATGAAGGGCGCGAGCGCAAAGGCCAGGTTGATCACGAGGGTGAGCACGGTCGCAACAAGGCCGATGGCAAGGCCAATGCCCGCGGCGGCGAGGCCGAGGAGGATCGCCAGAAGGATGACGGGCAGGATCAGCACCCAAACCAGGATAGCAATCAGTGCCCCGATGAGATCGGCCATGGTTCCTCCAAATTGCTGCGTCATGCAGCTATTGTGATCTATATAGTATGAAGTGAAGAATAGTCAACATGAAAGGGGCGGCCCCGCCCGGAAGCCGCCCCTTTCATGGTGAACAAAGCCTTCGGCCGACGCCTATTGCTCGACCATCTCGACGCGGCGGTTCCTCGCGCGGCCTTCCTCGGTCCGGTTCGTGGCGACCGGGGCGAGCGAGGCGAGGCCCCTTGCCGTCATCCGCGCAGCGGGGATGGCGTGACTTGTCGCCAGCGCCCTGGCGACCGCCTCGGCGCGGCGCTGCGACAGGCCGGTGTTGTAGTCGAGCTTACCCTGGTTGTCGGTGTGGCCGACGATGAAGACCTTCAGCTTCGGATCGGCCTTGAGGGCTTTTGCCATCTCGACGAGTTGCGGCTCGGACTCGGGCTTGATGTCTGCCTTGTCGAAGTCGAACTGGATCCCGTAGAAGACCGCGCGTCCGTCCCTGGCGATGTCGCTCGTGATCTCTTCGGCCTTGAGGGTCACCATCTTCTTTTCCATGCCGCCGGCCTCGACGACCTGGACGAGGACACCGACACGGTCGCTCATGATCTGGCTGTAGGAACCGAAGCCGCCGCCGCGGTTCAGGCCGGCATAGATCGCAACCCAGTCATCCCCGCCTGCCCCGGGCTTGCGGAAGAGCGCGTAACGCGGGTCGACGACCTGGTCAACGAAGGCGTTGAGCAGGTGACCGCGGATGCCGCTGTAGGTCTGGGCCACGGGCTTGGACGCCGGGTTGTCCCAACGGTAGATCAGGAAATAGAACGACGGGCCGCAGGCTTCGCCGGCGCACTCGAACACGGGCTCGAAGCCCTTGGCCGCCACCGCATTGCGGTAGTTGCGGAAGACCTCGAGCGAGGAGCGCCCGACGGGCGAGATATAGGCCGTGCGCGTGACCTTGCCCTGCGCGGTGACGGTCTTGGTAAACTTCTTCTTGTTGTCATAGTACTGGCCCTGCGCGGGGCCGGCGGGCAGCGTGAGTTCGTCGAAGGCTTTTACCGTCTGGCCCAGGATGAACGAGCCCTCGTAGCGCCCGGTCAGCGGATGGTCGGCGGCCTTGGGCGCGTCCGTCTCGGCCTCGGCCAGATAGCGCGGGTCGGGAGCGGCCTGCGCGAGGCCGGCCAGTGCAAGTGCCGCGAGCAGCACAAAACCCAATCTTGCCTTCATCTTATTCCTTTCTCTCAGGATCCCGGCTGATCTATTGTAGCAACGGGAACACGGCAAGCGGGCCTCGTCACACTTGCCGGGCTTTCTCGCAAAACTCGGGATTTCTTTGGGCTATTTTCAGTCGGGCATCCGGGTGATTCGTGATGGGTGAGGCGTTCGCAGTGGCCGGTGGCCAAGGCGCAGTTGAAGGTTCTGTCGTTCCCTTCGGCACGGCCCCGGGCAGTGCGCGCGAGATCGCCAGCTACAAGGATATACGGCCGCCCGAACTCAGCATCGTGATCCCCACGCTGAACGCCGCATCGACACTCCGCGAAACGGTGCAGGCGATCGGCGAGATCCGCGACGTGCTGCGGGTCGAAGTCATCGTGGTCGATGGCGGGTCAAGCGATGACACGGTCGACGTGGCCGCCGCGCTGGGCCTGAAGGTCATGCGCGCGCCCCGCGGGCGCGGCTCGCAGCTGTCGGCGGGTGCGCGGGAGGCACGGGCACCGTGGCTCCTGTTCCTGCACGCGGACACGACGCTCGAGCCCTTCTGGTCCACGACGGTCACGTCGTTCATCCGCAACAAGGCCAA
>JAGWXR010000064.1 GCA_018969785.1 Alphaproteobacteria bacterium
GGCCATGGTACGCATGTTGCCGGGATCATCGGTGCGGCGGCGAACGGCCGCGGCACGACAGGCGTCGCGCCGGGCAGCCTGCTGCTGCCCGTGAAGGTCCTTGATGCCAGTGGCGCGGGCACGTCGACCACGGTGGCGCAGGGCATCAGCCATGCGGCGCAGCGCGGTGCGCGCGTCATCAACATGAGCCTCGGCGGACAGTCAGCCGCACCGGAACTGATTGCGCCACTGCAGGCTGCCGGCGCCTCGGCCGTGCTGGTTGCTGCTGCGGGCAATTCCGGCAACAGCCTGACGCCTGGTTTTCCGGCGGCATATGCGACGCGTTCCGGCATCGCGGGCAGCATGATCATCGTTGGCTCGGTCAATGCATCGAACCAGATCTCGGCCTTCTCGCAGACACCGGGCAACGGCGGGTGCGTGACGTCGGCCGGCGTGACGCGCTGCCTCAGGGACTTCTTCCTTGTCGCTCCCGGCGAGAGGATCAATTCCACCTATCTCAACAATACCTATGCGCAGATGTCCGGCACCTCGATGGCCACGCCCTATGTTTCCGGCGTGGCGGCGCTGGTGATCGGGGCAGCTCCGTACCTGACCAACCGGCAGGTCGTGGACATCCTGCTGCGGACGGCCACCGACCTTGGCGCGCGCGGAACCGATGCCGTCTATGGCCGCGGCCTTGTCAATGCCAAGGCGGCGCTCGCACCGGTAGGCGCCCAGACCATCGCGACGGCTGGCCTGTCCACGTCCTCGTTCACGGGTTCGGGGGATGTGTCGGGCTCGGCCATATCGGGTCCGCTTGGTGCGGGCGTCAGGAATGCGAGCGTGCTGCGCTCGGTCACTTTCTTTGATGAATACGGGCGCGACTACAAAACGGACCTCTCGAAGGCCGTCGCGCCGTCGGCGATGAGCGTCGAGCACATCGTGACGACGCCGTCGTGGGCGTCGCAGTTCGTGTCGTTCGAGGGCGATGGCTACGCGGCGCGCGGTTTCGTGGCTGATGCATCCGAAAACGGTGTCATGTCACTCGGGTTTGCGACGGCAAGCGACGAGACGCTGTCGGATGTCGTGATCACGGCCCGCCTTTCGGACATGACGAGCGTGAGCTTTGGCCACAACGCCACGCTGGAGGGGCTTGTGAACCGACTCGATCTTGCAGCGGATGCCCGCTTCGACGGGCTGTTCCTTTCGGCGTCGGCCCTGAACTCTCCCTTCCTTGCCCTGACGGGTGGTGGAGACACGGGCGCGGCTTCGCTGCGGCTCGGCCGGGACGCTGTCCTGACCGTCGGCTATTCGCAGCTCGAGGCCGAGAGCGATGATGCCCTGCCCACATCCGTGATGGCCAGTGACGCGCAGCTGGCGATGATCCGAGACGATACAAGCCAGACACGTTCGGCGAAGAGCATGCTCGCCGCGGTGAGCTGGGAGCTTGCGCCGTGGGCAATGGTCGGCGTCAGCCTCGGACAGACCGACGAAGAAGACAGCATGCTGGGCTCGCGCGAGAGCGGCGCGCTGGCACTGACCTCGGAGGCCTCGACGCGCTCGGCGGGCTTGTCGACACGGGTCGACCTTGGCGGCGGCTACGCGCTGTCGGCGTCCTGGAGCATGGGCGAGACCGATGCCTCGCCGGTGGCCGGGAGCATCGTGCAGTCCTATTCGCCGATCGAGTCGCAGGCCTACGGCATGGCCATTGCGCGGCGCGGCATCTTCTCGGACAGGGACAGCCTTGGCCTCGCCGTATCGCGGCCGCTGCACATCACCTCGGGCAGCGCTTCGATCCTCGCTTCGAACGGCGTTACGGATGATCGTGGCATCGTCTACGCGCAGGAGAACGTTTCACTCGCGAGCGCCACGCCGGAGACGGATTACGAGCTCGGCTACACAACACTGCTGACGGCCAGCACGATGCTGCAGGCCAGCCTGATCTACCAGCAGAATGCCGGTGGCGAGGCTGGGGCGAATGCCCTTGCAGGCGTGGTGACCTACACCAGGCGCTGGTGACCGCGCCTCAGGCGGCGCTGTACCAGTCAATGCCGCTTGCATCGCGCTGACGCGTGATGCGACGGCGCGCGAGCAGGCAGTTCAGGTGGGCAAGGCTCTCGCCCGTGGCCATGCCGTAGTTGCCTGCCGTTATCTTGGTCCGGAAGAGCGCCGGGAAGACCTGAACAGCCTTGCGCGGTTCGGCGCAGAGCTCGACGATCTTGCGCATGCCATCCTCGTGGTCGTCGATCAGGCGCGTCATGCGGTGCTTCACGCCGAAGAAGGGCTCGTTGTGCGCGGGCAGGATCAGCGTGTCGTCCGGGATCGTGTTGCGCAGGTGCCGGCATGAATCCAGCCACTCCTCGAGCGGATTGGCCTCGGGCTCGGTCGGGAAGACGCTGACGTTCGAGGAGATGCGCGGCAGGATCTGGTCGCCCGAGATCATGAGCGTCATGTCGGGGCACCAAAGGCAGGCATGCTCGGGCGCGTGGCCGCGGCCCACGACGACGCGCCAGGTGCGCCCGCCGATGACATGCTCCTGCCCTTCGACGAGGCGAATGTAGGACTGCGGCAGCTTGTAGACGCCCGAGCCGAAGCCGCCGAAGCGCTTTCGGTAGACGTCAAGCGAGGCCTCGGACCAGCCGGCCGCGCGATAGAAGGCAACGCCCTCTTCCGGTGCCGGCTGTCCGGTGTCCATCACCAGCGTGCGGCAGAGGAGATAGTCGGTCCTCGACATCAGCAGCGGCGCACCGAAGCGCTCGCTGATCCAGCCGGCAAGGCCCACGTGGTCGGGATGGAGATGGGTGACGAAGATGCGCGTGACCTTGCGTCCGCCAAGCGACTGCCAGACCTGCTCCCAGAGTTCCTGGACCGCGGGCGCATTGATGCCTGTGTCGACAAGCGCGAGGCCGTCGCCGTCCTCGAGGGCCCAGACGTTGATATGGTTGAGCTGGAAGGGCAGCGGCAGGCGTATCCAGTAGACGCCCGGCGCTACCTCGATGGTGCGGCCGGGCTCGGGCTTTGCGGGAAACGGGTATTTCAGCCCATCGCGCTCGAGCGGGGTGGACGCCTCTCGGCCGTCGAGGGTCATTGTCATGGCAAGCCTTGATCCAAGTGCGAGTTGCCCCAAGTTAGGCTCCGGGCCAGCGGGGCGCAAACCAAATGCTAAACGCCCCGCTTTCCCCTGCGTTGCGGGGCGGCGTCGGGGACCCTGCGGCCTGACTTGTATCCGGGCCTGAGCCAGCGCAACTCGGGCGGGCCGCTTGCCGCCTTGTCCCAGACAAACCAGGCATAGGCGGTTGTGCCGCTGCCTGCGCGCGGGGCGTCCTTCATGTAGAAGGTAATGCGCTCGCTGAACACCCAGACGCGCGATGGCGGCGTTCTCAGGAAGATGGTGTTCGCCCTGTTTGCCCCTTCAAGGAACGCAAGCCGCAGCAATAGCGCGAGCTTGCGGCGCGCGAGCTTCAGGCCCTGCGCCACGAAAGCCTCGGCCACGTTGTAAGGCGGGTTCGTGACAATGTTGTCGACGGCACCCTTCGCGCGCAGGAAGTCGACGCCGGATGTTCCAAAGCCGCGCGCATGAAGATCCGTTGCGCGCACGTCGTAGCCGGCGCCGGATAGCACGCGCGCCATCTCGCCATCGCCGCAGGCGCATTCCCAGATGCGGCCTTCGAAGGCTTCGTTGTCGACGAGCGCGCGGGTGGCCCACGCAGGCGTCGGGAAGAAATCGGGCCCGGCAAGATCCGCCTTGCGGCGGGCGGGAGGCTTGAAGGCACCGTTGAGGTTGTAGGTCCTGTCCGGACGGCTCATTCGAGCCCGGGCCTGGCGTAGGGACAGCCCTTCTTGCCGCAATCCTTCTTCTGCGACGGTGCGGAATAGGTTCCGCAAACGTCGCAACGCGTCATGTCCTCTGACGGCAGGGTTGACTGCGGGCGCTTGCGCGCACGGCGCAGTTCCTCCTGGAATTCCTCCTGCAGGCGGATGATGCGTCCCTTGATCGCAAGATAGGCCACCGTTCCGATGGCGAGGAGTGCGAGAATCCAGAGCATGGAACCTTATAGCCCATACCGGGCCCAGAGCGCACGCTCCTCAAGCGTCCCGAGAAGGCCATCCGCCCATTGCAACGGCAAGGCGGGTGCGGAAATGCCGCTTCGTTCGGGGTTGAACCAGGACTTGCGGGGCTGGACCAGCCGGAACTCGACCTTTTCGCCGAACTTGTGCTCGCACACCGAGCGCAGGTCGCCCATGCCGTCGATCAAGCCGAGACTTGCAGCCGTGGCACCCGTCCAGAACATGCCCGAGAACATCTCGGCCTCGTCGCCCTTCAGTCGGCCTTCGCGTCGCCTGCGCACGAGGGCCTTGAAGCTCTCGTGCACCTCGCGCTGCAGCGCCTCGAGATGCGCGGCATCACGCGGGTCCTCGGGACGAAAGGGATCGAGCATGGCCTTGCGTTCGCCGGCCGTATGCACGCGACGCTCGATGCCGAGCTTCTCGATCATCTGGTGGAAGCCAAAGCCTTCGGAGACGACGCCGATCGATCCGACGATCGAATTCTCGTGTGCGTAGATCTCGTCGCCAGCGAGCGCCAGCATGTAGCCGCCGGATGCAGCAACGTCCTCGGCGAAGGCAAGGACCGGCACCTCTGCCTCTGCCGCAAGCCTGCGGATGCGGTCATGGATCAGGGCTGCCTGCACCGGCGATCCGCCGGGCGAGTTGATGATGATGGCCACCGCCGCTGCCGTGTCATCCTCGAACAGCTTGTCGAGTTGTTCGGCGACGGATGCGAGGCTGAGACCGCGATTGAGGCCTGTCCGGATGCCGATGGCACCGCTCAGCCGCAGGACGGATACCCTCGGCGGCGCGGAGCCGGAGACGAGGTGCCACAACTTCCTTGGGATTTGCCTGACCATGCGCGTTATGTAGACAGCGGCCCTGCGTGCCGCAAGATTTGTTCGGCTTCCGGCGTCGGCTTTCCACCCGGGCCGTGCAGGAGCAGGCCCGGCGCCATCACAAGCGGGGCGGCTGCATTCGTCCGCACGGTCAGCACCAGCCTCTTTGCCGGGACGCCGGCTCGCGGCCAGAGGGGAATCACGGTGACACCGCGACCGTGCGGGGACAGGGCTTCGAGCGCGACCGGCAATTGCCCGGGCGGAAGGATCGCCGTTACCGTGCCGCCGGGGCGCGTGATGGCGCGCGCGAGGCGCAGCCAGTGGCGCAAACCGTCGGCGCCGATTTCCTTGGCGTTTGCCTTTCGCCGCTCCGGCGCGCTGGTGCCGCTGGCCTCGTCATGGAAGGGGGGATTGGTCAGGACATGATGGAAGTGCTGTCGCGGCAGGTTGCGCGCACGCCCCGAGAGGTCGGCCTCCATAACGGCGAAGGTCCCGGCCCTGCCGTTGCGTGCCGCGTTGCGGCTTGCGAGTTCGAGCATCGGGGCATCGATATCCACCGCCATGACATGAACGCCCTCGACCCTCGCGGCCAGACAAAGGCCCGCCGTGCCGACGCCACTGCCGAGGTCGCAAGCGAACTGGCGAGGCCTTGCAGGCACGGCGGCGGCAAGCATCACGGCATCGAGCCCGGCGCGGAAACCCTTCCGGGGCTGCAGGACCTGGAGGCGCCCGCCGAGGAACGCGTCGTCGGTCAGGTCGGCTGCGTCCAAAGGACGCTGATCAGGGGGTAAGGGCATGCCCCAGCCCTGCATCCCTCAGAAGTTGTCTCGCACGCCGCAGGTCGGCGTCGTCAACCATCAGGCGCCGCGGTATGGCCCCGATGTTGCCCTCCATCATGTTCATGTGCTCGTCAAGGCCCACGTAGCGGATGTGCTCGGATTGCAGCAATGCGCGGACATAAGACAGCATGACCATATCATTGCTGCGCAGAAGCTCGACCATGGCGCCAGCGTGACCTCGCTCACTCTTGACCCGGGACACGCCGGGATTCAATGTCCCCCCATACAAAGGGATATCCGGCGCATCCTAGTGCGCGGCAACAGCAGGTCAAACATCTTGCGTGCCATCCAGCGATTGAACAAAGGGGCCGGCGAGCCCAAGGGGGCGGTTGACCGCCTCTTCCGCCTTGTCGAGGCCGACCTGCAACATGTGAATGCCCTCATCCTCGAGCGGATGCGCTCGGACGTGCCGCTCATCCCGGAGCTGGCGGGCCACATCATCAATTCGGGCGGCAAGCGGCTCAGGCCCATGCTGACGCTGGCCGCGGCGCAGATCTGCGGCTACCAGGGACTGGGACACATTCGACTGGCAACTGCCGTGGAATTCATCCACACCGCCACGCTGCTGCATGACGATGTCGTCGACGAGAGCGACCTCCGGCGCGGCAAGGCAGCGGCGCACGTGATCTGGGGCAATGCACCCAGCGTGCTGGTTGGCGACTTTCTCTTCTCCCGATCTTTCCAGCTGATGGTCGAGACCGGCAGCCTGCGCGTGCTGAACATCCTTTCGAATGCATCAGCCATCATTGCCGAGGGCGAGGTGATGCAGCTCAGCGCGAAGGGCAATATCGGAACGGTCGAAGACACGTATCTCAAGATCATCGCCGCGAAGACAGCTGCGCTGTTTGCGGCTGCCGCCGAGGCGGGTGCGGTGATCGCGCAGGCAGATGAACTGCGCGAGATGGCGATGAAGTCCTACGGGAACAACCTTGGCATCGCGTTTCAGCTTGTCGATGACGCCCTCGATTATTCCGGGCGCGAGGCGATGATGGGCAAGGCTGTCGGCGACGATTTCCGCGAAGGCAAGCTGACGCTGCCGGTGATCCTGGCGCTTGCCCGCGCCAATGCCGAGGAAGCCGAATTCTGGCGGCGCACAATGGTGCAGCACACGCAGACGGATGCGGATCTCACCCATGCGATCCACCTGATCGAGAAGCATCAGGCGCTGGGTGACACGCTGGCGCGCGCCCGCGGCTATGCCGACCAGGCATGCGCGGCGCTCAACGTGTTTCCGGACAGCCCGATGCGCCGGGCGCTGAACGAACTGGCCGAATTCTGCGTCAGTCGCGCCTACTAGGCGGCCAGGGGCGCCGCAGCTTCAATCCACCAGTCCGCATACCGGGCGCGCAAAGCGCTTGCGGCGCGATGCGCTGCGTCAATGTCGGGATAGATGCCAAAGCAGGTGGCGCCACTGCCTGACATGCGCGCCAAGAGGCAGTCCTGCGACTGCACCAGTGCCCTTTCGGCCTGCATGATGGCGGGTGCGATGCGCTTGGCGGGTGTGGCAAGATCATTCGACGTGCGGTCGAGGAAGACCACAAGCTCGCGCAGGGACGCAAAACGCCTGGGCCATGCAAGAGGCCGGGAACCTGTGCGCACCTGCAGGCCAGCGAATACGTCTGCGGTCGCGACGGCGACGCCGGGATTGACGAGCACCATGGCAAAGCCCGGCAGGTCGGGCGCCGCGGCAAGCAAATCGCCGTCGCCCGACATGATCGTTGCACGCGCGCGCAGGCAGACTGGTACGTCCGCCCCGAGGCTGCGGCCGAGCCGGTGCAACTCATCGGGTGGCACAGGCAATTCCCAAAGACTGGCGAGCAGGTGAAGCGTGGCAGCCGCATCGCTGGAACCGCCTCCGATGCCGGAAGCCACCGGCAGGTTCTTTTCCAGGGACAGTTCGATGTCTGTCGTGGCATGACCGCCCGCGCGCGCCCACTGCCGCAGGGCGGCCGCGGCTCTCAGCACGAGATTGGTTTCGCCAGCGTCGAGGCCCGCAGCGTACGGTCCTGATACCTGCAGCCGGGTTACAGGCGCCGGGGCCGCATCTATCCTGTCGCCGCAGTCGGCGAAGACCACAAGGCTCTGCAGGTCGTGATATCCGTCGGCGCGACGCTCGCCGACATGCAGGAACAGGTTGATCTTGGCAGGGGCAAGGCGCTGCACGCCGGCGTCCTCAGTCTTTCTTGCGGTTGGGGGCTGAAGCGGCCGGTTCGTCGACGAGGCCCTGTTCGAGCTTGCGTCGGATGCGCGGCTCTTCGTCCTCCTCCGGACCGAGGTCGAGCGCGTGCTGCCACTGGAACCTGGCTTCTTCCCGGCGGCCCATCTTCCAGTAGGCGTCACCGAGATGGTCGTTGATCGTGGCCTCGCCGGGCTCGAGGTAGACGGCCTTCTCGAGCCACCTGAGTGCAGCTGCATAATTCCCCAGCTTGAAGTAGGCCCAACCAAGGCTGTCGACAATGAAACCGTCCTCGGGCCTGAGCGCAACAGCCTGGCTCAGCATCCCGAGCGCTTCCTCGATGTTCTTTCCGCGATCGACCCAGGAATAGGCCAGATAATTCATGACCTCGGGATTGTCGGGACGCAGCGCCAGCGAACGCTTGAGGTCGCCTTCGGCAAAGCTCCAGTTGCCGGAGCGTTCATGGGCGACGCCTCGCGCGTAAAAATGGATCCAGTGGTGCTCGCGCGGCGTGTCGATGAGATCGATCGCCCTGTCGTAGGCGGCAAGGGCGTCCTTGTATTTCTCCTCGCCGCGATGGATGTCGCCGATCGCAGACCAGGTATCGATGTCGTTGCGCGTGCCGTCGAGCGCTGCCTTGAGAACCTTCAGGGCCTCATCAGGACGCTTCAGGGTAACGAGGTTGCGCGCAATCTGCTGCTGTGCGCCTGCATGGACGGGCGAGGATGCGGGAATGCGCCTGTAGGCACTGATCGCCTGCTCGTATCGCTCGGCAAGCTCAAGTCGTTCGCCAAGGAGGCTGAGCGACAGCTCGTGCTCCGGATCCAGCGCGAGGGCGAGCTGGAGGTAGAAGACAGGAACCTCGATGGACTTGCCTTCTGCGAGGTTCGAGGCGATGCCGTAAAGTGTCTCGGCGAGGCCCTCGCGCGCATTCGAGACAACCCGCCGCGGGGCGCCGCCGGCCTTGATCCTGTCGAATTCGCCCTGCATCACGGGATTGTCGGGGTATTTCTTCAGGAAGTCCCGGAACAAGGCCAGTGCTTCGGCGGTGCGTCCCATGCGGGCGAGATGGTTGCCATAGGCCTGCACGATGCGTTGTGCCTCGCCATCGGTGAGGCTGCTTGCGTTGCGGAAATTCTCGAGTGCGGCCTCGGGCTGGCCGGAGAGATCTTCGAGGATGGCGCGCTGGTAGAGCAGGAACGCCTCGGCGCCGCTCATGTCGCCGAGGGCCTGAAGCGACTTGCGGGCAGCCTCAAGGTTTCCTTCCGAGAAGAAGGCATAGGCCGTCCCAAGCCGCGCGGCCACTTCGGCTGCCGGGTTGTCCTTGATGCGGTCAAAGGCGGCCCGGGCACGCGCGTAACCGGCATCCCGCAGGTCGCGGATACCCAGGACAAGGTTGGGCAGCCTTGCATCCGGGATCCTGCCGACGATCCTCTCGGCGAGATTGGCTGCCGCATCGAGGTTGCCGGCTGATACCTCGGCTGCGAGCGTGCGCTCAATCAGTTCGATATTGCCCGGATCGAACTTGAGTGCCTTGCGATAGTAGCTTGCGGCGGCATCTGAATCATTGAGGTTGGTGGCGTGTCGGGCTGCAAGGTAGTTGCCATAGGGCGTATCGGCCGGCTGAAAGGCGGGGGCTGGGCGCAGGTCCTCGAACATCGCGCACTGGGTCAGCGCCAGCACGATGCCAATGTTCACGGCGGTGATGGCGCCAATCCACTTGACCACTCTAGCGTTCGACACGACGCATGACCCCAAGCCGTCCGCCTGCCCCGGAGCGGAGCCAGCGGTACCTCACATGTTCGGATAGGTCGGCCCACCGCCGCCTTCCGGTGTCACCCAGTTTATGTTCTGCGAGGGATCTTTGATATCGCAAGTTTTGCAGTGGACGCAGTTCTGGGCGTTGATGACGAACCGCGGATTTCCGCCAGATTCATCGCGCACCACCTCGTAGACACCGGCCGGACAATAGCGCTGCGCCGGCTCGTCATAGGTCGGCAGGTTGCGCGCGATGGGAACCGAGGGATCCTTCAGCGTCAGGTGGATGGGCTGGTCTTCCTCGTGATTTGTGCCCGAGAGGAACACCGAGGAAAGCTTGTCGAAGCTCACGACACCATCGGGCTTCGGGTAGTCGATGCGGCTGCAGGAGGCTGCGGGCTTGAGGCTCGCATAGTCGGGCTTGCCGTGCTTCAGGGTGAAGAAGCTCGTGCCGAAGAGCTGGTTCATCCACATGTCGGCCGCACCAAAGCCAACACCGAGCAGCGTTCCGAAGCGTGACCAGAGCGGCTTCACGTTCCGCACGCGCTTCAGGTCGCGGTAGACATGGCTTTCCTCGTAGGCGGTCGTGTAGGCGACGAGCTCGTCATTCGCGCGCCCCTCGGTGACGGCCTCGAAGGCGGCTTCGGCAGCGAGCATGCCGGTCTTCATCGCATTGTGGCTGCCCTTGATGCGCGGCACGTTCACGAAGCCGGCGGAACAGCCGATGAGTGCGCCGCCCGGGAAGGTCAGCTTGGGTACGGACTGGAAGCCGCCCTCGGTGATCGCGCGTGCGCCGTAGGACAGGCGCTTGCCGCCCTCGAGGTACGGACGGATCGCCGGATGCGTCTTGTAGCGCTGGAACTCGTCGAAGGGCGAAAGGAACGGATTGGTATAGTTCAGGTGGACAACGAAGCCGACGGAGACGAACCCGTCGCCCCAATGGTACATGAACGAGCCACCGCCGGTGTCGTTCGACAGCGGCCAGCCCATCGTGTGGAGAATGAGACCCGGCTGGTGCTTCTCCTTCGGCACCTGCCAGAGTTCCTTGAGGCCGATGCCGAACTTCTGCGGATCGCGTCCCTCGTCGAGACGGAAGCGCGCGATGAGCTGCTTGGAGAGTGAGCCGCGCACGCCCTCACCGAAGAGCGTGTACTTGCCCAGCAGTTCCATGCCGCGGGTGAAGCCGCTCTTGGGCTTGCCGTCGCGGCCGATCCCCATGTCTCCGGTCGCGATGCCGCGCACGGCACCCTTGTCGTCATAGAGAACCTCTGCCGCAGCGAAGCCGGGAT
The DNA here is from genome assembly GCA_018969785.1 of Alphaproteobacteria bacterium. GTDB lineage: Bacteria > Pseudomonadota > Alphaproteobacteria > Micropepsales > Micropepsaceae > SZUA-430. The sequence goes on from JAGWXR010000064.1 coordinate 10,928, forward strand.
AGATCTCGACGCCGAGCTGCTCGGCCTGGGTCGCCAGCCAGCGGCAGACATTGCCGAGGCTTGCGATGTAGTTGCCGTGGTTGCTCATCAGGGGCGGCATGAGGAGATTGGGAACGCGGATCGTGCCGCCAGGCCCGAGGTAAAGGAAACGGTCGTCTGTGACGGGGGTCTCGAGCGGCGCGCCCCGTTCCTTCCAGTCAGGGAAGAGTTCATTCATGGAGATCGGGTCAATGACGGCACCCGAGAGGATATGGGCGCCCACTTCCGAGCCCTTCTCGACGACGCAGACCGTTATGTCCTTTCCCGTCTCGGCGGCGAGTTGTTTCAGGCGGATGGCCGCCGACAGGCCGG
>JAGWXR010000207.1 GCA_018969785.1 Alphaproteobacteria bacterium
GTCAGGGCGCTCCATCGATCGGCCATGAAAGATGATCCCGACTACCGCGACGTCCCAGGCGAACTCCGTCAGCGTGTCGTCTGGATCGGCGGTAGCGGCAACATCGCCTACTCGACCTACAATCCTGCGCCACCGGAAGACGTCCCGCGGTGCCTCCAGGACAACATCTCCTACATGAGGGGAGACGGCTACGAAGCCGTGCATGCGAGCATTTTGACCCGCATGGCGCTCGCCCACTCCCACTTCGAGGCCGTCCACCCGTTCAGCGATGGCAATGGCCGTGTCGGCCGTCTCCTACTCCCCATGATGATGGCGGCGGACGGCCATCTCCCGCTCTACTTGTCGCCCTACATCGAGGCGAACAAGGACGCGTACTGGGCGGCCCTGAAGGCATCGCAGCAGAAGCAAGACTGGCACGAGATGATCGGCTTCATCGCAGATGCCGTGACTGACACGGTCGCCGATCTCATGGCGACGCGACGTGCCCTGGCGACGCTTGGCAACGCGTGGAGGTCGAGGCGCAGGTTTCGGGCGGGATCCGCATCGCTGCGCGCGCTGTCCCTGTTGCCAGACTATCCGGTTGTCACCATTGGCCGCATGGCATCGCACCTGTCGGTCAGCTGGGCGCAAGCGTCGAGCGCGGTTTCGCAGCTCGTGGAGGCGGGAATCCTGCGGGAGCGCACGGGCTATCGCCGTAATCGGCTATTCGCCGCGACCGAGGTCCTTGCGCTGCTCAACAGGCCATTCGGATCGGAACCCATTCTCGGAGATGGGGACGACACAAGCGGGGGTGACGGTTCTGGAGCCGAGGCGCCTGACCACCTGCATTGACCTGAAGCTCGCCCGTAACCCTCAGCCCGCCGCGAACAACTCCTCCACCTCGGCCTCTGTCAGCCGCAGCGCGCCACCCGCCTCGGCATCGAGCACGGCGGCGACGAGGGCACGCTTGCGGGCCTTCAGCACCTCCATCTTCTCCTCAATGGTGGCGAGCGCGACGAGCCGATGGACGAAGACCGGCCGCTCCTGCCCGATGCGATGGGCCCGATCGGTTGCCTGGTCCTCCGCTGCCGGGTTCCACCAGGGATCGTAGTGGATGATGGTGTCGGCCGCGGTGAGGTTCAGGCCGACGCCACCGGCTTTCAGGCTGACGAGGAAGACCGGAATTTCCCCGGCCTGGAAGCGCCGCACCGGCCCCTCCCGGTCGCGGGTGCTGCCGGTGAGTTCGGCATGGACGATCCCTGCCGCCCGCAGCCGCTCCGAGATCAGCGCCAGCATGGAGGTGAACTGGGAGAACACCACCACGCGCCGTCCCTCGGTCTGCAGGACCGCCAGCAGATCCATCAGGCGGTCCAGCTTCGCGGATCCCGCCTTGCCTTGCCGCGCCGCGGCAAGCTTCAGCAGCCTCGGGTCGCAGCAGGCCTGGCGCAGCTTCAGCAGGGCATCCAGGATAATGATGCCGGACCTCGCCAGCCCCTTCGCCGCGATCGCCTGCCGCACCTTGGCATGCATCGCGAGCCGGATGCCTTCATAGATCGCGCGCTGGCCTGCCTCGAGCTCCACCTGCTCCGTGATCTCGGTCTTGGGCGGCAGGTCACGCACGACCTCTGCCTTTGTCCGCCGCAACAGGAAGGGTCGTACGCGCCGCTGCAGCGCCGCCTGGCGCGCCGGATCCCCATGCTTCTCGATGGGCGTGCGATAGCGGCTGCGGAACCCCGCTTGGCTGCCAAGGAAGCCTGGCGCCAGAAAGTCGAAGATCGACCAGAGTTCGCCCAGGTGATTCT
>JAGWXR010000065.1 GCA_018969785.1 Alphaproteobacteria bacterium
CACAGGTCCGCGATCTCGTCGGGCTGCATGGCGCCCTCGAGCAGCGAGAAGGCCGAGTGGACGCGCAAGTGAACGAATTTGGCTGGACCAGACACGTCGGATTACCCTGCCCTTTTCCACATTTGCCGAAGGATGATTGAGCCGGCGGCGCGGTTCAAGCGGCCGGTGACTTGCCCGCCTGATGCGCTGTGGACAGGGCCTTGCCCGCGGCGTAGGCGCCGGTGCCGCGGTGCACGATGCTGTCCGATGGCAGGACCGTTCCCGGCTCGTAGGTGGGCCCCGACTCAAGCCGCTCATAGACGGGCGCAAAATCGCTGTAGGTCTCCCTGAACAGCTGCTCGAAATTGTCGATGACGAAATATGTCTCCTGGAAATCGTCGATGCGGTACTTCGTGCGCATCACGCGCTCGAGGTCGAAGGCAATCCGGTTCGGGGACGGATCATCGATCGCATACACGGTCTCGGCGGTCGAGGATGCAATGCCGGCCCCGTAGATCTTCAGGCCGCTTGCGGTGCGAATGAGGCCGAACTCGACCGTGTACCAGTAGAGGCGCGCGAGATTGGACAGCTTGTCGAAGCCCTTCAGCGCCCTGAGGCCACCCTTGCCGTAGGCTTGCATGTAGTCGGCGAAGACCGGGTGGGCCAGCATCGGCACATGACCGAACACATCATGGAAAACATCGGGCTGTTCGATGTAGTCGAGCTGGTCGGGCTTGCGGATGAAGTTCCCGGCCGGGAACCGGCGGTTGGCGAGATGCTCGAAGAAAATGTCGTCGGGCACAAGGCCGGGTACGGCAACGACCGACCAGCCGGTCAGCGCGCCCAGGCGGCGCGAGAGCTCGGTGAATTCCGGGATGGCGTCGTGGCCGATGTCGAGGCGGTGCATGCCATCGACGAATTCAGGACACGCATAGTCGGGAAGCAGCCGCTCGAGCCTGCCATAGAGCGTGCGCCAGGTGGCGTGCTCTTCCCGTGTGTAGTGCTGCCAGTCCTGGTCGATCGTGTAGTCCGCGCGGATGCCGGGATGCTTCGCGCGGAACTGGGCGAAGAGTGTCGCGGTGTCCGTCATCAGGCCTCCGTGCGCAGCCACAGGTGAGTGCCCGACAGCATCCAGGCAAGACCCATGATGGCGTAGGTGATGATGTCCATCGTCTTCTGCGTCGGCTTCATTCCCAGATACTGCTCGACAACGACCACCACGAAACTGCCTTCCTCGCGGTTGTCAGGGTCGCGCCAGAGTCCCTTCAGCAGATAGCTCTCGATGTTGTTCAGCGGGCAGGAGCAGTCGTTCAGGTACCAGATACCCAGAATGAGCGGCACGAGGACCAGGTGAGCCCACAGCACGGCGTTCACGGGCACGACCCATCCAAGAATGATGAAAACAAGGATCACGATGTGGAGGTTGTGGCATGTCCACGAAAGTGCACGCGCAGCGCCTCCGGTCACGAGCGGCCTGCTAGGCCTTGAGCTTTCCGGCATCGATCAGTTTCCCGTCATGCAAGAGCCAGGTGCGGTCCATCTTGACCGCCATCTGGAGATTGTGTGTTGCGATCAGCGCCGAGACACCGCGGGCGCGGCACGTCTCGACAAATATGTTGAAGACCATGTCCGCAGTCTTCGGGTCCAGATTTCCGGTCGGTTCGTCGGCGAGGATCAGACGTGGCTGGTTGGCCAGCGCGCGGGCGATGGCGACGCGCTGCTGCTCGCCGCCGGAGAGCCTTGCCGGCCGGTGCGAGGCGCGCTGCGCAAGGCCGACCATGTTCAGGAGGCGCATGGCGAGGCCCTCGGCGTCGCGCGGACGGCGTCCGCCGATCAGCTGGGGCATCATCACGTTCTCCAGTGCCGAGAATTCCGGCAGGAGGTGATGGAACTGGTAGACGAAGCCGAGCACGTCCCGGCGCATGCGGGTGCGCTCGGCATCGTTGAGGCGGGCGCAATCGCGCCCGGCGATGAAGACGTTGCCCGACGAGGGCGCCTCAAGCAGGCCGCAAATGTGCAGGAGGGAGGACTTGCCCGAGCCCGAGGGGCCAACGAGGGCCACGATCTCGCCCGGAAGTATCTGCGCGCTCACGTTGCGAAAGATGTCGAGCGTATCGGGCGGCGAGCCAAACGAACGGCTCACGCCCTGGAGCACAAGGACCGGGGCGGCCAGCGCCTGCGGTCGCTGGGCCGTGAGTTCCTGGGTCACATAGGGCGGCTCACTCATAGCGCAGGGCCTCGACCGGATCGAGGCGCGCGGCGCGCCAGGCGGGATAGACGGTGGCAAGGATCGTGAGCGTGAGGGAGATCGTGACCACGAGGGTGATCTCGCCGACATCCATCTTTGCCGGCAGGCGGCTGAGGAAGTAGAGCGTCTCGGGGAACAGGTTCACGCCCGTGATCCAGATCAGGAACTGCCTTATGTTCTCGATGTTCCAGCAGAACACCACACCAAGGATCCAGCCCACGAATGTGCCGGCGATGCCGATGACCGAACCCGACATCAGGAACACGCGCAGGATCGTGCCGCGTGAAGCCCCCATGGTCCGCAGGATCGCGATATCGCGGGTCTTGTCCTTCACGAGCATGATCATGCCCGAGATGATGTTGAAACCGGCGACGATCACGATCAGCGTGAGGATCAGGAACATCACGACGCGCTCGACCTCGAGTGCGCTGAAGAAGTCGGGTGCGGTGCTGCGCCAGTCATAAATCGAGGTGCCGGGTACGATGCGCTCGATCACGGGCCTCAGTGCGTCGACCTTGTCGGGATCGTCCACCATGACCTCGATCAAAGAGACACCGTCGCCCTTGTTGAAGTAGGCCTGCGCCTCGGCCAGCGGCATGAAGATCATGCTTTCGTCATAGATCGACATGCCGACCCTGAAGGTGCCGGCGACGCGGTACTGTTTCACCCGCGGCGTGACACCGAAGGGCGTAACGTTCCCGCGCGGTGCGACCAGCGTGATGTTCATCCCCTGCTCGAGGCCCATGTTGCGCGCGAGGATGGCGCCGATCAGCACTGAATTGCCGTCTGCCGCGAAGCGCTGCAGGGTGCCCGGTGTCAGGGACTTGGCCACGAGGCTCAGGTTGGCGAGGTCCTTCGGGCGGATGCCGCGCACGACGACGCCGGGGGACTGGCTCTGTGCCGTGGCCAGCGCCTGGCCTTCGACAAAGGGCGTGGCGCGGGCGACGCCTGGAACCCTTGAGAGGCGCGAGGCGGTCTGATCCCAGCCGTTCAGCGTGCCGCCGATGGGCTGGATCATGTAGTGCCCACGGAAGCCCAGGATCTTCGACATGATCTCGGCGCGGAAACCGTTCATCACCGACATGACAATGATCAGGGTTGCCACGCCCAGCGTGATGCCGAGGACTGAAAACCCGGTGACGACCGAGATCCAGCCTTCCTGCCGGCGGGCCCGGAGGTAGCGGCTCGCCAGGAGGAGTTCAAACCAGGAGAACGGGCGGGAACCGTCGCTGCCGCGACGGGCTGCCGGCCGTGAGGGACGCTGCACCTCGAAGGGGTTCATCCGTTCCCTCGGGTCAGGAGGTTGAGCGCTGCCTCGGGGGTGAGGTTCTGGCGCTCACCCGTGCGGCGGTTCTTCACTTCCACCTGTCCGTTGGCAAGGCCGCGGGGGCCAACGATGACCTGCCAGGGCAGGCCGATGAGGTCAAAGGTCGAGAACTTGGCGCCTGCGCGCTCTTCCGTGTCGTCGTAGAGGACGTCCACGCCGGCGGCGCCGAGCTTGGCATAGAGATCCTCGCAGACCTCGCGGGTCTTCGGGTCGTCGGCCTTCAGGCTGATGAGACCGACGCGGAAGGGGGCGACGCTCTCGGGCCAGATGATGCCGTTTTCGTCGTGGCTGGCCTCGATGATGGCGCCGACAAGGCGCGAGACGCCAATGCCGTAGCTGCCCATTTCGACGTGGACATCCTCGCCCTTGGGGCCTGCGACCTTGGCGTTCATGGGCTTCGAATATTTGGTGCCGAAGTAGAAGATATGGCCCACCTCGATGCCGCGGGCGGCGAGGCGCTTGTCTTCCGGGATTGCGGCGAAGGCGTCAGCGTCGTGCTTTTCCTCGGTTGCGGCGTAAAGCGATGTGCGCTGGTTGATGTAGGGCGTGAGGTCGCCCTGGAAATCGACGTTCTCGGGCACCGGCATGTCGACCAGGTCGCGGTGGCAGTAGACCTGGCTTTCGCCGGTGTCGGCCAGAACGATGAACTCGTGGCTGAGGTCGCCGCCGATGGGGCCGGTGTCGGCCTTCATGGGCACCGCCTTCAGGCCGAGCCTGGCAAAGGTGCGCAGGTAGGCCACGAACATGCGATTATAGGACTTGCGCGCGCCGTCGGCGTCGACGTCGAACGAGTAGGCGTCCTTCATCAGGAATTCGCGGCCGCGCATCACGCCGAAGCGGGGGCGGATCTCGTCACGGAACTTCCACTGGATGTGGTAAAGGTTGCGCGGCAGGTCCTTGTAGGAACGCACCGACGAGCGGAAGATCTCGGTGATCAGTTCCTCGTTCGTGGGACCGTAGAGCAGGTCGCGGTCATGGCGATCCTTGATCCGCAGCATTTCCTTGCCATAGGCCTCGTAGCGTCCGCTCTCGCGCCAGAGTTCGGCCGATTGGAGGGTGGGCATGAGAAGCTCGATCGCCCCTGCCCGGTCCTGCTCCTCGCGGACGATCTGTTCGATCTTTCGCAGGACCCGGTGGCCCAGCGGCAGCCAGGAGTAGATGCCGGCCGAAGCCTGCCTGACGAGGCCGGCGCGCAGCATGAAGCGGTGCGAGACGATCTGTGCCTCTGCCGGCGTCTCGCGCAGCAGGGGCATGAAAAAGCGGGAAACGCGCATGTGGGGTTACGGAAGAATCTTGTTCGGGGCCAGAAATCGATCCCTGTCATAGCTTGTCGGGGGTGTGCGCGCAAATCCGCCAAATTCTGGCGATGCCGTGCGGCGGTAATGTCCCGTTGCCGGGACAGCCCGCAGTTTTCCAAGCTTGTGGGATGACAGCGCCGAATATCGCCGAAATCGCCGAAAACAAAAAGTGAACACATTGACGCAGGGCGCGACACCGCCGGCTTCCGCCGACCCTGCCCGCCGCTATTGAAGCGACGGGCTGTCGAGGTTCATCTTGTCGGCAGGAATGCGCGCCGTCGTGGGACGCTTGGCCTTCAGGGCGTTGTAGAAGGTCTTTGCGTCGCCCACAACCACGACGGTCGCGGCCTTGGGATCATAGATGCGCGCGGCTGTTGCCCTGACCTCTGCCGGGGTTACGGCAGACACGTCCTTCACATAGGTCTGGAGCTTCGTGAGCGGCAGGTTGAAGGCCGCGAGGTCGGAAAGCTCGGACGACAGGCCCGAGGCGGTCTCGACGTTGCGGCCGAAGGTGCCGATCAGGGAAGAGGCGCGTGCGGTCAGTTCATCCCCGGAGACGTCGGTCGTCCCCAGCCGCGTGAACTCGGCGGCCATGAGGTCGACCACCTCGGGTGCCGTCGTGTTCTTGGTCTGCGCGGAGGCCACGATGGGGCCGGGTGCCAACCTCTGGGTGAAGCCCGAACCCGCGCCATAGGACAGGCCGCGCTTGATGCGGATCTCCTGGTTCAGACGCGCGGAGTATCCGCCGCCAAGGACCGCGTTGGTCACGAGGAGCGGAAAGAAACCGGCGTCGGTCCGTGCCACGCCGCGCATGCCGAAGGTGACCGCGGCCTGACCTGAACCCGGCAGGTCAATGACGAGGCTGCGGGGGGCCTGCGCGGGCCCTGCCCCATCGCCGCGTGCCGGAAGCGGGCTTGCGGGCTTTGCCCAGTTGCCGAGGTGCTTTTCTGCCAGCGCCGTCGCAGCATCCACCGAAACATCGCCGGCGATCACCAGCACCGCGTTATCCGGACGCCATTGCGCCGCATGGGCCTTGACGAGATCGTCGCGACCGATGGCTTTCACACTGGCCGGCGAGACAACACGACCATAGGGTGCCTCTCCATAAAGGGCACGGGTCATTGCCATGCGCGCCAGCGAACCCGGCTGCTTGAGGCTGACGGTGAGGCCGTCCAGCGTCTGCTGGCGCTCGCGCTCTATTTCTTCCGCCGCGAAGGCCGGATTGCGCGCGACGTCGGCTGCGATCACCATTGCTTCATCGATCCGCGACGAGAGGGCCACCAGCGACAGGCTTGAGGAATCCATGCCGGCATCGGCCTCGAGGGAGGCGCCCAGAGACTCGATTTGCTGGGCAATGGCTGATGCCGAGCGGGTTGCCGTGCCCTTTGTCAGCAGCGACGCCATCATGCTGGATACACCCATGCGTCCGGTCGGGTCGGTCGCGCTGCCCGAAAGCACGCGCAGGTCCATGCTCACGATCGGCAGGCCACGCTTTTCGGCGATGATCACGCGCAGCCCGTTGCCCAGGGTCTTCTCGACCGGGGTCGGCAGCGCCGCGGACACCGGCTCGCCGGCCTTGGGCGGCAGCTGGCGCTGGCCGGGTGCTGCCAGCGCAAACACCGGTATCTCGGCCTTTGGAATGTCCAGTGTCTGGGCCTTTATGGTTGGCGCGACCGCGATCCTGTCGGGTGTCACCTCCTTGGGTTTAGTTTCCAGCGCGTTGAAGAGGATGGTGACGCGCTGGGTGTCATCGAACGCAGCCTTGGCGACGCGCTGGATGTCGGCGACGGTCACTGCGAGGATCTTCTGCAACCGCCTGTCCGCGGCTGCGGCGTCCCCGTAGCGGATCACGGCGTCAGCAATCGCGCTGGCGCGGCCGAAGGCGGTCTCGCGCTCGGTCACGGCCTCGGAGAGGAGTTCGTTGCGGGCCTCGTCAAGTTCAGCCTGGGTGACCGGCTTGTCCCTGAGCGCGGCGATCTCGGCGAGAAGGGCCTTCTCGCCCTCTTCAGCCGATTTTCCTGCACTGAGGATGGCGCCCATGGTCCAGGCGCCAGGGTCGCGGGTAGGCTCGATCGACGAGAGCACCTGCGCCGCAATCTGCTGGCGATAGACCAGCGACTGATAGAGCCTCGAACTTTCCCCGCGCGTGAGGATCGCGTCGATCAAGGCCGCGACCGGGAAGTCAGGATGGCTTGCGGGCAGTCCAGGCCATGTCACCGTGACCGCGGGAAGCGGCACATTGGGCTCGAAGGCCCGATAGACCCTGGCCTCGGTGCGGCGGGGCTCGACGGCGGCCACGCGCGGAATGGGACGCTCGGGCTTCTTCAGGGCGCCGAAGTACTGGTCGACCCACTTGTCGAGCGTCGCCTGGTCGAAATTGCCGCTGACCACGAGCACGGCATTGTCGGGTCTGTAATAGGTGGCGTGGAAGGCGCGGACATCATCGATGGTGGCGGCGTCGAGTTCCTCGATCGAGCCGATGCCCGGGCGGCCATACGGGTGCACGCTGAAGCTTGTCTGGGGAATATAGAGGCCGAACAGCTTGCCATAGGGCGATGCGAGAATGCGCTGGCGGAATTCCTCCTTCACGACGTCCCGTTCGGAGGCGAAGGTCGACTGGTCGACAACGAGCGATCCCATGCGTTCGGCTTCGGCCCAGAGGATGCGCTCGAGCTGGTTGGCGGGCACGACGGCGTAGTAATTCGTGAAATCGTCCCACGTCGAGGCGTTGTTGAAGCCGCCGACATCCTCGGTCAGGCGGTCGAAAGTCTCCGACGGCATGTTCTTCGTCGCCTTGAACATGATGTGCTCGAAGAGGTGCGCAAAGCCCGAGCGGCCGGCCGGATCGTCCTTGGAGCCGACATCGTACCAGACATGGACGGCAACGTTGCCGGTCGTGCTGTCGGGCATGGCGTAGACCCGCAACCCGTTCGGCAGTGTCCGCTCGGTGTACTTGAGCGGTTCCACCTTGAACGCCTCGGCGGGCGCGGCCTGCTTCTTTCCGCCCGTATCCGAACAGGCGGCAACAAGTGTGGCCAGCAGCAAGAATGCCGTCGTGGCAATGGATCTCTTCATTTGTCGGGTCCCCGCAGGTCTGGCCAAGGCTAGGACGCGACGCCTGCGCCCCTCAACTCAATTCTTCGTCATGTCCCCCCCAAGGCGGATCTCGGCCCACGGAATGCCGTGGTCGGACGAGCCGGGAGGCTTGGGGGTGGCATCGGTGTCGCGCAGGTGATCGTTCACCACGCCGTGGCGCACAACCGTGCCGATCCGGTGCCGGTTACGGGAGTAGAATTCCTCTGAGACCAGGATGTGGTCGAGGATGTCCCGGTCACCGTTGAAGATGTGGGTGTGGATGCTGGAGGAGCGCTGGCCGGCGATCCGGAAGGTCGGATAGAGGACCGTGTCCCAGAGCGCTTTCTTCTCGGCGAAAGCCTTGCCCTCGTGCGGGGAGGCCCCGCAGACGATCTGCGTGCTGGCTGCATCGGGCGTGTCGTTGAGGTCGGCCAGCACGATCACCGGCGTGCGGGTGCGTGTCATCTCCTGCAGGATCAGGTGACGCAGGGCTGCGGCCTCGGCCGCGCGCACGATCGTCGCCCGCGCAAGGCCAATGGCAGCCATGAAGGGATCATCTCCATCCTCGCCGTTGCGGATGATGGGGCTCTTGGACTTGAGGTGCGCCACGAAGACAGTAATGGCGAGGTCTCCGACATGGACCCTGGCCTTGAGGACCGGGCGCTGGAACTGGTCGATGGCGAGAGGTACATCGCGGATCGTCCCGTTGCCGACACGCAGGGGGATCTGCAGGTCCAGCGAGGCCGGGAAGAGAGGCATGACCTCGCCATCGGAAACCGGGAAGCGCGACACCAGCGCAAGGCGCGGGCGCAGGGCCAGCCTGCCCTTCACATTCTCGGCCTGTGATGCGCCTGGTGCGCAGATGTTTGCGCCCCCGGGATACTGGAAGCTGCGCGACACGACGTCGGCGAGCGCTTCGCTTGTCCAGAGCTCCTGGACGCCGATGATGTCGGGCTGGACGCGGTTGATGATCGATGCGCTCCAGTTGGCTTTCGCCTCGTATTCCTCGCGCGTGAGGATCATGCGGTCGTAGAAACGGATATCCGGCAGGATCAGGTTTTCTAAGTTGAAATTCGCGATCCTGAAATTCATTGGTGCTGCCGCAACCGGAGAGACTCCCGGTGCATAGTGTACAGGCCGCTGCCGACAATCAACACGGTGCCGCAGATGGCCAGGAAGTCCGGGATTTCACCCCAGATGGCAAAACCGATTGCAACCGCCCACAGCACGCCGAAGTAGCGGAAGGGCGAGACCACGGTCACGTCCGTGCCGCGAAAGGCCCGGATGATGGCGGCATTTGCGGTGGTCACCAGCAAGGCCGAACCTGCCAGCAGGCCTACCCGGTCCCAAGACAGAGGCGTCCAGTCCTCGAAGGGGGCACTTGCAAAGCCGAGCAGGCAGACCGCGAGTGTGGTCGTCAGGGTGATGGCAGGGGTCGGTATCGCCGGGTCAAGGCGACGGGTGATCAGATCGCGCACGGAAATGATGAGCGCCACCATTATGGCGGAGATGGCGTAGGGGCTGAACCCTGCCCCGCCGGGCTGCGCCACCAGCAAGACACCGATGAAGCCGACGAGGATCGCAGCCCAGCGGCGCCAGCCGACATGCTCGCGCAGGAGGAGCGCGGCGAGCAGCGTGATCGACAACGGGGTGAACTGCATGAAGACGGTGATGTCCGACAGCGGCAGGTGCGGCAGCGACATGATGAACAGGGCGGCTGAGACGCTTTCGAGCGCTGCCCTGGCACCTACCAGAGGCGTCAGTGCGAGGCGCCAGCGCGCGGGCTCGACGGTTGCGACGAGAACCGACCCGGCCAGGGCAACCGCCATCAGGCCCCTCAGTGCCATGATCTGCCCTGGGGGCATGCCGGTCCCGAGCAGCTTGACGAGACTGTCGCTGCTCACGAAAAGCGCCTGCGACAGGAGCAGCATCACGATGCCACGCAGGTTGTCGGCAGATGACGGTTTCAGGATTGGTGCTCCGGTGGCGTTACCTGCACCACCGGGCCTTTGTGGACACGGCTCAATAGCCGGGCGGTGCCATGGTCGTGATGGGCGTGCGGTAGGGGATGTTGTCGATGACAGCCTTTACATTGACGTCAGGGGGCATGTCCACGCCCGAACCCTGTACCCGTGCCTCGAGGTCCTTCACGGAGAAATCCATACGCGTCTCGTAGGTTCGGTCGATCTGGTTGCGCAGGCGCTGCATGGCGGCATACCAGCGGTTCTTTGAACTGGAATTGCCGCACGATGCCAGTTCCGCCTCGGAGGTTGCTCCCCACCGCCGTTCGATGCAGTCGTAGGGATCGAACGACATGGCGAACAGCCGGTCCATCGCTTCGGTGAAGGTCAGGCTGACGCGGCGGCCTGCGGTGTTCATGTAATAGATCGAGCACGTGGCCTCGCCCTGCGCGTAGGCCGCCTGCAGGTCTTCCTTGAGATTGAGCCCGTCATAGGAAATGCGGTCGTCCCGCTTCAGCCACAGCTCCGTGAGCCGCTGCATCTCCTCGCGGAAGGCACGGAACGCCGTCTTCAGGCGGGCATCGCGGGAGGGTGTCGAGTAGACCTCCCATTCCATGTTGTCGGTGCCGTAGATGTTCTGAGGCAGGCGGTCGGGGTGGGGCTTGCGGTGTATGCCCGCCTCGATTGCGATGTCGACAAACCGGGCCCGGTCATAGAGATCGTTGCAGAGCGTCTTCATCGTGGCTTTGAGTTCTGCGACCGGATTGAACGAGAGCTTGCCGCCGGCCATGGATGTGCGGGCATATTCGTAGAAGCCCATTTCCATGCCGTTGTAAGCGTAGCGGGCCTTGCGCCAGTCGCCCTTGGGATCCGGGTCCACGTTGCCGTGGTACTGCTCGGTCGAGTAATCGGCGATCTGGCTGTTCCTGGCCAGCGTGATCCGGCCCTTCTCCATGCGGATGGGCCTGAAGTTCTTGAAACCTGCCCCCAGCGAAGGAAGATCCCGGCCGAATTGGGGTCCGAAGACGCTGCGTGTCAGCGTGAAGTCGGGGTGGGCGTCCATATAGTAGATGCGACCCACTTCGTCGACCTTGTAGACGATGGCGACATGGCCGTTCACGTCGTAGATCGCCGTTCCCGGCCGGATCGAGCCTGGCTGTATCCGCGGCGGATAGAGATCCGTCAGCGGGTTCTCGTCCGCGTCGGGGCCCACGCGATAGGTCGCGGACGACACGGCATCGCGAATGGCATAGATGACCGACCGCGCGTTCTCGCCACCCATGATGTTACGCCGGCCGGCGATGCGATTACCCTTGGCCGAGAAGCGCACATCGCCGCCGCCCCGCGTGAACACGC
>JAGWXR010000208.1 GCA_018969785.1 Alphaproteobacteria bacterium
CCTTCCCGATGGGGCCAGCCTATCTGGCGAACACTTCTGGCTTCACCTATGAGCGCAAGGGATATGCCTATGCGGAAGGTGCCGGCATCCTGAAGTCCACGATCCCGTTCGGCGATTTTGTCACGGCGCTGAAGACGGGTGCGGTGCTGTTCAACGTGCACACGAACGCGTTCGGGGATGGCGAGATCAGCGGCAGGGTCTCTGAGGCGAAGTAATCCGATACCTGCAACTTTGGTGCGGCACGTTCAAATTCTCTGGGTCATGGTCTGCGAAGGCGCCCCCGCCCTGACTTGGCGACATCATGTCAAGCTGAAGAAAGTCGTGGGTGGTCCGCCTGCGCGGACCATGACATGTTTGTTTTGATAGCGCGGGGTTCGGGTTACGTATGCCCCATCACGCGCTTGGGCTTGTAGGGCTCTTCGAGGGCCTTGATGTCTTCGGGGGTGAGTTTGAGGGAGAGCGCGGCGACGGCGTCTTCGAGATGGTGCGGCTTGGTGGCGCCAACGATAGGTGCGGAGATCACCGGCTTCGAGAGCATCCAGGCGAGTGCGACCTGCGCGTTGGGCTTGCCGAGTTTCTTCGCGATTGACGAGACGGTGTCGACAACCTGGAAGTCCTGCTCGCGGTAATAGAGCATGTGCGCGAACTCGTCCGTTCCCGCGCGAGAGGTTTCGGCGTTCGTCTTGGCGGCACCCTGCTGTTTCGGATTGTCTCCCGCCTTGCGATTGCCGGCGAGGAAGCCGCGGGCGAGCGGGCTCCACGGGATCACGCCGATCCCCTCCGAGGCGCAGAGCGGCAGCATCTCTCGCTCTTCCTCGCGGTAGAGCAGATTGTAGTGCGGCTGCATCGAGACAAACTGCGTCAGGCCATTGGCGCGCTGGATGCCCAGCGCCTTCATGAACTGCCAGGCGTGCATGGACGAGGCACCGATGTACAGCGCCTTTCCGGCCTTCACGACGTCGTGCAGCGCCTCGGCCGTTTCCTCGATGGGCGTGTCGTAGTCGAAGCGGTGGACCTGGTAGAGGTCGATGTAGTCCGTGCCGAGGCGCTTCAAGCTGGCATCGATCGATTCCATGATGTGCTTGCGCGACAGGCCCTTCTGGTTCGGCCCCGGCCCCATCGGGCGGCAGACCTTCGTTGCGATCACAACGTCGTCGCGCTTCGCCATGTCCTTCAGCGCGTTGCCGGTGACGGTTTCGCTGACGCCCGCGGAATAGGCGTCCGCGGTATCGAAGAAATTGATGCCCTTTTCCAGCGCGGCCTTGAAGAACGGGCGGGACGCGGCTTCGTCCAGCGTCCAGTCATGCCATTTCGGATCGCCGTAACCGAGCGTGCCGAAGGACAGGCGCGAAACCTTCAGGCCGGTTGCGCCAAGGCGGACGTATTGCAAGGAAACCTCCCCAGTTCTTCTTTTGAAGTCGCGGCATTCAATATGCCGACAAGGGTGAAAATATCGAACACCGGCAATCCCGTCTCGCGCGCCACCGCAGCGCGATGCGGCGGGAAATTGGTGCATTCGAGCACGATCGCGCCAAGATCGTTATGCCTTGCCACGAGATCGCGCGCGGCCGCGACGACATCGCGTTCGCGTGCCTCGATGCTGTCATTCGTGGGCAACCCGCGCAGGGCGCGGCGGAACACGCCATCGTCGGGCACGCCGGTGAACGGCAAATCCGTCGGCCCTCCTGCAGCAGCAAAATGCGCCGGGGTCAGGTCCTTCGCAGAAAAGGTCAGGACACCGACGCGCTTGCCCGGCGCGATCATGCGCTGGACGAGA
>JAGWXR010000066.1 GCA_018969785.1 Alphaproteobacteria bacterium
TTGCAAGCGCGAGGCTGAGGAACAGGAAGGTGGCGAAGGCAAGGAGCCAGAAGGTCAGCGTCAGGCCCAGCGCAACAACACCGGCAATCACGCGCAGCACATAGAGCATCGCAAGGGCTATCACGTCGAGGGCCACGACGCGCTTGAGTTGCAGCGAGTAGGCGATGGTCAGCGTGTAATAGGCAGCAAGGACGCCAGAGAACAGTGGCGGCAGCAGCAGCCACGCAACGGCAAAGGCCGCCACCAGCAGAACGGGAAAGACCGCGAGCCCTGCACCCACGGGCAGCGCGCCGCTGGCAAAGGGGCGATTGCGCTTGAGCCTGTGATGTCGATCATCTGCGAGATCGATGATGTCGTTCATGACGTAGACGCTTGAGGCGCACAGGCCGAAGGCAAGAAAGGCGATTGCCGCCTCCACGATCAGGGCCAGTTCGTCGAAGCGATGGGAGGAAAGTAGCGGCAGGAAGATGAGGGCGTTCTTTGCCCACTGGTGCACGCGGATGGCCTTGATCCAGGATTTCGCCCGTGTCGCGAGGGGCGTCGTGGGCCGTGACGGCACCGGGGGGCCGGTGGTCACGATCTCGTCGGCGATGAGCAGGTGAGCGCAGATATCGCGGACAAGCTCGCTGTCTTCAGGCGCGACCAGCGTTACATGGCGTCCGCCTTCACGCGCGCTGCGCGCCATCTTGACCACATCCCAGGCATAGGGGAGGACCGACACATCCACATGGCCTGGCAGGAACCAGAGCGATTTCATGGACGCCGCGGCGCGCTCGCCCTTCAGGCCGAAGGGCAACAGTTCGCCTTCAAGATGGATGGTGAGTGGTTCCTCCGGTGGTTCCCCGGCCGGGACCAGCACCAATCTGCTTCTCCTGTCCATGGCCGTTGCATTCGTGCTTGAGGAAAATCCCAGGTTGTGGCGAGAACTGTAGCGGCTTCGGCGGACATGTCAAAAAGCGCGCGGTAATGTAAATGAGCGCGATGGGCCGCTTGCCGTGACGAGGCGCCCGCTAACTTGGGCGAACGGACCCGAATGCCATGAAAACCGCCGTTATCTATGCCTTGGGCGCGGTGCTTGCGATTGCGGTCAACCTCGCCTTGCAGGAGATTTTCCTCTTGGTCGTGCCTGCCACGCGGTTTGGACTGGTGCCGAGCGTGCTCGCGGGGACGGCGGGAGGGCTTGTTTTCAAGTATGCGTGGGACAGGTCGCTCATCTTCGATTATCGCGCGCAAGGTGCCGTTCGCGATGTTGCGATGTTCATGGCCTATGTGCTGACCGGACTGTTCACAACGGCGATCTTCTGGGCCTTCGAATTCGGGTTCGATGCCTGGTTCGGCACGAAGGCCATGCGCTATGTCGGCGCAATCATCGGGCTGTCGATCGGCTATGTGCTCAAGTACGAGCTCGACCGGCGTTTCGTGTTCCGTGTCCGGCCGCCGCCATGACGCGGCGTCCGCCTGTGGTTTCCCCGGGGGCATTGTCCGGTGGGTTACTGGACAAAGTCGAATTTGCCCCATGGTTAAGTCAAACCGCGCCCATGGCTGGATCGCGGGCGGATTCCTGCGACAATACGCACTGGAATCTTCGGGTAGATACCGCTTAACTAGCTTCCGGCAAGAGTCAGCGCTTCAGGGCCCTCCCAAGGTCAGTCAGATGGACTACGAAAACCAATTCAGCCAGGCGCTCGCCCAGGTCAGGCGGGAAGGGCGTTATCGGGTTTTCGCCGACATCGTGAGAACCCGTGGCGATTTTCCGCGTGCGAGGCAGATCACCGAAGCGGGCGAGCGTCCGATCACGGTCTGGTGCTCCAACGACTATCTCGGCATGGGGCAGAACCCGGCCGTGCTGCAGGCCATGCACGCGGCGATCGATGCTGCCGGTGCAGGGTCCGGTGGCACGCGCAATATTTCGGGGACGACCCATTACCATGTCGAACTCGAGCGCGAACTCGCCGACCTCCACCAGAAGGAGGCGGCCCTGCTGTTCACGTCGGGCTTCATTGCCAACGAGGCGGCGCTTGCGACGCTGGGTAACGTGCTTCCCAACTGCATCATTTTCTCCGACGCGCTGAACCATGCCTCGATGATCGAGGGCATGCGGCACAGCAAGGCCAAGCGCGTTATCTGGCGCCACAATGACGTCGCCCACCTTGAGGAACTTCTTTCGCAGGCCGATCCGGCGGCGGCCAAGGTGGTGGCGTTCGAGTCGGTCTATTCCATGGACGGCGACGTCGCCCCCATCGGCGAGATCTGCGCGATTGCGCAGCGCCATGGCGCTTTCACCTACCTCGACGAGGTCCATGCCGTGGGCATGTACGGGCCGCGCGGCGCCGGTGTCGCCGAGCGCGACGGTGTCATGGCCCGGGTCGATGTCATCAACGGGACGCTGGGCAAGGCTTTCGGCGTCATGGGTGGCTATATCGCGGCGAGTGCGCGCTTCATCGATGTCGTGAGGTCCTATGCGCCCGGCTTCATCTTCACGACGTCCATCCCTCCGGTGCTGGCGGCCGGCGCGCTGGCGAGCGTGCGCCACCTGAAGGCCAGCCAGGTCGAGCGTGACCGCCATCAGGAGCGCGCCGCAACGCTGAAGTCCATGCTGCGGGCGGCGGGCTTTCCCGTCATGCCGTCCACCAGCCACATCATTCCGCTACTTGTCGGTGATCCGATCAGCTGCAAGGAGGTGTCCGATATCCTGCTTGCCGAGCATGCGATCTATGTCCAGCCGATCAACTATCCGACGGTGCCGCGCGGAACCGAGCGCCTGCGGCTCACGCCGACGCCCTTCCATGACGACGAGAAGATGCGTGCGCTGATTGCGGGCCTGGACGATGCGTGGCTGCGCCTCAAGATCCGGCGCGCGGCCTGATCCTCGGCCTCTTCCATGGCGATCCTCCTTGAGATGATGCGGGTCGGCACCTTCCAGAAGGTGGTTGCCGTGGACGAGGCGTCCGGCACCGAAGTCACCTTCATGGCGCCCGTGTCGGCTTCGCGGCTGGATATCGAGCGGCTGGCCCGATCAAAGCTGGCCTATGTGATGCGCCGGAAAACCCCGGAAACCTGACTTCCGGACGGCAGCGGACGTTAACCACTGAGCGCGCGAAGCCTGAACCAATAGGATTAGCGGGATTGATCCGCCGACGCGCAAGTGCTTGAGTCGGGTCGTGGGTAGCGGCTTCCCGGGATACAAGAACGGGTAGCACTTTCGAGCAGGGGCTTTGGGTCATGAGATGCCCGTTCTGTCAGCATGACGATTCGCAGGTCAAGGACAGCCGACCGACCGAGGACAATGCGGCGATCCGGCGACGTCGCGTCTGTCCGGCATGTGGTGCGCGCTTCACCACGTTCGAGCGGGTGCAGTTGCGTGACCTGGTCGTGATCAAGAAGAGCGGGCGACGAACGCCGTTCGACCGTGACAAGCTGATGCGCTCGATCCAGCACGCCGTGCGCAAGCGTCCCGTCGAGCCCGAGCGCATCGAGCGGATGGTGAATGGCATCGTGCGCCGCCTCGAAAGTTCCGGCGAAACGGAAATCCCGTCATCGACCATCGGCGAGCTTGTGATGCAGGGCCTCGCCAACCTTGATGCGGTGGCCTATGTGCGTTTCGCGTCGGTCTACCGGAATTTCCGCGAGGCGAAGGACTTCGAGCACATCCTTGGCCAGTTGCACGAACCCGAGAACAAGGGGCCCTAGGCCACGCGCGGCATCCATTCCCACGACGAACGCTTCATGGCGCTGGCCCTGCGGCTCGCGCAGCGCAGCCTTGGACGCGTCTGGCCCAATCCGGCGGTGGGATGCGTCATCGTCGATGCGCAGGGACATGTTGCAGGACAGGGCTGGACGCAGGATGGCGGACGGCCGCATGCCGAGACCGAGGCGATCCGGCAGGCCGGTGCGCGGGCGCGCGGTGGCGTTGGCTATGTCACGCTCGAGCCGTGCGCGCATCACGGACAGACCGGTCCGTGCGCCGAGGCGCTTGTCAGCGCTGGCGTTGCGCGCGTCGTGTCGGCGACCGAGGATCCTGATCCTCGTGTTTCGGGCCGCGGGCATGCGCGGCTTGTCCAGGCCGGCATTGCGGTCGACACGGGCGTGCTTGGCGCCGAGGCGCGACGCCTGAATGCGGGCTTCCTGTCGCGCATCAAGCGCGGGCGGCCGCTCGTGACGCTGAAGGTTGCCACCACGCTTGACGGTCGCATCGCCATGACGTCGGGCGAAAGCAAGTGGATCACGGGGCCCGAGGCGCGGGCGCACGCCCACCTGATGCGGGCGCAGCATGATGCCGTGCTCGCGGGAATTGGCACGGTGCTCGCGGACGATCCGGAGCTCACATGCCGCATCGATGGCATCGACCATCGGCGGCTTGTTCGCGTGGTCGTCGACACGCGGGCGCGACTGTCCCCCGATTCGCGGCTTTGCCGCAGCGCAGACCGGCAGGCGGTCTGGTTGCTCACGGCCCAGCCGGATGCCGCCGCGCACCTTGCGCGCTCGAATGTGCGCGTCCTGCCGGTTGCTGCAGGGCCGGAGGGGATCGATCCCGCAGATGCGCTGCGGGTGCTTGCGAGCGAAGGGCTGACCCGCGTGCTGGTCGAGGGTGGCGCGCAGGTGATGACGAGCCTGCTCAGGGCGCGGCTTGCCGACCGCCTTGCCTGGTATCGGTCACCGGCCATCATGGGACAGGGTGTCGCCGCGTTTTCGGGGCTTGGCCTGTCTGGACTGGCCGACATGCCGCGGGTTTTGCGCAAGGAGACACGGGTTCTCGGCCAAGATCTGCTGGAAACTTGCGAATTTGACACCTAAAACTCAGCGCCATGTTCACAGGCATCATCACTGACGTCGGCACGGTCGAGCTGGTCTCGCGCCGCGGCGACACGACCTTCAAGATCAGGACGCGTCACGATCCGGCGCTGATACCGATCGGCGCCTCGATCGCGTGCTCGGGCGCCTGCCTGACCGTGATTGCCAAGGGTGGCGTCGCGGGTGATGGCTGGTTCACCGTCGAGGTGTCGGCCGAGACCCTGTCGAAGACCATCCTGGGAACGTGGGAGCCCGGGGCGCGGGTGAACCTCGAGAAGTCGCTTCGCGTGGGTGACGAGATCGGCGGGCACATCGTGAGCGGCCATGTCGACGGGGTTGGCGAGATCGTGTCGATCAGGCCCGAGGGCGATTCGCTGCGTTTCCGCATCAAGGCCCCCAACGCGCTTGCCCGTTTCATTGCGCCGAAGGGATCGATTGCGGTCGATGGAACGTCGCTGACCGTCAACGAGGTCGACGGCGCCGTCTTCGGCGTCAATATCATCCCGCACACCGCCAAGGAGACAACGTGGGGTGCGATGCGCGAGGGGCAGGGCGTAAACATCGAAATCGACATGCTGGCGCGCTATCTCGCACGGCTCAAGGAGTTCGCATGAGCCACAGTGAATTCAGCTCGTATATCTCGCCGCCGGAAGAGATCATCGAGGAAGCGCGCAACGGGCGCATGTACATCCTGGTCGACGCCGAGGATCGCGAGAACGAGGGCGATGTCATCATTCCCGCGCAAATGGCCACGCCGGAGGCGATCAATTTCATGGCCAAGCATGCGCGCGGCCTGGTCTGCCTTGCCCTCACGCAGGAGCGTGCGGGGCAACTGAACCTGCCGATGATGAGCCAGGCCAACGGACAGCGCAACCAGACCGCGTTCACGGTCTCGATCGAGGCGCGCGAAGGCGTGACGACGGGTATTTCGGCCCATGACCGGGCGCGCACGATTTCCGTTGCGATCGATTCATCCAAGGGTCCCGGAGACATCGTGACGCCGGGGCACGTGTTCCCCCTTGTGGCCCGTCGTGGCGGTGTTCTTGTCCGCGCGGGGCATACCGAGGCTGCGGTAGACATTTCGCGGCTTGCGGGCCTCGTGCCGGCGGGCGTGATCTGCGAGGTCATGAATGACGACGGCACGATGGCGCGGCTGCCCGACCTCGTGAAGTTTGCGCAGCTGCACGGGCTCAAGGTTGGCACGATCGCCGACCTCATCGCCTATCGCCGGCGACATGACCATTTCATCACCCGATCGGTCGAGACCGAGATCGAGAGCCACTTCGGCGGCCGGTTCCGGATGATGCTCTATGTCAATACCGTCGAGTATGCCGAGCACATCGCGCTGGTCGCGGGTGACCTGAGCACGCCGGAGCCGGTGCTCGTGCGCATGCATGCCGTCAACCTGCTTGATGACCTGCTGGCGGTGAAGGGCGGGCGCGATGACGTGCTGGCCCGCTCCATGGAGATCATCGCCCGCGAGGGGCGCGGGGTCGTGGTGCTGATCCGCGAGAGCCGCGCGACCTATATCTCCGACCTGCTGTTGCGCAAGGAAGCGGCGCCGGAGACCACGCCGCAGCGCCTGAAGGAATATGGCGTCGGTGCGCAGATCCTGCTCGACCTCGGGGTGAAGGACATGATCCTTCTGACCAATTCGAAGTCGCGCAAGATTGTCGGTCTTGAAGGCTATGGGCTGCGCGTCGTCGGGACGCGCCATGTCGGAACGAAATACTGAGGCAAACGCATGCCAATTCTTCCTGTCCGCATCCTCCTGATCGAGGCCCGCTATTACGCGGACATCGCCGATGCGCTCCTGTCGGGGGCGCGCCGGGTGATCGAGGCGGCCGGCGCCGAGTGCGAGGTCGTGACGGTTCCCGGTGCGCTGGAGATCCCGGGTGCGATCGCGATGGCGCATGCGGCGGGTCTGCATGCGGGGCCGCGCTTTGACGGCTACGTGGCGTTGGGCTGCGTGATCCGGGGCGAGACAACGCATTACGAGATCGTGTCGAACGAGTCGGCGCGCGGGATCATGGAGCTGACCGTCACGACACGCCTTGCCATCGGCAACGGCATCCTGACTGTCGAAAACGAAGAGCAGGCCTGGGCCCGGCTTGATGCCAGCAAGGTCGAGCACAAGGGCGAGAACGCGGCGCGCGCGGCGCTGGCGATGGTCCAGTTGCGCCGCCAACTCAATCTCGGGCACCGCTAGGATGGAAGACGCCAAGAAACCAAGGCCCCCGCGCCGGACCGATGGACGCTCGCGCAGCGTTTCGCGCCTGGCGGTCGTGCAGGCCCTCTACCAGATGGAGCTGTCGGACCAGGACAGCGAGAGTGCGATTGCCGAGTTCATCGAGCACCGGATGGGCCAGGAGATCGATGGCGAGCGGCTTGCCGAGGCGGACAAGAAATATTTCGCCGGGATCGTCAGGGGCGTTGTCGAGAACCAGCAGGAAATCGATCGCGCGCTTGCGGCGGCGACAGGCAAGTCGTGGAGCTATGACCGGATCGATGCGATCATGCGCGCCGTCTTCAGGGCGTGCACCTGCGAGCTGCTGATCCATCCGCAGGTACCCTTCCGCGTCGTGCTGACCGAATACACCAATGTTGCCACCGCCTTCTTCGAGGAGAAGGGCGCGGAGCTTCCTTTCATCAGCGGGGTGCTGCACCGCATTGCGCGGGAGCTTCGGCCCGCAGAGGCTGCGACGCCGGCCGGTGGCACGTGAAGCGCCGGGCGCCGCGACCGGGTGAGTTCGAACTCATCGCGCGCCATCTCGCGCCGCTTGCCCGCGGTGAGAAAGGGGCCTTCGGGCTTCTCGACGATGCAGCCCTGATCGCGCCGCGCGCAGGCCACGCGTTTGTCGTGACGGCCGATGCCGTCGTCGAGGGCGTGCATTTCCTGCGCGCCGATCCACCTGACCTCGTGGCGCGCAAGGCCTTGCGCGTGAACCTGTCGGACCTCGCGGCCAAGGGCGCGCGGCCGCGCTGCTATTTCATGACGACATCCTGGCCCGACTGGGTCGATGGGCCGTGGGTCGAGGCTTTCGCGCGCGGCCTTGGAGTGGACCAGGCGGCGTTCGGGATCCATCTGGCCGGTGGGGATACCACGCGCATGCCCGGGCCGCTTTCGATCTCCATCACGGCCGTCGGAGAAGTCCGGGGCCCTGCAATGGTGCGCCGTTCCGGGGCCAAGGTCGGTGACGAGATCTGGGTCACGGGCTCCATCGGGGATGCGTTCCTTGGTCTCAAGGTCGCGCGGGACGTGCCCGGCGGGCTTTCGGCATCCGATCGCGAGACACTGCTCGGCCGCTACAGGCTGCCCGAGCCGCGCGTTGCTGCGGGCCTCGGTCTGGCGGGAATTGCCAGCGCGGCGATCGACGTTTCGGACGGGTTGGTCGCAGACATTGCGCATCTGGCACGCGCCTCGGGCCTGACCGTCGAGATCCGCGCGGCGGACGTGCCCCTGTCAGCGCCGGCGCTTCGGGCGGTGGGGACGGGGCTTGCATCGGTGCGCGACCTTCTTTCGGGCGGTGATGACTATGAGATCGCCTTCACGGCGCCGCCGGGCGCTGCCGCCCGGATCCGGGCCCTCAGCCGGCGGACGGGGGTTCCCATCACCTGCATCGGTTCCTGCCACAAGGGGGCACCCGATGTTGTCGTGCGCGCGGCCGATGGCCGTCCCGTGGCCTTTCCGCGGGCGGGGTTTACCCATTTTTAAACTTTTCCCGAGAGCTGCTTTCACGGGCCGTTAAAGCGCGCCGTGCAGACTTGCTGCGTGGGGAAAGCCCGGGAGTGTTCGTCATGCGTTTCATCATGGCCCTTATCCTGCTGATGATCGTCTTCAGCGCCAGTTCGCGGCCGGAGGCCAAGCCTGCCGAAGCGGCAGTGGACTGAAGCCTTGTCCGCAAACAGGCTGTTCCAGTTGGTGGTGTTTGCCGCAGTCGTGCTGGCGTGCGAGCCGGTGCTCGCTGGCGGAGGGGCTGCCAAACCGTCGGAGGGACATGGCGAAGGCCATGCGAGTGTTCCGGCTGACAAGACGCTGAAGATGCCCCGGCTGATTGCGCCGGTCATGGTCAAGGGCGAGATGGTTCGCTACATGCACCTCGACGTCACGCTCAAGCTGCCCGACGCCAACAACCGAAAGGTCCTGATGGACAAGGTGCCCTACATGCAGGACGCCTTCGTGCGGGCGGTGCATGCGACCTCGATCCTCCGGAACGAAGAGACCCAGCAAGTCGACGTGGACGGGTTGCGGACCCGGTTGCTTGCCATCTGTGATCGGGTCGTCGGGGCCGGCCTCGTTAACGATATCGAGTTCCGGGACGTCTCGAAGGGTACGGAATAGCCCGTCTACCGTTCGGGTGGCGCATTTGCCGCAATTCCGGCGGGTTCCAGTATTGCAAGCCCTCGGTCCGTTTGGCATGTTCCGCCGTCATTTTGGCCGGGGGGCCAAGCGAGTCGGCCAAGGGCTTCTCGTCTGCGCGCCGCGGCGTGCAGTCCTCCGATCCAAGCCCGGGGGTGGCGTTCATCTCATTCCCGGAAAACTCATTTCAGGGTCTGAGGGCATATGGATACCGGGACAGGACTATTGATTACATTGGTCTGCGCCGTCGCCGCACTCGTCTATGGGGCGGTCACGATCAGGCAAATCCTCGCGCTTTCGGCGGGAAATGCCCGCATGCAGGAGATCGCAGGCGCCATCCAGGAAGGCGCGAACGCCTACCTGAAGCGCCAGTACACGACGATTGCCTATGTGGCCGTCGGCGTGACCATCGTTCTTGCCGTTGCCTTCCAGACCTGGAGCGTTCCGGTCGGGTTCATCATCGGTGCCGTGCTGTCTGGCGCTGCGGGCTTCGTTGGCATGCATGTGTCGGTCCGTGCGAACGTGCGCACGACAGAAGCCTCGCGCAAGGGACTGGCTGACGGCCTTTCTGTTGCGTTCAAGTCGGGCGCTTCGACCGGCATGCTGGTCGTGGGTCTTGCCCTTCTGGGCATTGCGGGCTTCTACGCGGTGCTGACCGGCGTTGCCGGGCTCAGCGTCACGGACGAGCTGCAGAACCGCCAGATCAACGAGGCGCTTGTCGCGCTGGCGCTCGGCGCTTCGGTGATATCGATCTTCGCCCGACTGGGTGGCGGCATCTTCACGAAGGGTGCCGACGTGGGCGGCGACATGGTGGGCAAGGTCGAGGCCGGCATTCCGGAAGATGACCCGCGCAACCCCGCCACGATTGCCGACAACGTCGGTGACAACGTGGGTGACTGCGCCGGCATGGCCGCCGACCTGTTCGAGACCTATGTGGTCACGATCGGCGCCACGATGGTGCTTGCCTCGATCTATTTCTCCGAGGCCGACAAGGGCATGATGATGATGTACCCGCTGCTCATTTCGGGCGTGTGCATCCTGGCGTCGATCGCCGGCACCTATTTCGTCCGCCTTGGCTCCAACAACAGCATCATGGGCGCGCTCTACAAGGGGCTCGTGATCACAGCGATGCTGTCGCTGGTGCTTGTGGGCATCGTGACGTGGCAATTCATCGGCTTTGACCGCACCCTGACCACGCTGACCGGCACATTTACCGGCATGTCGATGTTCCTTTGCGGCATCACGGGCCTTGCGGTCACCGGCCTCATTGTCTGGATCACCGAGTACTACACGGGCACGGGTTACCGTCCGGTGCGCGAAATCGCGAAGTCCTCGGTCACGGGCCATGGCACGAACGTCATCCAGGGCCTTGCGGTCTCGATGGAATCGACGGCACTGCCGGCGCTGGTCATCGTGTGGGGCATCATCGTGGCCTACACGCTTGCCGGCCTGTTCGGCATCGCGATCGCGACCACCACGATGCTGGCGCTTGCCGGCATGATCGTTGCGCTCGACGCCTTCGGTCCGGTGACGGACAACGCGGGTGGCATCGCCGAGATGGCCGGGCTCGACAAGGACGTCCGCAAGACGACCGACGCGCTCGATGCGGTTGGCAACACCACGAAGGCCGTAACAAAGGGCTATGCCATCGGTTCGGCTGGCCTGGGGGCGCTGGTGCTGTTTGCGGCCTATACCGCCGACCTCAACTACTTCCTGAAGAATGCCACCGAGACGCAGTACTCGTTCTTCCTTGAGGGTGGCGAGAAGGTCGGGGTCAGCTTCAGCCTTGCCAATCCGTGGGTGGTCGTCGGCCTCTTCCTTGGTGGCATGCTTCCCTACCTGTTCGGCGCCATGGGCATGACGGCCGTCGGCCGTGCGGCCGCGGCGGTCGTTGAAGAGGTGCGTCGCCAGTTCAAGGAGAAGCCCGGCATCATGCAGGGCAAGGACAAGCCGGACTA
>JAGWXR010000067.1 GCA_018969785.1 Alphaproteobacteria bacterium
GGAGCCCTTGCCGATACCGTCATTCACGCCGATGGCGATGGACGGGCGCGCGTAGCGCTCCTTCAGGCGCGAGGCGACAAGGCCGATCACGCCGGGATGCCAGCCCTCGCCCGCCACCACGAGGACCGGGTCCTCGCGCAGGCGTGCGTCGGCCTCGACGCGGGCAAGGGCCTCGTCCACCATGGCCTGCTCGATCACGCGGCGTTCCTGGTTGAGCATGTCGAGTTCGCGTGCAATCGCGAGCGCCTCGTCGCGGCTGTCGGTCGACAGGAGGCGGGATCCGAGATCGCAGCGCCCTACCCTGCCACCGGCGTTCACACGCGGTCCGAGCACGTAGCCGAGATGCCAGGGTTCGACGAGGCCGTTGATGCGGCCGACCTCGGCCAGCGCCTCGAGGCCCGGCACGGCGCCATTGCGCAACTGCTCGAGGCCGCGCATCACGAAGGCGCGATTGACGCCGGTCAGCGGCACGACGTCGGCGACAGTGCCCAGGGCCACGATGCCGAGCCAGCGCCTGAGGTCGGGCATGGGGCGTGCCGCGAAGAAACCGCGCTCGCGCAGCGCGCGGTTAAGCGCCACGCACAGCATGAAGGTCACGCCGATGGCGGCGAGCTGTCCGAGGCCGGATGTATCATCGCCGCGGTTCGGGTTCACGATGGCGCAGGCCCTCGGCAGGGTGCCGGCGGGCAGATGGTGGTCGCAGACGATGACGTCGGCGCCGCAGGCTTCGGCCGCGGCAAGGGGCTCGTGGGCCTGCGTGCCGCAGTCGACGGTGACGATCACCTTCGCGCCGCTGGTGGCGAGGTGCTTCATCGCCGGCACATTGGGGCCATAGCCTTCGGCGAGGCGGTCGGGGATATAGACGACCGGCGCGGCGCCCACGGCCCTCAGGTAGCGCGCCAGCAGTGCCGAGGATGTTGCGCCGTCGACGTCATAGTCGCCGAAGATCGCGATGCCCTCGCCGGCGATGACTGCCGCCGCAAGGCGGTCGACGGCAAGATCCATGTCGCGGATGACGCTGGGATCCGGCAGGTCGTTCTTCAGCGTGGGGTTCAGGAAGCCTTCCGCCGTGCCGGCTGCGATGCCGCGAGCATGCAGAAGACGGGCGATCACGTCGGGGGCGCGCAGGGCCTGTGCGATGCGGAGCACCTCGGACGCATCGGCCGGGCGCTCGACCCAGCGACGGCCCAGCACAGAACGCGACACGCCGAGCATGGTCGCGCGTTCGCTGTCACCCGCCAGCGCGGCCTGCTTCATGCGATCAGCGATCCTTGATCACATGGCGGGCGCGGATCCAGCGCACGGTTCCCGTCTTCGAGCGCATGACGATGGTTTCGCTCGTCATGAACCGGCCCGTGCGGTGGATGCCACGCAGCATCGAGCCGTCGGTCACGCCGGTCGCGGCAAACATCACGTCGCCCGAGGCGAGATCGAGCGTGCCGTATTTGCGGTTGAAATCCTTGATGCCGATGCGGGCTGCGCGGCCGCGCTCGTCGTCGTTGCGGAAGACGAGGCGCCCCTGGATCTGCCCGCCGACGCAACGCAGGGCTGCGGCGGCCAGCACGCCTTCCGGCGCGCCACCCTGGCCCATGTAGATGTCGATGCCGGTTTCGGGATCGCTCGTGTGGATGACGCCGGCGATGTCGCCGTCGGAGATGAGTGCCACGGCGGCGCCGGCCTCGCGCACCTTGGCGATGATGTCGGCATGACGGGGACGGTCGAGGATGCAGGCCTTGATCTCCTGCGGGCGCACGCCCTTGGCGCGTGCGAGCGCGAGGATGTTGTCCCGCGGGTCGGCGTCGAGGTCGACGATGCCCTCGGGGTAGCCGCCACCGATCGCGATCTTGTCCATGTAGGTATCGGGGGCGTGCAGGAGGCTGCCGCCCTCGGCGACCGCGACGACGGCGAGCGCGTTGGCCATCGCCTTGGCGGTCAGCGTCGTGCCTTCGAGCGGGTCGAGCGCGATATCGACCTTGGGGCCCTTGCCGGTGCCGACCTTCTCGCCGATGTAGAGCATGGGCGCTTCGTCGCGCTCGCCCTCGCCGATGACCACCGTGCCGTCGAAATTGCACTGGTTCAGCGCCCGGCGCATCGCATCGACGGCGGCGCGGTCGGCGTCGTGTTCATTGCCCCGGCCGACCTGGTCGTACGAGGCGATCGCCGCCGCCTCGGTCACGCGCGCGAGTTCAAGCGTCAGGATCCGCTCCAAGCCGTCGGATGTCGTGAATTCAGCCATGATTCCCTCAGAAACGTTCTATGCGGACCATACAGGGTTGCTCCATCACCGTCCCGGTCGAAACGATGGCGGCCAGGGCCTTTACCATGGCGTCTTCGCGGGCCTCGTGGGTGATCATGACGACGGGAACGGCCTCGCCGGGGGACCTGCTGCGCTGCAGCATGGACTCGATCGAGATCGACTGGTCGGCAAGGCAACGCGACAGGACGGCGATGACGCCCGGCCGGTCGATGACGGTGAAGCGCAGGTAACAGGCGCCAACATGGCTTGCCAGGGGCACGATCTCGGGCCGGGAAATGGTGGCGGCGGGGGCACCAAAGGCCGGCAGGCGCACGCCGCGGGCGATGTCGAGGATGTCTGCCATCACGGCCGAGGCCGTCGGCCCGGCGCCGGCGCCACGGCCCTCGTAGACCGACTTGCCGACCAGGTCGCCCTCGGCGACGACGGCGTTGAAGACGCCGTCGACATCGGCGAGCGGCGTGCCATGGGGGACCATCGCGGGATGGACGCGCTGGCTGATGCCGCGTCCGTCGCGGGTGGCGATGCCGAGGAGCTTGATGCGGAAGCCGAACTCGTCGGCGAAGGCGATGTCCTCGGGTGTGATGCGCTCGATGCCCTCGACGTGGATGCCGTCAAGCGCGGGCGCATGGCCGAAGGCGACGGCCGCCAGCAGGGACAGCTTGTGTGCCGTATCCATGCCGCCAATATCGAAGGTCGGATCGGCTTCGGCATAGCCCAGCTTCTGCGCCTCGGCGAGAACGTCGCCGAAGCTGCGGCCGGTGGCTTCCATCGTGGTCAGGATGTAGTTGCAGGTGCCGTTGAGGATGCCATAGACGCGCGAGATGCGGTTGGCGCCGAGCCCCTCGCGCAGGGCCTTGATGATGGGAATGCCGCCGGCCACGGCCGCTTCGAAGTTCAGCGCGAGGCCGCGCGCCTCGGCGGCCTTGGCCAGCGCCACGCCGTGGTGGGCGAGAAGCGCCTTGTTCGCCGTGACCACGGGAAGCCCGCGCGCGATCGCGGCCTCGACCGAAGCCTTCGCCGGGCCACCCTCGCCGCCCATGAGCTCGACGAAGAGATCGATGTCGGCGGACGACGCCAGCGCCACGGGGTTGTCGAACCAGGCCACGCCTTCCATCGGGAAGCCGCGGTCGCGTCCCCTGCTGCGCGCGGAGACGGCGTTGAGCTGCAGCGGGCGTCCGCAGCGAGATGCGAGCGCGAAGCCCGATTGCGACAGGATGCGGGCGACCGAGGCCCCGACCGTGCCGAGGCCGGCAATGCCGACGCGAAGTGGTTTCATTGTGCTGCCGTGCGGTTCTGGATGGCCGAAAGATCGATGGGCGGCGACGAGAGGAACTTGCGGACGTTGCGCGCCGCCTGCCGGATGCGGTGCTCGTTCTCGACGAGCGCGATGCGCACGTGGGTGTCCCCGTATTCGCCGAAGCCGACGCCGGGCGCCACGGCCACCTTGGCGTGCTCGAGCAGGAGCTTGGAGAACTCGAGCGACCCGAGCGGGCGGAACGGCTCGGGGATCGGGGCCCAGGCGAACATCGAGGCCTCGGGCGGGGGCACGTCCCAGCCGGCGCGCGCGAAGCCGTCGACGAGGACATCGCGCCTCGAGCGATAGATCGCACGCATCTCGTCGACGCAGTCCTGCGGGCCGTTGAGCGCCGTGGCGGCGGCAACCTGGATCGGCGTGAAGGCGCCGTAGTCGAGATAGGACTTGATGCGGCCGAGCGCGTGGATCAGGCGATCGTTGCCGGCGGCAAAGCCCATGCGCCAGCCGGGCATGGCATAGGTCTTGGAGAGCGAGTTGAACTCGACCACGACGTCCTTGGCGCCCGGCACCTGCAGCATCGATGGCGGCGGCGTATCGCCAAAATAGATCTCGGCATAGGCAAGATCGGAGAGCACCCAGAGCCCCTTGGCCTTGGCGAACTTCACGACGTCGGCGTAGAAGTCGAGGCCGACGACCTGCGCCGTCGGGTTCGAGGGATAGCTGACGACAACGGCTGTCGGTGGCGGCACGGCGTGGCGCACTGCACGCTCCATGCCGCGCAGGAACTGCTCGGGGCTCGAGGCCTCCACATGGCGGATCGATGCGCCGGCCAGGATGAAGCCGAAGGCATGGATCGGATAGGACGGGTTTGGCACGAGGATCGTGTCACCCGGCGCGGTCATGGCCTGCGCAAGGTTCGCAAAGCCTTCCTTGGAGCCGAGCGTGGCGATGACCTCGCGGTCGGGGTCGATCTTCACCCCGAAGCGGCGATCGTAGTAGGCCGCCATCGCCTTGCGCAGGCCCGGGATGCCGCGGGAAGACGAGTAGCGGTTCGTGCGCGGGTTGGCGACGGTCTCGACAAGCTTGTCGACGATGTGCTTGGGCGTCGGCATGTCGGGGTTGCCCATGCCGAAGTCGATGATGTCCTCGCCCGCCGCGCGCGCCTTGGCCTTCAGGCGATTGACCTCCTCGAAGACATAGGGCGGCAGGCGCTTGATGCGCAGGAACTCGGAATTCACGGGCGAACGCTCCTTCGTGGGGCGAGGCGGGGCTATCTGGAGCCGTCGGGATCGGCGGGCTTGGTGGCCGGGCTTGCCGGCGCGGTCTTGGAGGGTGCCGGCGGTGCGGCCGCGGGCGTGGCCCCGCCGCGCAGTTCCTCGGCGGTATGGCGGGCATGATCCCGGTCAGCCACCAGTGCGTCCCGGATTTCCCGGCGCTGCGATTCGGTGGTGGTCAGCTCGCGCGCGGCGGGCTGGCCGCCGACCTTGGGAAACTCGGTCGGGGCATCGGCCTTCTGGATCCGGGGCTCGGGGGCCTGCTCGGCGAGCGGATCGATCACGTCGCTGGACGCGGACGCCGCGGCAGGCTTGGCGACTGCCGTTGCCTCGGGCTTGCGGGGCGCAGCCTCGGCCGGCTTTGTCGCGTTCGTGACGCCGTCCACCCAGGTCGAGGGCTTGGTCCACTCGGGCATGGTCGAGCAACCGGCAAGGGCAAGAAGGCCGGCCGAGAGGGCCAATGGAAGCAGTTTCGTGTCAAAGCGCGTCATTACGCGTCAGCTCCGGATGAGGCGCCGGGAGCCACAATGCCCCGACGCAATGAAGGGTGCAATTTTGCGTCAAAGCGGACTGAAACTCCACCTTTAATATTGGTCAGCTAAAGGCGTAAAAACGACGCTGTGTTCGCCGCCGACCAGCTTGCGACCTCGTTGCAGGACAAAAGGCGGCTCGCGGCCGTCGTGACCGCTTGGGAGACCCAGATGCAGGACAGGACCAGCAAGACCGCGTTCCAGGTCAAGGACCCGGCCGAGTTCTCGCGCAACATGATCAAGGTCGCCATCCAGAGCCAGCGCCTCGTGACCGAGTTCATGAAGGCGCAGGCCAAGAACCCGTCCCGGAGCGGTTCGCCCGATCCGCTGAACCTCGGACAGACCTTTGTCGACTTCCTGGGCCACGCCATGCGCAACCCCGGCCACTTCGTCGAGGCCAACTTCAAGCTCTGGCATGACTACCTGAACCTCTGGCAGCACGCGGCGCGGCGCATGCTGGGCGAAGACTCCCAGCCCGTGATCGAGCCATCGCCTGGCGACAAGCGCTTCAAGGACAGTGACTGGAGCGAGAACCAGGTCTTCGACTTCATCAAGCAGTCCTACCTGCTCTCTGCGCGCTGGCTGCAGTCGACGATGGGCGAGGTGCAGGGGCTTGACGAGAAGACGCGCAAGCGCGTGGACTTCTACACGAAGCAGTTCGCCGACGCCCTCAGCCCGTCGAATTTCCTGTTCACGAACCCGGAAGTCATGCGGGTGACGATGGAAAGCAACGGCGAGAACCTGGTCCGGGGCCTCGACAACCTGCTGCGCGACCTCGAGCGCGGCAAGGGACAACTTGCGATCACGCAGACCGACATGGAGTATTTCGAGGTCGGGCGGAACCTTGCGCTGACGCCGGGCAAAATCGTCTTCCAGAACGACCTGCTGCAGCTCATCCAGTATGAGCCCTCCACCGAGCAGCAGTACCGGCGCCCGCTGGTCATCTTCCCGCCGTGGATCAACAAGTACTACATCCTGGACCTGGGCGAGAAGAACTCGTTCGTGAAGTGGGCGACCGCGCGCGGCTATACGGTGTTTGTCGCCTCATGGGTGAACCCGGATGCGCGGCTGGCGCAGAAGACCTTCGAGGACTACATGCGCGAGGGCATCTTTGCCGCGCTCGATGCGATCGAGAAGGCAACGGGCGAGAAGGAAGTCAACGCGATCGGCTATTGCATTGGCGGCACGCTCCTGTCGGCGACGCTCGCCTACATGGCGGCGAAGGGCGACAACCGCATCAAGTCTGCCACCTTCTTCGCCGCGCAGGCCGATTTCTCTGAGGCCGGCGACCTGCAGGTCTTCATCGACGACGCGCAGCTGTCATCCATGGAAGAGATGATGAAGGCACAGGGTGGCTACCTGGACGGCGCCAAGATGGCGACGACGTTCAACATGCTGCGCTCGAATGACCTGATCTGGAGCTTCGTGGTCAACAACTATCTGCTCGGCCGCGACCCGATGCGCTTCGACCTGCTCTACTGGAACTCGGATACGACGCGCATGCCGATCCAGATGCACCTGTTCTACCTGCGCGAATGCTATCGCGACAACAACCTGGCGCGCGGGCGCATGGTGCTCGGTGGCGAGACCCTTGACCTGTCGAAGGTGAAGATCCCGATCTACCTGCAGTCGTCG
Source organism: Alphaproteobacteria bacterium (assembly GCA_018969785.1). Classification (GTDB taxonomy): domain Bacteria; phylum Pseudomonadota; class Alphaproteobacteria; order Micropepsales; family Micropepsaceae; genus SZUA-430. The sequence continues at coordinate 6,952 of JAGWXR010000067.1, forward strand.
CGCGAGGACCATATCGCGCCGTTCCGGTCGGTCTACAAGTCGACGAAACTCTTCCGGGGGCCCGTCACGTTCATGATGGCGGGCTCGGGCCATATCGCGGGCGTGATCAACCACCCGGATGCGCGCAAGTACCAGAACTGGACGAACAGCGCCCTGCCCGAGACAGTCGAGGAGTGGATCGCAGGTGCCGAGGAAACGCCGGGCTCGTGGTGGCCGCACTGGGACAAGTGGCTTTCGGAAAAATCCGGCGACATGGTGACCGCGCGCAAGCCCGGCAAGGGCAAGCTCAAGGCCATCGAGGATGCGCCAGGCAGCTATGCCCGGATGAAGTGAACCGACAGCGTCGACAGGCTTCAGTTCATGAGACGCAGGGCGCCACGGATGCGAACGGCCAACTCAGCGAAGGCTTTCTGTATCTGCTCGGGCGAGTCGGCCGAGTAGAACATGCCCGGCGACGCGCATTTCTCGAGCGCGGGGCCCAGCTTGGTGAAGTGCGGCCGCACATAGTGCTCGAAGGCGCTGTTTCCCTTGAGCTCGACGTAGCGCAACTGGATCACCGCCACGCTGATGCCGCGCGCCTTGATCTCCTCGCAGGGCGTATTGCCGATCGGGCCTGAACTGATGCGGTTCCAGTCGAATTGCATGCCATCGCTTACGATTACGACGAATTGCCTGGGGCGATCCTTGGTGCCGTCGCCGTTCTGGGCGGGAAGGGTTGCCCTGCCCTCCGACAAGCTGGGCGTGAGGCGCGAGGCGCTGTTCGAACTGTTGTGCACTACGCCGCTCAGGGTAAAGTTGGCGACGGCGTTCTTTGCCTTCGTGAAGTCATCGGTCATCGCGAGGCGCGGCTCGAAATTCCGGCTCATCCCCGCAACGCTGTAGCGGACCACCTGCTCCTCGAGCTGCACCTCACGCACCTTGTCCATCAGCATCTGGACGTTCTGTTTCATGAGGTCGATGCGCAGCTTCACCCCTGCGCTGTGCGCCGTGTCCATGGATGTCGGTTTGCTGCCCATGTGGCAGGCGAAGGCGCAGCCAGCAATCTTTTGCAGGGAGTCGCGGTCCTTTTCAGTGGCGGCAACACCCATGGAGGCGGATGCATCGAGCCACAGCGAGATGTCCATCGATCCACCCACCTCGATGCCGGCCGTGGTCTGCCCGGAGACATCCATGGTGCTGGTTCCAAGGATCCCGGCAAAGGCGAGCGGCGCCGATGCGGTGAAGCTGGCTACGGCAGAACGCGAACTGCCGCTGCCATTGAAGGCGATGCTCAGTTTCGGGGACGCGGCCTGCAACTCGGGCGAGAGGCTCGCCTTGAAGGTTGCGTGAGCGACCTGCTCGCGCTTGTCGTCGGGAGTGTATTCGGCGAGCGCCGCCAGGGTCGCCGCGTCGAGTGCGTCCTGCAGTTGCACTCGCGTGGACAGCACCTTGGTCACGTCAACCGCCATACCGATGGCAAGCATCAGCGGGATCAGGCTGAGCGCGAACATGATCGCCACGTTGCCGGATTTGTCTTGAAGCATGGGCCACCCGTCCTTAATGCTTCCGCAATATGAGACGGTGTGGGTGAATTTTTCCTTTACGCCGGGGTCAGTGTTCCAACTTGGTTATATCCATGCCTACGGAAAATCGTGAATGTATTTCTTGTTCAATTCATGAGACGCAAGGCGCCACGGATACGCACCGCCAGTTCGGCAAAGGCCTTCTTGATCTGGTCGGGCGTGTCGGCGGAGTAGAACATGCCGGGAGACGCGCACTTTTCCAGCGCTGGTCCAAGCTTCGTGAAGTGCGGCCGGACATAGAACTCGAAGGCGCCGTCGCCCTTGAGTTCCACATAGCGCAACTGGATGACGGCCACGGAAATGCCGCGTGCCTTGATGTCCTCGCAGGGCGTGTTGCTGATCGGCCCCGAGCTGATGCGGTTCCAGTCGAACTGCATGCCGTCGGTGACGATGATGACGAAGTTGCGCGGCCGGTCCTTGGTTCCGTCGCCGTTCTGCGCGGGCAAGGTACCTTTGCCCGTGTTGATTGTGGGCGTCAGCAGCGAGGCGCTGTTCCAGCCATTGTGCACGGTACCGCTCAGCTTGAAGTTCGACACGGCATTGCGGGCCATGGTGAAGTCGTCGGTCATGGCCAGCCGGGGCTCGAGGGTCCGGCTCATGCCCGACACGCTGTAGCGAACCACCTGGCCATCAAGCTGCACTTCGCGGATCGTGTCCATGAGCATCACGACATTCTGCTTCATCAGGTCGATCCTGAGCTTCAAGCCCTTGCCATGCGCCTTGCTTTCGGAGGACGGCGGGCCATCCATGTGGCAGGCAAAGGCGCAACCCGTCAGCTTTCGCAGGGCGTCGCGGTCGGCTTCGGTTGCTGCAATGCCCATCGAGGCCGAGGCGTCGAGCCATAGCGAAATGTCCATGGAACCGCCGACCTGGATGCCGGCCGTCGTCTGGCCCGAAACTTCCATGGTTTCCGTTCCGAGGATCCCGGCAAACGACAGCGGTGCCGCCGCCGAGAAACTTGCGACGGCGGACCGCTCGCTTCCCGCGCCGGTGAACGTGATGCTGAAGGTCGGCGAGATGGCGGCGAGCTCGGGTGTCAGGCTTGCCGCAAAGGTTGCCTTGGCGACCTGCTCACGCTTGTCGTCGGGTGTAGACTCGGCGAGCGCGGCGAGGGTCGCCGCGTCGAGCGCGTCCTGGAGCTGCATGCGGGTGGCCAGGACCTTGGTCATGTCGACCGCCATCCCGATGGCGAGCATCAGAGGGATAAGGCTGAGCGCGAACATGATCGCCACGTTGCCGGACTTGTCGCGAAGCATGGGAGAGATTCCCTTCGTTAATGCTTCGGCAATATGAGACGCGGTGGGTGAATTTTCCGTTTATTCCAACCGACTTGTGTGAATTAGGTAAAGATCTCCACTCTGCCCGCTTGTGAATTCGACTCTCATCTAATTCATAAGCCGCAAAGCGCCGCGAATGCGGACGGCCAGTTCGGCGAAAGCCTCCTGGATCTGCGCTGGCGTGTCGGCGGAGTAGAACATGCCCGGCGACGCGCAAGCCTGGAGTGCGGGGCCCAGGTTGTTGAAGTGAGGTGCGACCCAGTGCTCGTAATGCACGTTTCCGGGGTCGGGAACATAGCGCAACTGGATCACCGCTACCGGAATTCCCCGGCTCTTGATGTTCTCGCACGAGACGTTGCTGATCGGACCCGGGCTGATGCTGTGCCAGTCGAACTGCATGCCATCGGTCACGATCACGACGAAGCGCCGGGGGTTGTCGACAGTGCCGTCACCGTTCTGTGGCGGCAGTGTGCCCCTGGCCGTGTTCAGCACGGGCGTCAGGCGCGAGGCGCCCTGGCTGTGCGTGACGCCGCTGAGCGTGAAGTTCTCTACCGCCGTGTGGATGGCGTCATAGTCGTTCGTGAGGGCTATGCGGGGCTCGAACGACCTCGCCATGCCGGATATGCTGTAGCGGACGACCTGCTCCGGCAGCTGGACCTCGTGGATCTTCTCCATGAGCGCGAGGACGTTCTTCTTCATCAGGTCGATCCTGAGAACGATTCCGTTGTCCTTGGCCTTCTTCTGGGATGTCGGCGGGCCGTCCATGTGGCAGGCAAAGAAGCAACCGGTCAGCGCTTTCAGCTTGTCGCGATCAAGCTCGGTCGCAGCAACACCCATGGATGCCGAGGAATCGAGCCACAAATGGATGTCCATGGCGCCGCCGACGGCTATGCCTGACGATGTCTGGCCCGAGACATCGAGCGTGTCGACACCGAATATGCCCGCAAATGCAAGCGGAAGGTCAACGGCAAAGGAGGCCGTAGCGCTCTTGTTGTTGCCGGACTCGGTCACCGACAGGCTGAATTGCGGTGACAGGTTCCTGAGGTTTTCCGGGAGGCTTGCCTCGAAGGCTTTCTGCGCCACGCTTTGGCGCTTGTTGTCCGGGGTCGACTCGGCGAGGGCGGCAAGGGCGGCTGCATCAAGCGCGTCCTGCATCTGCTTCTTCACAGACAGCGCATTGCCGATGTCCACGGCAATGCCGATGGCCAGCATCAGCGGGATGAGGCAGAGCGCAAACGTGATAGCAACGTTGCCAGACTTGTCATGAACCATTGGTGGCCCTCCACGTCGTG
>JAGWXR010000068.1 GCA_018969785.1 Alphaproteobacteria bacterium
GACCAATGGTCCGTACACGAAGCAAGCAGGACCGGAGCAGGCAAATCTAGCCGGTCGAGAGTTAAATATTGCAGAACGGTTCCGGCGATAAGACCCTGCGGCAGGGAAATTTTTCCTGATCAGACAGGGACGCGCTCGTTGATTGCAAATTGCTTCAACTGCTCCCGAAGCGAGTGGGCCGTGCCGCGCAACAGCTCATCCATCAGGGCCTCGACCCGTGAACTGTCGAGCGCAAGGACCATCTGCTTGACCGGCCCGACGGACGCCGGCGCCATGGAAAGCGAGCGAAATCCGAGCCCGATCAGGGCCATGGCCTCGACCGGACGCCCCGCCATCTCGCCGCAGACCGTGACCGGAATGCCCCGCCCGCGGGCCTGGTCGGCAATGAGTTTAAGGCAGTTAAGCATTGGCGGGCTCAGGACATCATAGCGGTTCCCGAGCCGGGGATTGCCGCGGTCGCTGGCGAACAGGAATTGCGCGAGGTCATTGGACCCCACCGAGATGAAGTCGGTATGCGCCAGCAGTGACGGCAGCTGGAAGGCGAGGGCCGGAACCTCGAGCATGGTGCCGACCCGAATCTTGCGGGGCGGGATGCCGCCAACCCGGACAAGCCGGTCCATCTCGCGGTCAACAAGCACCCTTGCCTGCCGGAACTCGTCAACCTCGGCCACCATGGGAAACATGAGGTCGAGATCCCGTCCGTTGGCGGCCTTGAGCAGGGCCCGGATCTGGTAGCGCAGCAGGGCCGGTCGGTCGAGCGTGACACGGATCGCCCGCCACCCCATGGCCGGGTTCTCCTCCGTGGGCGTCTTCACATAGGGAAGCACCTTGTCACCACCCAGGTCGAGCGTGCGGAAGACGACACGGTCATCGCCCGCGGCATCGAGCACCGCACCGTAGAGCCCGACCAGGTCGCCGAGCCTTGGCATGTCGCTCGAGATCATGAACTGCAGCTCGGTGCGGAACAGTCCGATCCCCTCGGCACCCGTTTCCGCAAGATGGGGAAGGTCGGACTTCAGGCCTGCATTCATCATGAGCCGGATCCGCTGCCCGTCCGTGGTGACTGCCGGTTGCAGGCGCTGCGCGGCAAAGGTCGCCTGGCGCTGCGCACGAAGGGCAAGCTTGTGCCGGTAGGCCTCGCGCACCTCGTGGGTCGGCCTGATGTGGATGTCAGCCGTGTCACCGTCCGCAATGACCCAGTCACCGGGTTCGACCTGCTCGATCACCGACGAAACGCGGCCCACCAGCGGGATGTCGAGCGCCCGCGCGACGATCGCCACATGGCTCGTCGGCGATCCCTCTTCGAGCACCAGCCCCTTGAGCTTGCTGCGGTCATAATCCAGCAGTTCAGCCGGCCCCATCGACCGGGCAAACAGGATCGCATCCGACGGCAGCGACTCCTGTGCCGACGTCACGCCGCGACCCGCAAGGTGCCGAAGCAGCCGGTTGGCCAGGTCATCGAGGTCATGCAACCGGTCGAGCAGCGGCGAGTCTGTCTGCCGCGCCATGCGCGCGCGCATGTCATTCTGCACGCGCTCGACGGCTGCTTCCGCCGTAAGCCCCGTGAACACGGCCTCACGCAGCTTCAGCAGCCAGCCCCGGTCATCGGCGAACATGCGATAGGTCTCGAGTACGTCGCGCGTCTCGCCCGTGATGACGGAATCCTCGGCCGCCAGCATCGCATCGATCGCTTCCCGCAATTCGGCCACGGCCCGGTCAAGCCGCTGCCGCTCGTGGTTCACGTCATCGGCAATCAGCTTCTCGATCTTGACCCTGGGCTCGTGCAGGACAGCCCGGCCGACGGCGATCCCTTCGCAGAACGAAACGCCCTGCCCGCGCCATGGCCGGTCGCGCCGCGGCCCCGCATCGATTTCGCCCAGTTCCCCGAGCGACCCCGATACGACCATCTCCGCCAGCAGCATCGCAATCGTGTGCAGCGCCTCGACCTCTTCCTCGTCATAGAGGCGATGGGTCCGGTTCTGCACGGCAACGACCCCCAGTGTCCGCCCGCCCCGCGTGATGGGCACGCCAAGCATGGACTGGTAGGGATCCTCGCCCGTCTCCGGCTTGTACGAGAAACTCGGATGTGTGGGCGCATCCGCCAGGTTGAGCGCACGCCCGTGGAGCGCCACGTCGCCAACGATGCCTTCGCCCATCTTCAGGCGGGTCGTGTGGACGGCAGACTTGTTGAGGCCTTCGGTGGCAAACAGTTCGAGCCAGCCACCCGCCCGTGTCAGGTAGATCGAGCAGACTTCCGCGACCATGTTCGCGGCGATCAGGCTTACGATCTTGTCCAGGCGCGCCTGTGCCGTGATGCGCTCGCCCATGATGTCGCGCATTTTTCGCAGGAGCACACGGGGGCCTGCTGTCGGCATTGGGCTACTTGTCGAGGCCGTAGGTGGTGTGCAGCGCGCGCACGGCGGTATCCGTGAACTCGGCCGCAATCAGCACGCTGATCTTGATCTCGGAGGTCGAGATCACCTGGATGTTGATCCCCTTCTCGGCCAGCGTCTTGAACATGGCCTGGGCGACGCCGGCATGCGCGCGCATGCCCACGCCGATCACCGAAACCTTCGCCACGCCCTTGTCGGTCAGGAGCTTCTGGTATCCGATCGACGACTGGTTGCGCTCGATGATGTGGATCGCCCGCTCGAACTCGGCCCGGCCAACCGTGAAGGTCATGTCGGTGAACTTGCCGTCTTCCGACGTGTTCTGCACGATCATGTCGACATTGATGCCGCCGTCAGCCAGCGGCCCGAAGATCGCCGCCGCCACGCCCGGCTTGTCGGGCACGCGGACCAGCGTGATCTTTGCTTCATCGCGGCTGTAGGCAATGCCGCTGACAAGTTGTTGTTCCACGATCTCATCCTCGTCACAAACCAGTGTCCCGGGCAGGTCTTCGAAGCTCGACAGCACCTGCACGCGCACGCGGTGGATCATCGCAAGCTCGACCGAGCGCGTCTGCAGAACCTTCGCCCCCAGCGACGCCATCTCGAGCATCTCCTCGTAGGAAATCCGATCAAGCTTGCGCGCCTTCGGCGTGATGCGCGGATCGGTGGTGTAGACGCCGTCGACATCCGTGTAGATGTCGCAACGGTCCGCCTTCAGCGCCGCCGCAATGGCGACCGCGCTCGTGTCCGAGCCGCCGCGCCCCAGCGTGGTGATCCGGTTGTCGGGCCCAAGCCCCTGGAACCCGGCCACCACCGCCACCTGGCCCTGCGCCAGGCGCGCCTCGATCTCCTTCGTCTCGATCCCCGTGATGGCGGCAGAGCCATGCATCCCTGACGTATGGATGGGCAACTGCCACCCCAGCCACGAGCGCGCCGGCACGCCCAGGTGCTGCAGGGCGATGGCAAGAAGCCCCACCGTCACCTGCTCGCCCGAGGACACGACCGTGTCATATTCCCGGGCGTCATGCAGTGGCGACAGCTCCCGCGCCCATGCAACAAGCTTGTTTGTCTCGCCGGCCATGGCGGACAGGACCACCGCGACCTGGTGACCGCGGTCGACCTCGCGCTTGACCTTGAGCGCGACGTTGCGGATTCGGGCAAGGTCGGCAACCGACGTTCCACCGAACTTCATGACAAGTCTGGACATGGGGCAGCGCGGCGTTACGTCCGAAGGTTGAGGGATCTGTTTTGCATCAGGTGGGGTATAGTTGGATAGATTGGCTTTGTCACGCAACGCGCGGAGCATCGCAACAGTGACTGACGCTACAGCGCCTCAATCCACAATTGATGATGCCGAGATCGCCCGGTTTTCGGCACTCGCGGCCGAATGGTGGAACCCGAACGGGAAATTCGCGGTCCTGCACAAGTTTAACCCGGTGCGCCTGCGCTACATCCGGGAGCACGCCCTGCGCCACTTCCGGCGCGACCCCGGATCGCTGGCGCCCTTCACGGGCCTGCGGCTTCTCGACATCGGCTGCGGCGGCGGCCTTCTCAGCGAACCGATGGCCCGGCTCGGCTTCGATGTCCTCGGCGCCGACGCATCGGCGAAGAACATCGGCACCGCCTCAACCCATGCGCGCGAACAGGGCCTGTCGATCGACTACCGCGCGACAAGCGCCGAGGACCTCGCCGCCGCCGGCGAGCGCTTCGACGTAATCCTCAACATGGAAGTCGTGGAACACGTCGCCGACCTCGACCTCTTCCTGCAGAGTTGCGCCGCGATGCTCCGGCCCGGCGGCATCATGTTCGTGGCAACGCTCAACCGGACGCTCAAGTCCTGGGCACTCGCGATCGTCGGCGCGGAATACGTCCTGGGATGGCTGCCGCGGGGAACGCATGACTGGAACCGGTTCCTCAAGCCCATGGAACTCGACGCCGCCCTCGGCCGCGCCGGCCTGAACGGACGCAACGAGACCGGCGTCTTCTACAATCCGCTGCTGAACGAGTGGAGCCCCTCGTCGGACACCGACGTCAACTACATGCTGGTGGCCGAGAAGCCGGCCTGAGGACATCGGTCAGGAATCGGTCCGCGGCAGTCCCGGGATCGGCGCGACAGGAATGCCTTCCTCGATGAGGTCGCGCGCTTCCTTTACGCTGGCCTCCCCGTGCACGATGCGCTCGGCGGCGTCGCCGTAGTGGATCGCCCGCGCCACCTGCGGGAACTTCTCGCCGACATATTCGGAATTGGCCTGAAGGTGCGCATGCACCTGCTTCACCCAGGCCTGCATGTCCCGCGCCTGGTCCGCAGCCTCCGACAGGCCCGCGCGCTTTGCAACCGCCGGCGCCATCGGCGCCTTCGAGACGCTCTTGGAGCTGCAGGTCGGGCACACGAGCAACCCCCTCTTCTCCTGCTGGTCATAGGCCGCGCTATCGCGGAACCAGCCCTCGAAGGAATGGTTCTTCTTGCAGACGAGTTGGTAGCAGATCATCTCACGCCAGCATCCCTCTTGCGGCTGCCGCCCAAGGTCGTCCCTGAAGATGGCGACGGACCGCACACGCTGCAAGGGTTCACCATGCCACCGCGCCCCGGTTAACACCGCGTAAAGGCCGCAATTCGCCTCCCGCGTGTGGTCCTCACGCGACGTCAGGCGCGATGGACACCGATATGGGCTTGTCGTGCAGGAGAGAGGGGACGCGCCCCCGGGCATCAGCCACGCGCTGCGGGTCGATGTCGGCGGTGATGACGCAGGGCTCCGTTCCGGCCTCGGCAATGATCTCGCCCCAGGGCGCAACGACAAGGCTGTGGCCGAACGTATGCCGGCCATTCGCATGATGCCCGCCCTGCGCCGGTGCGATGACATAGCAACCCGTCTCGATCGCCCGCGCCCGTTGCAGCACATGCCAGTGCGCCATGCCGGTCGTGTGCGTAAAGGCCGCCGGGATCGTCAGGAACGAGGCCCCCGCCTTCGCCAGCGCGCGATAGAGCTGGGGAAAGCGCAGGTCATAGCAGACGCTCAGTCCAAGCTTCCCCCAGGGCAGGTCGGCCACCACCGCGCGCTCGCCACGCCGGAAGTTGCGCGACTCGCGATAGGTCTCCCCATTGGGCAGGTCCACGTCGAACATGTGGATCTTGTCATAGCTCGCAACCACCTGCCCGCCCGGTCCGATCAGGAAGGACCGGTTCGCGCATTGCCGTTCACCCACCTTGATCGCCATCGATCCGATCAGAAGCCACACGCCAAGCTCCTGCGCCAGCGCGCGAAGCCGCCTGAGCGAGGGATCGTCTTCCTCGGTATGCACCTGCGCAAACAGCCGGTCGCTCTCGGCCTCGAACAGCACGGTTACCTCGGGCGTGGCGATGAAGGCCGCACCCCGGCCATGGGCCTCGCGGATCAGCGTCTCGGCCGAACGCAGGTTCTCGCAGATGTCGGTGCCTGTGCGCATCTGCACGCAGGCTGCACGGAAGGTCTGGCTCATGGCGCCAGACTAGAGCGGAACAACCAAAAACGGAACAGGCCTCAGCCGCAGGCTTTCTCAAGCAGCGGATCGAGCGCGCCCTGCGCATCGAGCGCATGCAGGTCATCGCAGCCGCCCACATGCGTCTGCCCGATGAAGATCTGCGGCACCGTATGGCGCCCGCCCGCGCGGGCCATCATTTCCTGGCGCTTGGGGGCATCCATGCCGACATCGATCTCGGTAAAGCTGACGCCTTTGCGGCGCAGCAACGCCTTCGCGCGATGGCAATAGGGGCACAGCAGCGTCGTGTAGATGACAATCCCGCCCGCGGGTTCCTGTGCCTGTGCTCCAGCCTGGCTGCTCATCGAAGGGATCTCGCCTGCTCCGGTTCTCGACGGGCGGCAAGGGCCCAACGTCATGGCCCGGCCACCCACCAGAAGGATTTATAGCACGAAATCAGTTACTCAAGGGACGCACGACACGCGCCAGTGTGACGATCGACACGCTTTGAGCCCCTGCCCGAAGCAGGGCTTTCGAGCAGGCCGTAACGGTGGCCCCCGTCGTCAACACATCGTCAACGATAACAACCCGTTTCCCCGCCACCGCCGGCCGCGTGGCTTCCGGCACGCGAAACACATGCGCCACGTTCTTCAGCCGCGCCCGGGCCGACACCATCGCCCCCTGGCTCTCGGTCGCCCGGTGGCGCACGAGCACGTCGGCACGCACCTGTGCCGGCGTGCCGCGCACCAGCCCATGCGCCAGGAGGCTCGCCTGGTTGTACTTGCGCATCACGAGCCGGCGCCAGTGCAGCGGCACCGGCACCACGATATCGGCGGCCGCGATCTCGCTGCGCGCGACGGCCTGCATCCAGCGCACCAGCAGCGGGCAGAGTTCCAGCCTGTCGGCATGCTTGAAGCCCAGGATCAGCTCGCGGCTGCCATCGTCATACGCGATGGCCGACCGCAGCCGCTCGAACAGGCGCGGCCGTGCAAGGCACATCCCGCAGCGCACGGAAGCGCCCAGCGCATGCGGAAACGGGATCCCGCACTGCTCGCACCACGGCGCCGTCAGGAAGCGGATGCCGTTCCAGCACGCACCGCAGACGGATTGCGGTTCGCCCACCGGCGCCCGGCAGCGCAGGCACAGGGGCGGCAGGATGGCATCGAGCACACGACGCCCGGCGCCTTTCAGGGCCTGCCGGGCAAGAAGGCCTGCCGCCGGAAGGCACAGTTTCACGGCGTCTGCACGCCCCGCAGGTGACTTGGAACCCCGTCCCATGCATTCTGGTACCACGATGCACACCGTCCCGCGGATCTTCAACGAAAGCCTCAGGCGCATCCGCAAGCAGCGGACGGCGGCCCGCGCGCACGAGGCAGACTTCCTGCACCGGGCCGCGGCCGACGAGATCGCCGACCGCCTGCACGCCGTAAACCGCAACTTTCCGGCTTTCGTGTGTCACGGCGCGCCAGCTTTGTCGCAGCATGTCGCAAGCCACGCGATCGCCAGCGACATCACCGCAGCGGCCCCGGGCACCGGCATCGCCTTCGAGGAAAGCGCAATTCCCTTCGCATCGGGCACGCTTCATGCCTTCGCCAGCATCCTGACGCTCCATGCGCTCAATGACCTTCCGGGAGCGCTGTTACAAATAAGGCGCGCCCTCAAGCCCGATGGCTTCTTCATCGCCGCCCTCTTCGGTGCCCGCACGCTGTTCGAACTGCGCAGTGCCTTCATGCAGGCCGAGAGTGAGCTGCGTGGCGGTGTCTCACCCCGCATCGCCCCCCTGCCCGACGTGCGCGAGGCCGGCGCCCTGCTGCAGCGGGCAGGCTTTGCCCTGCCGGTCGCCGACACGGAAGAGTTCACCGTGCACTATGCCGATCCCTTCAAGCTGTTCCGGGACCTGCGCCTGATGGGCGAGACAAGCATCCTGCACGATCGCGACCGGCGCTTCCTGCGCCGCGACGTGCTGATGCGCACATTGGAGATCTGTGCGCGCGATCATGCGGACGCCGAGGGGCGCATGAAGGCAAGCTTCGAGATCATCTACCTGTCGGGCTGGTCGCCGCACGAAAGCCAGCAGAAGCCGCTCGCCCCCGGAAGCGCGACCATGCCCCTGGCCCAGGCCCTGCGCAAGGTCGGAACCAGGCAGGGCGACTGACAGGCGTGCGGATGGCAGCGGCAGCCTACTTCGCCTTGATGGAGGCCTCGATGTACTCGTACATCGCCTGCGTGTTGTCAGTGACAAGCCCGATGGCCGCGACAACGGCAAGAAAGATCATGCCCACCACGATGCCATAGTCGATCGCGGTCGTGCCGGCTTCATCGGCCGCAAAGCGTCGAACGAGGGACAGTCCCCACTGCATGCGGCATCCTGGCGTGAACAACGTCCTGCAGCATGCGGGAGACTGCTTAAGATCAGGTGACAGGTTCGCGGGACAGGGCCATCAGGATCCGGCGTGGGCCGCCAGCAGCGCCCGCATGCGCGGCATCAGCGGTTCGTCCGCCGGCGGCACGGGATAATCATCCAGTTCAGCCACACCAACCCAGGCATGGCGCTGCCCCTCCTGGGGGGAAACCTCCCCAGCCCAGCGCCAGCACACGTAGAGCGGCATCAGAAGGTGAAATTTCTCGTAATCGTGCGAGGCAAAATGGAAAGGCTCGAGTGACCCCTCCTCAACGATCAATCCAAGTTCTTCCCGCAGCTCGCGCACCAGCGACTGCTCCGGGCGCTCGCCCGGCTCCACCTTGCCGCCCGGAAACTCCCAGAGCCCCGCCATCGATTTGCCGGCCGGCCGCTCGGCAAGCAGCAGGCGGCCCTGCGGGTCCACGAGCGCAGCCGCCACGACAAGCACAAGGGGTTTGGACATGCGCGAGGGGTCCCGTCTCGTGGGGCCGCCCGGACGTGGGGACAGCCTAGCTGCGATAATCGCCGTTGATGCTGATATAGCCGTGCGTCAGGTCGCACGTCCACACGCCCGCCGCACCCTTCGCAACGCCGACATCGACATCGATCTCGATCTCGGCGCGCTGCATGTAGCGGGCCATCAGCGCCTCGCTGTAGTTCGGGTCGCGCACGCCCATCGTGGCCACCTTGTGGCCACCGAACTTGATGCAGAGCTTGTCCCGGTTGGCCGCCTCGCCCGACTTGCCGACCGCCATCACCACGCGGCCCCAGTTCGCATCACCCCCCGCAATCGCCGTCTTCACCAGGGGTGAATTCGCGATCGACATGGCGATGCGCCGCGCGGCAAGCGTGTTCTCGGCGCCCGTGACATTGATGCGGATGAGCTTCGTCGCGCCCTCGCCATCCTTGACCACCTGCACGGCCAGGTCCTGCAGCACGCCATTCAGCTTGGCGCGGAAATCATCGAGCCGCTTGTCGTTGAGGCGCGTCACGGGGTTGTGACGGGCGCCCTTGCCCGTCGCGAACAGCAGCAGCGTGTCGCTTGTCGAGGTGTCGCCGTCCACCGTGATCGAGTTGAAGCTGGTTTCCGCGCCCTGCACCAGCATCGCCTGCAGCACATCCTGCGGGATGCTTGCATCCGTGAACACGAAGGCCAGCATCGTGGCCATGTCGGGCGCAATCATGCCCGAGCCCTTGGCGATCCCGTTGATCTTGACCGTATGCCCGTCGATCTGAGCCGAAGCGGTCGCAGCCTTCGGGAACGTATCCGTCGTCATGATGGCGCGCGCCGCCATTTCCCACGCCGTAGCCCCGGTATTCTCGTAAATCTCGGGCAGGGCTGCCGTGAGCCGGCGCACCGGAAGGGGTTCTCCGATCACACCCGTCGAGGCGACGAAAACCTCCTGCGGCTTGCACCCCACGATCCCGGCGACCGAATCGACGGTCGTCTTGACGGCCTCGTTGCCGACCCGGCCCGTGAAGGCATTGGCATTGCCGGAGTTGACCACCAGCGCCCGCGCCGACTTCTCGGCCAGCGCCATCCGGCACCAGTCGACCGGGGCCGAGCATGTCTTGGACTTCGTGAACACGCCCGCAACCGTGGTGCCCGGGGCGAACACCCCCATCAGCACGTCGATCCGGCCCTCGTAGCGGATCCCGGCCGATCCGGACCCAAGCCGCACGCCCGAGATCGGCTGCAGCTTGGGGAAGGCCTTCGGAGCAAGCGGAGACACCGGATGCGCCGCCTTGGCGGCCTTCGGGGCTGCCTCCGCGACGGACTTCGCGGTGACCTTCTCCTTGCTCGGCTTTCCCCCGCCTGGGGCCATGGCACGCACCTCGTCAAAGCGGCCGGCAAGCCCGGAAAACCAAGGGGATTCCGCCGTCGCCCAATTGTCAGTACCCGTCCCGTTCCCCCCCGTCAAGAATGGCGGTCCCCCACCAATGTCACACCCCCGGCAAAGCGGTCCGTGGTCGCGTTGACACGCCCATGGGCCAACCTTATTTCTCCTGTCGGGCTGCACGCGAAAACCCTCGTTTCGGCACGATCTGCAGGCGAACTGCCCGCCCCGGGCAGGCGTTGGGCCCCCGTTAACGAATTCAGACCGCCAAGGACACTCCCGACATGTTAGGCTTGACGACGCTGGCCAAACGCATTTTCGGCTCCAGCAACGACCGCACGCTCAAGCCCTATTTCGCAAGGGTCCCCCGCATCAACGCCCTCGAGGCCGAGATCGCGCGGCTGACCGACGACCAGCTGCGCCAGAAGACCGACGAGTTCCGCCAGCAGGTCGCCAACGGCCGCAAGCTCGACGACCTCCTCTACGAGGCCTTCGCGGTCGTGCGCGAGGGCGCCCGCCGCAGCCTCGGCCAGCGCCACTTCGACGTGCAGCTGATCGGCGGCATGGTGCTGCACGACGGCAACATCGCCGAGATGAAGACCGGCGAAGGCAAGACCCTCGTCGCCACCGCGCCTGTCTACCTGAACGCCCTCTCCGGCAAGGGCGTCCACGTGGTGACCGTCAACGACTACCTCGCCCGCCGCGACGCCGAGTGGATGGGCAACGTCTACCGCTTCCTGGGCCTCAGCGTGGGCTGCATCGTCCACGGCCTGAACGACACCCAGCGCCGCGAGCAATACGCCGCCGACGTGACCTACGGCACCAACAACGAATATGGCTTCGACTACCTGCGCGACAACATGAAGTACACCCGCGCCCAGATGGTCCAGCGCGGCCACAACTTCGCGATCGTCGACGAGGTCGACTCGATCCT
>JAGWXR010000069.1 GCA_018969785.1 Alphaproteobacteria bacterium
TGTGCGCGATGTCCGGCACGATGTCGCCTTCCGGGCCGACGACGAAGCGCACCATGCGCTCTGGTGCCAGGCTCTCGCCGGACACGATGCAGCGGCGCAGGGACCCTTCGACTCCCTCATCGCCGTCATCGCGCTTGCGCTGCATCGTCCGGTGGGTGGCCACTAGGCATCGGCCTCCGGAGCGGCGGTCTCGGCAGGCGCAGCCGGTGCCTCGACCCAGCCCGCCGCAACGCGCGCTGCCATGATGATCGCGTTGGCATCATCGGCCGTGACACCGAGGCTCTCCAGCATGCCGGCGAAACGCTTGCGCTCGCCGTTCACCGTTTCGTTCCAGCCGACGAGGTCATCGGTGGCACATCCCGCCAGGTCCTCGAGGGTCTTCACCCCGCCCTCGCCCAGCGCGACCGCCATGGCAGGCGTGACGCCCTCGACCTGCAGGATCGCATCATCGACGCCCAACTCGCGACGCTTGGTATCAAACGCCTCATTCTGCCGCTCAAGATACTCAAGCGCACGGCGCTGCAGCTCGCTCGCCGTCTCCTCGCCAATACCCTGGATCTCGGCAAGCTCTTCCGTCACCACGTAGGCAAGGTCCTCGACCGCCGAGAAGTTCTCTGACGCCAGCAGCTGCGCGAGCGTTTCGTCCACGTCGAGCGCCGTCATGAAAAGATCGGTTCGCTTGCGGAACTGCTCTTGCCGGCGCTCCGATTCCTCAGCCTCGGTCAGGATGTCGATCTGCCAGCCAGTCAGCTGCGAGGCTAGCCGCACATTCTGGCCACGCCTGCCGATCGCCAGCGAAAGCTGGTCATCGCCCACGACGACCTCGATCCTGTGTGCGTCATCATCGAGCACCACCTTGGAAACCTCGGCCGGCGCCAGCGCATTCACGACGAAGTTCGCCGCATCCTGCGACCAGGGAATGATGTCGATCTTCTCGCCCTGCAGCTCCTGCACGACGGCCTGCACGCGGCTGCCGCGCATGCCGACGCAGGCACCGACCGGATCGATCGAGGAATCCTTGGAAATCACGGCAATCTTCGCACGCGACCCAGGATCACGGGCCACCGAGCGTATCTCGACGATCCCGTCATAGATCTCCGGGACCTCCTGCGCGAACAGCTTGGCCATGAACTGCGTATGGGTCCGCGACAGGAAGATCTGCGGCCCGCGAGCTTCGCGGCGAACATCATAGATGTAGGCGCGAATGCGGTCTCCCGTGCGGAACGTCTCGCGCGGCAGAAGTTCGTCCCGCCGCACGAAGGCTTCTCCGCGCCCCAGGTCGACGACCACGTTGCCATACTCCACGCGCTTCACCGTGCCATGCACGATCTCCCCGACGCGATCCTTGTATTCCTCGAATTGCTTCTCGCGCTCGGCGTCACGCACCTTCTGGAAGATGACCTGCTTTGC
Organism: Alphaproteobacteria bacterium; assembly: GCA_018969785.1. GTDB lineage: Bacteria > Pseudomonadota > Alphaproteobacteria > Micropepsales > Micropepsaceae > SZUA-430. The sequence goes on from JAGWXR010000069.1 coordinate 1,411, forward strand.
GGCCTGTGTCGCGATGCGGCCGAAGTCGATCGGCGGCAGCGGATCGAGGATCACGTCGCCCACCTCGGCGGCAGGATTGTGGTTCAGCGCCTCCTCGAGCGTGATCTCGGTTGCATCGTTTTCCACCTTGTCGACCACCGAACGCTTTCGATTGAGCTTGGTCTCGCCCGTCTTCGGGTCGATTTCGGCAGTGATTTCGTTTTCCTGGCCATAGCGCGACTTCGCAGCCTTCATGATCGCTTCTTCCATGGCGGAAATCACGATCTGCTTGTCGATCGATTTCTCCCGCGCGACCGCGTCCGCGATCTGAAGCAATTCAAGCCTGTTTGCACTGACAGCCATGTTCGTTACCTCGGTTTCGCCGGCTTCCCGGCCTGTTTTCGTCGCTTGAGATCCTGCTCGATCAGCGCATCGGTCAAGAGCAGCTTGGCCTCGCCGATCGAAACATGGGGAATGGACAGTTCGGTGCGCCCGCCCCCGGGGCCGGCATCCGTCTCGATGAGAACGTCTTCACCGCGCAATCCGCGCAGCGTGCCCTTGATGCGCTTGCGCCCGTCGATGGGCGCCACCAGGTCAAGCCTGGCTTCATGCCCATTGAAGTCGTCGAAGTCCCGCCGGCGCGTCAGTGGCCGGTCGATGCCCGGCGAGGACACCTCCAGCACATACTCACCCTCGATCGGATCAGCCTGCTCGAACGCTGCCGATATGGCATCGCTCAGGCGCGCGCAATCCTCGATGGGCATGGTTCCGTCGGGAAGCTCGGCCATGACCTGCAGCGTCGGCCGCACGGCACCGGAAAGACGCACGCGCACAAGCGAATAGCCCAGCGCTTCGGCGATGGGGGCTATCAGGTGTTCAAGCTCCGAGGCACGTCTTGCCATGGTCCAGTCCGCTGACCGGACAAAAGGCTCTCGCGCCGGGCTGCCCTTTCGGTCAGCCAGCGAACAAGCTCATCTTGTCCGGGAAATCGCAGGTGTTCTACAGGATGCCCCACGCCAATCCAAGGGCAAATGAGGGCTCAGGCCCGGAAAAATCTGAGGTAAACACAGCTTCTGCCAGCCGCGAGCGCCTTCTGCTCGTAGCGCGTGGCCACCCAGTCGGCGGGACGCACGCGCCAATCCGCCGCAGACTGCGCCGCCCAGGTGAAACGCGCATCACGAACGAGATGCATGAGCGTCCATTGCGCATAATCCGGATGGTCGGTTGCAACCCGCAGCTCGCCGCCGGGCTTCAGGACCCGCGCAATCTCGTCGAGGGTCCTTGTCTGGATGAACCGCCGCTTGTGGTGCCGGACCTTCGGCCAGGGATCCGGGAACAGGACAAACATGACCGAAAGGCTGGCATCAGCCAGGCGCTCAAGGATCTCACGCGCATCATCCGGATGAACCCGCACATTCGCCAGGCCATGGGCGCGCACCTGCGTCAGCAGCTTGGCGACCCCGTTCTCGAAGGGCTCGCAGCCGATGAAGCCGGTGTCAGGATGAAGCCTCGCCTGCGCAGCAAGGTGTTCGCCACCGCCAAACCCGACCTCAAGCGCATGCGCCCGGGCGTCAGGAAACAGGTCGCCAAGGTTGATGGGACCGTCGGGGAGGCCGACGCGCGGCAGCAGGTCGCCGATGAGCCCCTGCTGCAGCGAGCTGAGCGGTCGACCCTTGCGCCTGCCGTGGAGTTCGCTGCGCCGCCGTCCGGGATCCGTCAGGCGAACAGGCTCTTCAGCTGCGCCACGAGGTCCGTGCGCTCCCACGAGAAGCCGCCGTCGGCCTCGGCCGCCCGGCCGAAATGCCCATAGGCGGACGTGCGGGCATAGATCGGGCGATTGAGCTTGAGGTGCTCGCGGATCCCGCGTGGCTTCAGGCTCACCATCTCCGGCAGCGCCTTCTCGAGCTTGGCCTCGTCGATCCGGCCGGTGCCATGCAGGTCGACATAGAACGACATCGGATCGGCAACGCCGATGGCATAGGAAATCTGGATCGTGCAGCGCTCGGCAAGGCCCGCCGCCACCACGTTCTTGGCAAGGTAGCGCGCGACATAGGCCGCCGACCGGTCAACCTTCGTCGGGTCCTTGCCCGAGAACGCACCGCCGCCGTGCGGTGCCGCGCCACCGTATGTGTCCACGATGATCTTGCGTCCGGTCAGGCCGGTGTCGCCGTCCGGACCGCCGATCACGAAGCGCCCTGTCGGATTGACGAACAGCCCGTCATCCGGACACATCCAGCCCTGCGGCATGGTAGCCTCGATGTAGGGCTTCACGATGGCCCGCACGTCCTTCTGGTCCAGCCCATCGATGTGCTGCGTCGACACGACGATCTTCGTCGCGCGGACCGGCTTGCCGTCTTCATACTGCAGCGTGACCTGGCTCTTGGCGTCCGGCAGCAACTCCTTCGCCTTGCCCGAGCGGCGCGCATCCGACAGCGCCTTCAGGATGCGATGGGAATAGTGGATCGGCGCCGGCATGAGTTCGTCGGTCTCGCGGCACGCATAGCCGAACATGATACCCTGGTCGCCCGCGCCCTCGTCCTTGTTGCCAGCAGCATCGACGCCCTGCGCGATGTCGGCAGACTGGGCATGGACCAGGCACTCGATCCGGGCCTTGCGCCAGTCGAAGCCTTCCTGGTCATAGCCGATGTCCTTGATCGCCATGCGGGCGGTCTCGATCATCTGTTCATGCCCGACCGCATCCGGGCCCCGCACCTCGCCCGCCAGCACGACGCGGTTCGTCGTGGCCAGCGTCTCCAGCGCCACCCGCGCCTCGGGCATGTGCTTGAGGAAGAGGTCGACGATCGAATCCGAAATCCGGTCGCAGACCTTGTCCGGATGGCCCTCGGAGACCGACTCGCTGGTGAACAGGTAGTTTTTGCGGGATGACATGTCTTTGCTGCCGGAAAAATGAAAAAGCCGCGCTGATCGCGAACGCGAAAAGCGCGGCTTTCTCTCAGTAATGGCCGGTTACGTCAAGCGCGTTGCGCTTCACGCAGCTCGACGACCCGGAAATCCGGGAATGCGGCCTCTTCGTCGCCCGTCAGGGACTTGACGAGGTCCAGCATGCGCTTGCGCACACGCGGATCCGTGATTTTCGTGAAGGCACGCACCAGCTGGAAGCCTTCCGCGCTGGAAAGGAATTCCATCATGTAGGGGCCCGCTTCGATATCCACAGACGGGGCCTGCCCGTTTGCGCGGCGGACACCCTGGTCTGCCGAGATATCGTCGAAGAAATAGGACACCGGAACACCCAGGATGGTGGCGATGTCGTAGAGGCGGCTCGCACCGATGCGGTTCGCGCCCTTCTCGTACTTCTGCACTTGCTGGAACGTGAGGCCCAGCAGTTCGCCGAGCTTTTCCTGGCTCATGCCAATGAGCATGCGGCGCAGGCGGACACGGCTACCAACGTGGGCGTCAACAGATGAGGGTTGCTTCTTGGCCAAGGGGGGACTCCTTTGTACGACACGACGCCCGCCTGAAGCCACCAGCAGCCCTGACAGAACGTCAACGATTGAACGTCGTTTTCGGCAGCCACCTATGACTGGTGGCCTTGCCCCCGCTATGGTTGAGTCCTGGCGAACGCAACGCCAGAAAGGATACTTCGGGGGTCATGCCCGCTGCGCCCCACGCAAGCGGTCTTGGAAACCAAGCGACCCCCAGTAGTCATCCGGTCTCAATACACGCGAGATAAAGGGATGCGCTCGTGATGGTCAACTGCCTTTAAGGGGTAGCACGCGAAAAAACAGCTCCAGCAAAGGCAAAAATGATCAGCAGGAGGAAAAAAATCGCGTCTCCGGAGAAGGAATAAAACGTGGGCTCAATCGCACCGGGTAATGAAGCATCCACAACACCGGACCGGCCGAGCCCGAGCGAAGAGATGATTCGCCCATAGGGGTCGATCACGGCCGAAACCCCTGTATTTGCTGCGCGGGCGACAGCAAGCCCCTCCTCAACCGCACGCACGCGCGCGATGTCGAGGTGCTGGTAGGGACCGGCCCACGGGCCAAACCACGAGTCGTCGGTCATGTTGACGAGCCATTGCGGCCGCGCCCCGGGCTCGACGACGGCTGCGGGAAAGATGATCTCGTAGCAGATCAGGACGCCAAGCGGCGGCACGCCCGGCATGCGGATCGTGCGAACGCCCTCGCCCTGCGAGAAGCCGCCATGCATGCCGGTCAGTTGGGTGATGCCGAGGGGCTGCAGCAGGTCGAACAGCGGCAGGTACTCGCCGAAGGGCACAAGGTGGGACTTGTCATAGGTGGCACGCACCTCGCCCCTGCCGTCGACCGCCACCATGCTGTTGAAATAACGGTTGGTTTCCCCGCGCTCCACGCGCTGCGTTCCTGTGAGCAGGACAGCATTGTCAGGCAGCAGCGACGCAACAACCTCAAGCGCGCCATCCGTCGTCAGCAGCATGAACGGCGGCGCCGCCTCCGGCCAGACCACCACGCTGTCCTGCGCGAGGCCGGGTGACCCCGTGAGCTGCACGAGCCGCTCCCAGTTGCGGATGGTCAGTTCAGGCTTCCACTTCTCGTTCTGTGGCACATTGGGCTGCACGAGCCGCAGCCGCAGGTTCTCGACGACCGGAACCGGTTCCTCCGGCAGTCGCAGGCTCCCGAACACCCAGAGCCCGGCGACGATCCCGACCCCAAGCAGGGCAAGCCACCCATGCCGGACACGGCGCGACCCGTCGACATTGAGCGCGAGCAACGGCGCCAGCGCCGCGAGCAGCGTGACGAGGCTGAGCCCATAGGCCCCGTAGAGGGAAGCTGACTGCATCATCGCGTCCGAACCGGTCCAGACATAGCCGGAAAGGTTCCAAGGCAAGCCGGTCAGCACATGCCCCCTCAGCCACTCGGCGCTGCCCAGCAGGACCACAAGGACGAGCACGCGCCCGGGCCCTTCGGGCCGCAGCATCCGTGCCGCAAGCGCTGCAAGGCCCCAGAAGATGGCAAGTCCCGCCGGAAACAGCGGCACGACAAAGGGCAGCATCCACGCGTGCCGGTCCATGTCGACGACGAAGGGATAGCCGATCCAGTGCATGCCCACGAGGAACTGGCCAAAGCCGAACGCCCACCCTGCAAGAAACGCCCGGAAGGGCCGCTCATCCCTCGCCCCGTCAAGGATCAGGCCAAACAGGGGAAGGGTAAGGAACCAGAGTGGCCAAAGGTGCAGTGGCGCAAATCCAAGCGCCGACAAGCCACCCGCCGCCACAAGGGCAATGAGGCGCTGCCAGCCCTTCAATCCCTGGACGAAGTGGACCAGCGACAAAAGCCGCAGCAGCAACGCCGACAAGCTAGCCATCGGCCTCGGCTGGCACGCGCGCCGCATTGGCATCCCCGGCCGATGCCGGCACCGTCTGGGATGGCTTGATTACGCGCACGCGCAGCCGGCGCAGCCGGCGGGGATCGGCTTCGAGAACCTCGAACTCGACGCCGGCCGGATGCTTCACGATTTCCCCGCGCTGGGGAACGCGGCTCACCAGCGAGAAGACGAGACCCGCCAGCGTATCGATCTCCTCGGCCTTGTCCTCGTCGGCAAGGCTGAACCCGACAAGCTTCTCCAGTTCCTCAAGGTCGGTGCGCGCACTCGCATCGAACTCGCCCGGACCCCGCGGCACGACCGTCTGCGCCTCGTCCGTGTCATGCTCGTCCTCGATGTCGCCGACGATCTGCTCGACGATGTCCTCGATCGAGACCAGGCCATCGGTGCCACCATACTCGTCGATGACAAGCGCCAGGTGGACCCGGGTGGACTGCATCTTCACCAGCAGGTTCACGACCGGCATGGACGGCGGCACGAACAGCACGTCACGCCTGATGTCCTGGATGGTCCTGGGATGGGGAACGCCCTCGCTTTCGGGAACGGCAAGCCCGATGAGGTCCTTGATGTGGACCATGCCCACGGGATGGTCGAGCGACTCCCGGTAGACCGGCAGGCGCGAGTGCTGGGCATCACGGAAGATCCGCGCCAGCGCATCGAGCGACGTACTGGCCTCGACCCCGATGATGTCCGCCCGCGGCACCATGATGTCGGCAACGGTCAATTCCCCGAATTGGAGAATGTTGAGCATCATCGATCGCTCTTCGCGGGCAAGCGGGCGATCTTCGGCCTCGCTCTGCTCGATGACCTCCTCGAGGCTCTCACGCAGCTGCGCCGACTCGTCCCGCCGGCGCAGAAGCCGGTTGACGAGCGTGACGAGCGCCGAAGGCCAGGACGTGGTGCGGGTGTGGTCGGTTGGCTTTGAGCCGGGCAAAGGGCCCGCCGATGGGTCAGGCACGGGGACGACCCTTGGCTTGATAGGGATCAGGGATGCGCATGCCTGCAAGGATGGCGGTTTCGAGGCCCTCCATCAAGCGGGCGTCGCGGACCCGCTGGTGATCATGTCCCAGCAGATGCAAAAAACCGTGCAAAATCATGTGCTTGGCATGGTTAATGAGCGGTTTTCCCTGTTCGCGGGCCTCTCGCTTGATGGTCTCGAACGACAGGGCAATGCCGCCAAAGGGGGCCTCGGCATCGGGAAAGGACAGGACATTGGTGGGCTTGTCCTTGCCGCGGAACCGCTTGTTCAGGTCGTGCAGGCGCCGGTCATCGGCAAGGACCACGGCGAACTGTCCCCCGCCCTCGACCCCTCGAAACGCATCCGATGCAGCCAGCGCCTGTGCAAGGGCACGGATGTCGGCGCGCAACCGGGGCCATGCGGTCTTCCAAGCCGCAGCCTCGATGAGGATCTCGGTCTTGATCCCGCCGCGCGCCATCGCCTCAGCCTGGCTGGCGCCGGGCGCCGGGCGGCGCAGCCTTCAGCCGGTCATGCGCCGCATAGGCGCGCACGATCCGCCGGACCATGGGATGGCGCACCACGTCCTCTTCCTGGAGTTCGACCGTCGCCACCCCTTCAACACCGGCCAGCACGTCCCGCGCTTCCGCAAGGCCCGACATTTGTCCGGGCGAGAGGTCGGTCTGCGTCGGATCACCCGTCACGGCCATCCGCGATCCCTCGCCGAGCCGGGTCAGGAACATCTTCATCTGCTGGGGCGTCGTGTTCTGCGCTTCGTCAAGGATCACATAGCAATGCGACAGCGTCCGCCCGCGCATGAACGCAAGCGGCGCAACCTCGATAACGCCCTCGTCCAGCCGTCGCTGGATCTGGTCGCCTGGCAGCATGTCGTGCAGCGCGTCATAGAGCGGCCGCAGATAGGGATCGACCTTCTCTTTCATGTCGCCCGGCAGGAACCCGAGCCGCTCCCCCGCCTCGACGGCAGGCCGCGAGAGGATCAGCCGGTCGACAGCCCCGCGCGACAGCAGCGCCACGCCGGCAGCTACCGCAAGATAGGTCTTGCCGCTGCCGGCAGGCCCGAGCCCGAAGACCAGGTCATGATGGGTAAGCGCCTCGATGTAGCGCGCCTGCCCGGGGGTACGGGCCGAGATGACGCGCTTGGGCGTGGCGAACACGCCCGACTTGGCCGCCACCGACTCCGACCCGAGGCCAAGGTTGATCGCGCGCTCCACGTCGCTGGAGGAAATCTCATGCCCGGCCAGCGCATAGGCATAGAGGTCTCGCAGCACCTGCGCGCCATGCGCCCGCGATGTCGAGGGCCCCTGCAGCACAAGCCGGTTGCCGCGATGGGCAATGGCGATCTCGAGCCGCCGCTCGATCTCCGACAGGTGCAGGTTATGCGGACCAACGATGCGGGCAAGCACCGAATTGTCGTCAAACTCGACCTGTGTTGCCTGTCCGCTGTGGATCTGTCGCTTCGATTTGAATGTCAATTTCTTCCAACCTGCCTTGAGCCGCTGCGACCCGCCAGTTCGCCCTTCAGGCTGTTGGGCAGCGCGGCGACGATGTCGACCGTCACGAAATCACCGATACGCGCATGGGGCGCAACGACATTGACGCTCTGGAGATAGGGACTGCGGCCGATCATTTGCCCGGGATATCGGCCAGGCTTTTCAAGGAGAATGTCGAACCGGCGTCCCACGCAACTCTCCATGAAACGGCGCATCTGCGCGGTCAACTCGGCCTGCAGGATCTCGAGCCGCCGGGCCTTCGTCTCCTCCGGCACCTGCTTGCGCTCTGCCGAGGCCGGCGTGCCGGGCCGCGGCGAGTACTTGAAGGAAAAGGACTGCGCAAACCCGACGGTGCGGATCAGGTCCATGGTCTGCGCAAAATCTTCGTCAGTCTCGCCCGGATAGCCGACGATGAAGTCCGAAGACAGGGCAATGTCGGGGCGCGCCGCGCGGATGCGGGCCACGAGGTCGACATACATCTGGCGCGTATGGCCACGGTTCATGGCGTCAAGGATGCGGTCCGACCCCGACTGCACCGGCAAGTGCAGGAACGGCATCAGCTTGTCGTTCACGCGATGGGCCTCGATCAGCGCATCATCCATGTCACGCGGGTGGCTGGTCGTGTACCGGATACGCTCGAGCCCCTCGATCCGCGAGAGCACGTCGACCAGCGGCCCGAGCCCGCACTCCCCGCCATTCCCGTCATCGCCATGATAGGCATTGACGTTCTGGCCAAGCAGCGTGATCTCGCGCACGCCCCGCAGCACGAGATTGCGCGCCTCGGCCTCGATCTGCCGCACCGGGCGCGAGTACTCCGCCCCCCGCGTATAGGGAACGACGCAGAAGGTGCAGAACTTGTCGCAGCCTTCCTGGATCGTCAGGAACGCACACGGCCCTTCGACCTGCCGGCTCTCGGGCAGCGCATCGAATTTGTCGACGGCCGGGAACTCGGTATCGACGATGCGGTTGCGCGCCCGGGCGCGAGCGACCATTTCGGGCAGGCGGTGATAGACCTGCGGTCCCACGACGATGTCGATGACGGGGGCCTGCCGCAGCATCTCCTCGCCCTCGGCTTGCGCCACACAGCCCGCGACGGCGACGATCATCTGCCGCCCTTCGCCCGCGCGCGCCGTCTTCAGCGACCGCAGGCGCCCAAGCTCCGAATAGACCTTGTCGGACGCCTTCTCGCGGATATGGCACGTGTTGAGGATGACAAGATCCGCCTCCTCCGGCGTGTCGGCGCGAACGAAACCATGCGGAGCCATGACATCCGCCATACGGGAGGAGTCATACTCGTTCATCTGGCACCCGTAGGTCTTGATGAAGATTTTCTGCGTCACGGCCGGCCGGAAGTCTTCGCCCAGTTTGTTGAAAAACGGCGCGACTTATGGGTGAAACCCCCGCTGAACTCAAGCTTAATCGAAATCCCGGCCATAGCGGTCCTGGATCGGCGCCACCGCGATGGGTTCGTCCTCGTAGGCAGGCCCCACCGCGCCCGGACGACCCGACAGCGCATGCGTCACCCCGGCGGCGACAAGGCGCTCGCACTCCGCCGTCAGTTCCTTGCGCGAGGGAAACTGGTCGATGGTCAGCGGTGGATGATAATGCACCATCACGTCGATCGGCCCGAGGCAAAAGGCCTGCCACAGGTGCGGCACCAGATCCATATCGCCGTACCAGGCAAAAAACGGCCTGAACTCCCGACCCATGGGCATGCCATGAAGCCGCGTATAGGCAAGCGAGACAGGCTGAACCAGAACGCGCCGCTGCTGCCCGCTTGCATCGCGCACCATTGAATTGGCCGAACCCAGCAGCGAACTCTTGAAGCCAAGCACGCGGTT
>JAGWXR010000209.1 GCA_018969785.1 Alphaproteobacteria bacterium
CGGCCGCGCAGCTGGTGCAGCTGGGCCAGCCCGAAGCGTTCGGCGTGCTCGATGATGATGATCGTCGCATCGGGCACGTCGACGCCGACCTCGATCACGGTGGTGGCCACGAGCACGCCGGCGCGGCCGTCACGGAAGTCGGCAATGGCCGCGTCCTTTTCGGTGGGTTTCATGCGGCCGTGGATCAGGCGGACCTGTCCGGGCAAATGATGGTTGAGCACGTCGAAGCGCTCTTCGGCGGCGGTGAGGTCGAGATCTTCGTTCTCCTCGACCAGCGGACAGACCCAGAAGGCCCGCGCGCCGTGGGCCAGCGCACCCTTCAGGCGGTCAATGACCTCGTCGAGGTCGGCCAGCGGGCGCATGCGCGTGACGATGGGCTGGCGGCCTGCCGGCTTTTCACGCAGGCGCGACATGTCAAGGTCGCCATAGGCGGTCAGCTGGAGCGTGCGCGGGATAGGCGTTGCCGTCATGACCAGGATGTCGGCAGGAACGTGCCCCTTGCCCGAGAGCGCGAGGCGCTGGTGCACGCCGAAGCGATGCTGTTCGTCGACCACGACAAGGCCGAGGTCCCTGAACACCACGCTTTCGGTGATGAGGGCGTGGGTGCCGATCAGGATCTTCAGTTCGCCGGACGCAAGGCGTTCGAGCAGCGCATCGCGTTCCTTGCCGCGCTCGCGGCCGGTCAGGAGGCCAAGTGTCACGCCGGCGGCCTCGGCAAGCGGGCGCAAGGACTGCGCGTGCTGGCGGGCGAGCACCTCGGTCGGCGCCATCAGGGCTGCCTGCGCGCCGCATTCGATGGCGTTGAGCATCGCAAAGAAGGCCACCAGCGTCTTGCCGGCGCCGACGTCGCCCTGGAGCATGCGCAGCATGCGCTGGCCGGAGGCCTGGTCGGCGAAGATCTCTGTGAGGGCCTGTTCCTGTGATGGCGTGAGCTTGAAACCGAGGGCCGAAAGCGCGCGCGCGCGCAGCACGCCGTCGCCCCTGATGCTGCGTCCCTGCTGCCGGCGCATGCGGGCCCGCGCGAGACTGAGGGCGAGCTGGCTTGCCAGAAGCTCGTCGAAGGCGAGGCGCTGGCGTTCGGGCGTGGCGGGTTCGAGATCGGCGGCTGTCTGCGGCGCGTGCAACTTGCGGAGCGCGTCGCGGAACGCGGGCCAGCCCTGCTTGCGGAACCAGGCCGGGTCCTGCCATTCGGGCAGTTCGGGGCAGCGATCCAGCGCCTGGTGAACGGCGCGTGCGAGGGTCTTCTGCGGCAGGCCCTCGGTCGACCCATAGACGGGTTCGATCGCGGGGGTGGCGGCGAAGGCTGCCTCGTCGAGCATGCGGTCGGGATGGACCATCTGGAGGCGGCCGTCGAAGCGCTCGACCTTGCCGCTGACGTGGCGGACCTGGCCCACGGGCAGGTGGGCCTGCAGATAGTCCTTGTGGCCCCGGAAGAAGACAAGGTCCATGAAGCCGGTGCTGTCGCTGGCGATCACCTTGTAGGGCAGGCGCGGGGTGCGTCCGGGCTTGTGCTCGACGATGACGACCTTGAGCGTGACGCTGCTGCCTTCCGCGGCGGTTGCGATGGTGGCCTCGTGGCTCCAGTCATGCAGCGAGATGGGCCTGTGCCAGATGAGGTCGACCAGCCTTGTGCCGGCAAGGCGGCCGATGAGCTTGGCAAAGCGCGGACCGATCCCCTGCAGCGAGGCGATGTCGGCGAAGAGGGGAAAGAGGACCTGCGGTCTCATGGCC
>JAGWXR010000070.1 GCA_018969785.1 Alphaproteobacteria bacterium
TTGCAGCACCCAGCGCCAATCCTTCAGGAACCGTATCGCCGACAACCGCCCACCACGTCGAGGCGGGGCTGGGCAAGGCTGCACCCATGATCCTCGACGGCGGGCCCGCACTCCTGGGGCTCGAATCCACGATCATTGGCCTGTCGGGCGAACATCCGGAGATGCTGAGGCCAGGCTCGGTGACGCGCGACGAGATCGAGAAGGTCACAGGCCCGTTGCAGGCCGCCCACGACACGCAAGGTGCCCCGCTCGCACCCGGACGCCTTCATCGGCACTACGCGACGACAAAGCCCCTGCGGCTCAATGCGACCGTTATTGCTGCCGACGAAGCCCTGCTGGCCTTCGGCTCGCCCCCGCCAGGCGCAGGGATCACCTTGAACCTGAGCAAGGGCGCAAGCCTCGTCGAGGCAGCCGCCAACCTCTTTGCCATGCTGCGGGCGCTTGACGCCTCCGATGCACGCGCCATCGCCGTGATGCCGATCCCCGACGAAGGCTTGGGAGAGGCGATCAACGACAGGCTGGCGCGTGCCGCCGTGCGCGAGTAGATGAACACCATGTCCACCCGACATCCTCCCACGACTGATACGCTGGACCGCCTGAAACAGGCCGCAGGCCCCGGCGGCTTCACCGAGGACCAGGCGCTGATCGCACCACACCTGCGCGAGTGGCGTGACCGCTTCGTGGGCCGCACGCCACTGCTCTTGCGTCCCGCCACGACCGGGGCCGTGGCGAGGATCGTGACCATCTGCAACGAGACACGGACCCCCATCGTGCCGCAAGGCGGCAATACGGGGCTTGTGGGTGGGCAGATACCAAGCGCGGACGGCACCGAGATACTCCTTTCGCTCGCGCGCATGAAGAACGTGCGCGGAATCGACGCCAGTGCCGGCACGCTGACGGCCGAAGCCGGCTGCATCCTCGATGACATCCGCAAGCTGGCCGACAGCAATGACCGGCTGTTCCCGCTGAGCCTCGCCTCCGGTGGCAGCGCGACGATCGGCGGTCTGCTGTCGACCAACGCAGGTGGCACGGCTGTCCTCGCCTACGGCAACATGCGTGACCTCGCCCTCGGCATCGAGGCCGTGCTGCCGAACGGACAGGTCTGGAACGGTCTGCGGGCACTGCGCAAGGACAATACGGGCTACGACCTGAAGAACCTTCTCATCGGCGCTGAAGGCACGCTCGGCATCATTACGGCAGCTGTCCTCAAGCTCTCCCCGCGTCCCCGCGAGATGGCAACGGCGATCCTGTCGGTCGAGAACGTGGAGGCAGCCCTTCTGCTGCTCAATCGCCTGCGAGACGCAGGCCTCTTCGTGACGTCGTTCGAACTGATGTCCGGCACAGGCCTCGACTTCGTTCTCCGCCACATCCCGGGCACGCGCCGTCCCGTCTCGCAGCCCGCCCCCTGGCACGTGCTCGTCGAGATCTCGCTGTTCGCTGCCGCCGCCGCTGAGGCCGCGCGCCAGGAACTGGTCGCAGCAGCGGGGCTTCCAGGCGTGACAGATGGCGCCATCGCACAGTCGCAGGCCCAGCGCCAGGAATTCTGGCGCTTGCGCGATGCCATGTCCGAGGCCCAGAAGCCCGAGGGCGCGAGCATCAAGCACGACGTGTCCGTGCCCGTCTCGGCGATACCATCGTTCATCAACGAGGCATCCGGCGCCGTGTGCAATCTGGTCAAGGGGGCAAGGCCCGTGCCTTTTGGTCACCTGGGCGACGGCAACATTCACTTCAACATCAGCCAGCCAGAGGGCGCCGATCCGTCAGGCTTCCTTGCCCGCCTGCCCGAGATCAACGCCGTCGTGCACGACATGGTCCACCGCTACGGCGGGTCAATCAGCGCCGAACATGGCCTGGGCCAGGCAAAGGTCGACGAGATCACGCGCTACAAGTCGCCCGTCGAAATCGAGGCCATGCGCGCAATCCGGCGGGCGCTTGATCCGAACGCCATCATGAACCCCGGCAAGGTGGTCCGCGTCTGAGTGCGGATCAGAGATACCGGAGCGCCTTGAGACCCGCCGCCGCATAGACGCCATCGATCACTTCCTGCTGCATGATGATGGCCTCCCCCTCGGTCGGCACCGGCACCTGCGCCTCGAGGGCAAAGAGGATCGTGTCGAGCTGCCACGTATACGTCGAAATGCGGCTGATGCGTGGCGACAGGGTCTTTTGTCCCGCCTTCAGCGTCAGCACGCCACCATGATGCGGTACCAGCGGATTGGCGAACACGATCTCGCCCTTGGATCCCTTGACATGCAGGCGCGCCGCAAAGGCCTCTCCCGCCGCCATCGACGCCGACAGCCGAGCGGTGATGGCACCAGGAAAGACCAGCGTGGCTTCCATTTTCTCGTCGACACCGCGTGGCGTCACTGACGCCTTGGCCTCGACATGGACAGGACGCGTCCGCAGAATGTTCAGCGTCCAGCTCAGCGGATAGCACCCGAGGTCCATGAACGCGCCGCCGCCGGTTTCAGGCAGGTGCCGGATCTCCGTACCGCCTCGATCATCAATCCCGATGTTGAACACGGCATCGATCGAACTGATGAGACCGATCTCGCCCGCATCAATCCACGCCAGCGCCTGCAGGAACCCCGGATGATACCGATAGTGGAAGGCCTCGATGACACGCTTGCCGGTCGCCCGCGCCGCGGCCAGCACCTGCGCGGCCTCACGCACATTCATGGCAAAGGGCTTCTCGCAGATCACATGCTTGCCGGCCTCCAGCGCCTTGATGCTCCATTCGGCGTGCAGGTTGATCGGCAAGGCATTGTAGACGATGTCGATGTCAGGCGCACGAACCAGCGCGGCATAGTCCTCGTCATGCCGCTTGAAGCCATGCGCCTGGGCAAAGCTGCGCGCCCGGGCCGGATCGCGCGCCGCGACCGACTGGAGCACTGCCCCTGGTCGCACCCGCGCGGGATGGATGATCGCGTTGGGCGTGATCCGCGCCGCGCCAAGACAGCCAATTCTCATGCGTTTCATCCCTCCGGACGCCTTCGGCGTGACACGGCTTGCGACGGTTTTCCAGTTGATACTTGTCAATTGTATTCGTTAAGAGGGTGGCTATTCTAGTTGCGATTGAATATCAGGAAGTCCGAGCCCCCGGGAAGCCCTGTCGATGAAGCTCCATGAACTGAAAGCCCGGCAAAGGGCTCGCATCCGGTCAATCGCTGCCGGAAGTGAGCAGATGGACGTCAAGCTGCGCGAAGTCGGCTTCTCGGAGGGCGACGAGGTCGAGATGGTCGGTGCCGGCCCGCTCGGCGGTCGCACACTGGCTGTGCGGCTGAACCGCACCCTTATCGCCCTGCGTACATCCGAGGCTGAACTCGTCGAGGTTGAGCTGGCGTGACCACCTTTCGCCTCGCCCTCGTCGGTGCACCCAACAGCGGAAAGTCGACCCTCTTCAACGGGTTGACAGGCGGCCGCGCCAAGGTCGCCAATTATGCCGGCGTGACCGTCGAACGGCGCAGCGGGCATTTCCTGACGCCTGCCGGACGCGACGTGGAACTGATCGACCTTCCGGGCATCTATGGGCTTTCCGCCCGCTCGCTCGACGAACGCATCGCCGTGGACGTGATCAGTGGCACGGCCGGCACTGACGCCAAGCCGGACGCGCTGCTGGTGCTGATGGATGCGGCAGACCTGCGCACCCACTTGCACCTCGCGCTTCAGCTCAAGTCGCTTGGCCGCCCGATGTTGCTCGTCCTGAACATGATCGACCTTGCAAGCCGAGATGGTGTCGAGATCGACGTACGGCGGCTTGAAAACCTGCTTGGCTTTCCGGTGGTCACGGCCTGCGCCACGCGCAAGGCCGGACGCGCCGCACTGCTTGAAAGGCTTGATGCGCTCATTGGCGCACCGGTGCCGACGGCAGCAAGTGGGGATGCAACCAGCCTCGCTGCCCTGCAGCGCTCGGCGCGAGCGATGGCACGCGAGGTAATCGTGCGCGAACCGCCGATGAACACGGTGACCCGCGCCATCGATGGCGTGGCGCTTCACCCGTGGTCGGGACCATTGCTTCTCGCCGCCATCCTATTCCTTGTCTTCCAGGCCGTCTTCAGCTGGGCCGAACTTCCCATGACATGGATCGAGAACGGCTTTGCCACCCTCGGCCATGCCGTCGCCACCCACGTTCCCGAGGGCTGGCTGCGCAACCTCCTCGTCGATGGCATCATCGCCGGCATCGGAAGCGTGATCGTCTTCCTGCCGCAAATCGTGATCCTCTTTGCCTTTATCCTGGCCCTGGAAGCTTCGGGCTACATGGCACGGGCCGCCTTCCTGATGGATGAGATGATGTTGCGCGTCGGACTGAACGGCCGCGCTTTCATCCCCCTCCTGTCATCATTTGCCTGCGCAATTCCCGGCATGATGTCGACCCGCACGATCGAAAACGAGAACGACCGTCTCACCACGATCCTCGTCGCGCCGCTGATGACCTGTTCGGCACGCCTTCCCGTCTACACGCTCATCATCGCAGCCTTCATCCCGCCAAACGCCGTGGGCCCCTTCAACTTGCAGGGCCTTGTCATGTTCGGGCTCTACCTGGCCGGGGTCGTCAGCGCGGTCGCCATGGCATTTCTCCTCAAGCGCACGCTGACCCGGGGCAGGCCGCAGCCACTGCTGATGGAGATGCCAACCTACAAGCTCCCGGATGCAAGGGATTTTGCGATCAACCTCTGGCTCCGCGCGACCTCATTCGTCATCCGCGCGGGACGGTTCATCTTCTTTGTCTCGATCATATTGTGGTTCCTTGCGGCCTTCCCTTCCGACGCCAATGGCATCCGCGAGACCTGGGCCGGCATGATGGGCAGCTGGCTCGAACCCTTGCTCAGGCCCATTGGCTTCAACCTCGAGATCGCCATCGCCCTCGTACCTGGCTTCGCCGCACGCGAGGTCGCGGTAGGCGCGCTCGGCACGGTTTATGCAATCCACGGGGATGACACGACGGGCCTTGCAAAAGCCCTCCAGGGCGCCTGGTCGCTCCCCACCGCTCTTGCCTTTCTTGCCTGGTATGTTTACGCGCCGCAATGCATGGCGACGCTGGCCGTCGCCCGCCGCGAGATGAACTCGTGGCGCTGGACCGCGTTCATGTTCATCTATCTCTTTGCACTCGCCTACGTCGCCGCAGGCCTTACCTACTGGACCGCCGTCTGGCTTGGCCTTTGAGCGAGGGCTCGTCCGCCGGACGCCCTGCCTACTTGATCTTGACGAGTTCGACGTCGAACAGCAGCACCTGGTCACCCTTGATGGACGAACCCTTGCCGCGACAGCCATAGGCAATGCCCGAAGGGATGGCGAGTTCGAACTTGTCGCCTTCGCGCATCAGCTCCAGCGCCTCCTGCCAGCCCTTGATCACCTGGCCAGCCTCGAACTCGACCCCCTGGTTCTGGTCGAACACGGTGCCGTCGATCAGCGTGCCGCGATAATTGACCACCACCTGCGAAGCCCAGGTGGGCTGGCGCGTGCCCGTGCCCTTGCGAACCACCTTGTACTGGAGGCCGCTCTCGGTCACGACAACACCGGGCTTGGCCTTGTTGGCGTCGAGGAACGCCTGCATGCGTGCCCAATTGGCTTCATCGCGCGGAGGGCAGGTGTCGACGGCACGGACCTTCGGCTTGGCATCATCGGAAGAGAGATCGAACACGCAACCCGCGAGAGACAGCGCCGCGACGGCAACAAGGGCAAACCGGCCGAACATGGATCCAAGGACCTCCTGCTTGAAAAGAGCAGCGGAAACTGCCCCGGCGCCCCTGTCAAATGCAAGCGGCTTGTGCAACCTCTGGGCTGGCGAAAAAATCGGAGACCGAAATGACAGGACAGCCTCGCCAGGCCATCTTCATCACGGGCGCCGCCTCGGGCATGGGCCGCGAGACCGCGCTCCTGTTTGCCGGCAAGGGCTGGTTCGTTGGCGCGACCGACGTGAACCTTGACGGCCTCAAGACCCTGGAGCAGGTGCTGGGTTCGGAAAACTGCTGGATCCGCAAGCTTGACGTAACGTCGAAGCCCGACTTCGAAACCGCGCTCGCGGACTTCTGCGGGAAGTCCGGCGGACGCCTCGACCTGATGTTCAACAATGCGGGCATCGGCGAGTCCGGCTGGTTCGAGGACGTGCCCTATGACGCCGCCATGCGGGTTGTTCAGATCAACTTCGTGGGTGCCCTGAACGGGGCCTACGCGGCTCTGCCCTGGCTCAGGCAGACACCCAATTCGCTTCTGTTCACGACCTCGTCCTCGTCAGCGACCTACGGCATGCCGCGCATTGCCGTCTACGCCGCCACGAAGCACGCCGTGAAGGGACTGACCGAGGCGCTCTCGGTCGAATGGCAACGCCACGGCGTCAGGGTTGCTGACATCCTGCCCGGACTGATCGACACCGCGATCCTGCGCTCGACCCCCAACCGGACGGGCGACATGCCAAGGCCGACCGAGGAACAGTTCTACGCCAACGCACCGAAGAAGGGGATGTTCCGCCTGATGCCCGCCTCGAGCGTGGCGGAATGCGTCTGGAAGGCCTACCACGGCAATCGCCTGCACTGGTATGTGCCGGCGGAAATCGCGTGGATTGACCGGATCAAGGGATTTGCGCCCATGTTCATCAGGGCGCAGATCCTGAAGCTCTTTCCCGCCCTGTCGGCCAGGAAGCCCTGAGGGCTCAGAGGTGGCGGCCCGGCAGCGGCCGGTAGAAGATATGGGTGCCGATCTCGGCCACCTTGATCATGCGCGAGGCCCATGAGGGGCTCACATAGTCGGCATGGTAGAACGTGGCGCCACCGGCGACGGGGTTCACCTTTCCACCAGTCCGCATGACATTTGCGGCAATCCGCATGGCCTGGCGCCAGGCGTCGCGATCGCGGACGCGATCCGCCACGCCGTCACAGGTGAACGAGAACTGGCAACCCGTCCTGCGGTGCGAGCCTTCATAGACCACGCCACAGATCGTCTGCGGACGGCCCGGCACGCGGGTTCGGGCGACGACAACCTCGGCAACGGCCTTCTGGCCGACGGCGCTTTCGCCGCGCGCCTCGAAATAGACGGCTGTGGCGAGGCAATTCTTCTCGCGGACATAGGACTGGTAGGAAGGCCGGTTCACGAGGTTGCGCACGACCGTCCGGGGCGTGGCCGCCACCGCTGTCTGCGTTGCTGCCGCCAGCGTCGGCCGCAGGGCCGCGGGGGCTACCGCCGCCTCGACCGTCTCGGCCGTGCTGCCGACCGGGAGGTCGGGCATCACCGGGATGGCCGCAGCCAGCGCGCAGGCATAAACCAGCGAGCCGCCGAGGGCGGTTGTCAGGATCCGGTTGTTCCGGCGCAGTCGCGCCAGGATTCCATACGTCTTCGCCATGTGACCTCCATGGTTAGGAAGGCGTTCACCCCTTGGTTCAGTCCGGACCCCTTCGAGGGGTCTCTTGTTGTCGGAGGGTTGCTTGCAGCCTTTGGGCCAGTAACCACTCCGGCAGTTGCGCCGGGATCTCTTTGCTGGGAAATCAGCCGGACCGGTACACAACCTTCGCGCGCATCGTTAAGGATGCTTGCAGGGAACGGGTAGTTCCTGTCCCGCTGCGGCGCAACAAACCGGGCGTTGTATAGGCAGGAAGTACTCACGTGTCAGCCCGGGACACACGCAAAATTCTATGTCAAGCTGTCGCACGAAGCACACGGTTACCAACCCATGACATACTAGGATAATTCAATATCGATGTAATAAAATTCGTAAACTGGTCTGCAAAAAGGAAAAACAGATTTGATTTTTTACTTATCAACGCCGAATTGTGATGCGAAAAAGCGACATGGTTTCAACAAGGTCATGAATACGATTTAATGGGGAAAAGCCCCCGCCCAGGACCGCCTGGGACGTGCGCCATGCCCAGCCGACAGGCGCCCGCGGCACCTGTCAGGGACGGCGACCAATGAATAAATGGCTCAAATGAGGGATTTTTCGGCACGGATGGGCAGACATCACCCGCCGCAGCCCGGCCGCCCTATCCCAGTGCCGCCTGGGCCGCCGCAAGCCGGGCGATCGGCACCCGGAAGGGAGAGCACGACACGTAGTCGAGCCGCGCCGCCTCGCAGAAACGGATTGAAGCCGGATCCCCACCATGCTCGCCGCAGATCCCGAGCTTCAGGTCCGGCCGTGCCTTGCGCCCGCGCTCCTCGGCAATGCGGATGAGCTCGCCCACCCCCTCCGTGTCGAGGCTGACAAACGGGTCGTTCGGCAGCAGGCCCCGGCTGACATAGTCCGGCAGGAACTTCGCGGAATCGTCCCGGCTGAGCCCGAAGGTCGTCTGCGTGAGGTCATTGGTCCCGAACGAGAAGAACGCCGCCGACTTCGCGATGTCGCCAGCCCTCAGCGCCGCCCGCGGCAGCTCGATCATGGTGCCTACCAGATAGGAAAGCCGCCGCCCGGTCTCCCCCTCGACAGCCTTGGCCACGGCATCGACCCGGGCCTTGAGGAAGTCGAACTCGCCCCGCATGGCGACCAGCGGGATCATGATTTCGGCGGTCAGGGTCTTGCCGGTCTCGGTTTCGACCTGCACCGCCGCCTCGAAGATCGCCCGCGCCTGCATGTCATAGATCTCGGGGTAGGACACGCCCAGGCGGCACCCGCGATGCCCGAGCATCGGATTGAACTCGGACAGGTCCTCGAGCCGGTTGCGCAGCTTGCCGGCCTCGATCCCGAGCGTGCCGGCCACCTCGTCGACTTCGTGCTCCTTGGGCAGGAACTCGTGCAGCGGCGGGTCCAGCAGGCGGATCGTCACCGGCAGGCCCGCCATGATGCGGAACAGCTCGACGAAGTCCTTGCGCTGGTGGGGCAGCAGCCTCGCCAGCGCCGTATCGCGCCCCCCCCTTGTGTCGGCGAGGATCATGCGCCGCACATCAGTGATGCGCTCATCGTCGAAGAACATGTGCTCGGTCCGGCACAGGCCTATGCCCTCGGCCCCGAAGTCGCGCGCGTGCCGCGCATCGGACGGTGTCTCGGCATTGGCCCGCACCTTCATGCGCCGGAACCCGTCCGCCCAGCCCATGAGGGTGGCAAAGTCACCCGACAGCTCCGGCTGGATTGTCGGCACCCGCCCCTTCATGACCTGCCCCGTGGAGCCGTCGATGGTGATGACCTCGCCCTTCTTCAGGGTCTGCCCGGCAGCGGTGACCACCTGGCGGGCATAATCGATGCGCAAGCCCCCGGCACCCGACACGCAGGGCCGCCCCATGCCGCGGGCGACGACGGCCGCATGGCTTGTCATGCCGCCACGCGCCGTCAGGATGCCGCGCGCCGCATGCATGCCATGGATGTCCTCGGGGCTCGTCTCGATGCGCACGAGAATGACGTCCCGGCCATCACCCGCCAGCCGCTCGGCCTCGCCCGCATCAAAAACGATCTCTCCCGAAGCTGCCCCCGGCGAGGCAGGCAGGCCCGAGGCCAGCACCTGCCGCGGCGCCTTGGGGTCGAGCGTGGGGTGCAGCAATTGGTCGAGAGAGGCTGGATCAATCCGCTTGACCGCTTCTGCGCGCGTAAGCACTTTTTCGGATGCGAGGTCGACGGCAATCTTGATGGCAGCCTTCGCCGTCCGCTTGCCATTGCGCGTCTGCAGCACCCAGAGCCGCCCCTTCTCGATGGTGAACTCGATGTCCTGCATGTCGCGATAATGCGCTTCAAGCCGACGCACATGGTCATGGAATTCCTTGAAGACCGAAGGCATCTTCTCCTCAAGCGACAGGTCCTGTGCGCCGCTGGCCGCCCGCTCGCGCTTCGTCAGCGACTGCGGCGTCCGAAGTCCCGCTACCACATCTTCGCCTTGGGCATTCACGAGGTACTCGCCATAAAGCGCAGCCTCGCCGGTCGAGGGATTGCGCGAGAATGCAACTCCCGTCGCCGAGTCCTCGCCCATGTTGCCAAACACCATCGCCTGGATGTTCACCGCCGTGCCCCAGTCATCCGGGATGTTGTGGAGCCGCCGGTAGGTGTTCGCCCGCGCATTCTGCCACGAGCCGAAAACCGCCCCGATCGCGCCCCAGAGCTGCGCCACAGGGTCTTGCGGGAAATCAGTTCCAAGCTCTTCCCGCACCTTCGCCTTGTACTGCACGACAAGGTCCTTCCACCCATCGGCATCGACCTCGGTGTCGAGCGACAGGTCATGCTCCTCCTTGTAGGCACCAAGCAGTTCCTCGAAATGCTCGTGTCCCACACCCAGCACGACGTCGCTGTACATGGTGATGAAGCGCCGATAGCTGTCATAGGCGAAACGGGGATTGCCAGTCTCCCGGGCAATCGCCTCGGCCGTGGCGTCATTGAGCCCGAGGTTGAGCACCGTATCCATCATGCCCGGCATCGACGCCCGCGCGCCCGACCGCACGGACACGAGCAGCGGGTTCGATACGTCACCGAACGTGCGGCCGGTCAGCCGCCCGATCTCGACGAGCCCCGCCTCGACCTGCGCCCGCAGTGTGTCAGGATAAGTCTTTCCATTCTTGTAGAAGTGGGTGCAGACCTCGGTCGTGATGGTGAACCCAGGCGGCACCGGGAGCCCGAGGCTTGCCATCTCCGCAAGATTGGCCCCCTTCCCCCCAAGCAGCTCCTTCATCTTCGCGCTGCCGTCAGCCTTGCCGCCGCCGAACCCGTAGACCCATTTCGTCATGGAGGGCATCTTTCCGTTGCTGCACTGTAAAACAGTGCTTGCCATGTGCAGTGCAGCAATTCAAGCGGCAGCCAACCCCGGGCGCACCCCGCGCGGTCTTACCCCTCCACCCGAGAAAAATCCGCCACGCTGTGCATGGCCGCGCGGATCTCGGTCAGGAGCTTCAGGCGGTTCGTTCGAAGGGCCGCATTGTCCGCATTCACCGTCACCTTGTCGAAGAAGGAATCGACCGGCGCACGCAGGCGCGACATCGCCCGCATCGCTTCCTCGAAACGCTCCTGCTGCACCTCGGCCGCCACGAGATCGTT
>JAGWXR010000071.1 GCA_018969785.1 Alphaproteobacteria bacterium
CGCGCCTCTTTCCGATTGGCGGACAGAACAAGATAGGGGGCCCTGACGGGGCTGCCTGAAAGGGTTCACACATGAACAAGCAAGTCGACAGCTCACTCACAGTCATCCCTGCCAAGAAGCGCGAGGCCACCGGCACCGGTGCGGCGCGCGCGGTGCGCCGGACGGGCGACGTGCCCGGCGTGATCTATGCCGAGGGCGGCAAGTCCCGCCATATCCAGATCACGTATCGCGACATGGAGAAGCCTTACCTGACGGGACGCTTCACCTCGACGCTGTTCATCCTGGATGTCGAGGGCGAGAAGACGCGCGTCATCCCGCGCGAGGTGCAGCTTGATCCGGTGACAGACCGTCCGATCCATGCCGACTTCCAGGCGCTGGTGCCGGGTGCGCGGATCCGCCTGTTCATTCCCGTCCACTTCAACAACCACGCGGACTCGCCGGGCCTGAAGCGTGGTGGCGTGCTGAACATCGTGCGCCACGAGATCGAGTTCGTCTGCCCGTCGGACAACATCCCGCAGTTCATCGAGGCTGACCTTGCCGGCATGGACATCGGCGACAGCATGCACATCTCGGCGATCAAGCTGCCGGAGGGCCTTGTGCCCGTGATCCGCTCGCGCGATTTCACCGTCGCCACCGTTGCCGCACCGTCGGCGTTCCTCGAGGCCGAGGCCAAGCCGGCCGCGGCCGAGGCTGCTGCGGCTCCTGCTGCGGCTGCCGCCGCTCCGGCCGCCGGTGGCAAGGCGCCCGCCGCCGCTCCGGCTGCCGCTGCCAAGGCGGCGCCGGCGAAGAAGTAACGCCGTCCCGCGTCGTTGCGGCACTTGTTGCGGCTGCCATCGGTCCATGGCAGCCGTTTTTCTTTGAGGCATCGAGGTTCGTCCAGACATGCTGCTCATCGTCGGTCTCGGGAATCCCGGGGACACGTACCAGAACAACCGCCACAACATCGGCTTCATGGCGGCCGATGCGATTGCGGATGCGCACGGGTTCGGTCCGGCGAAGTCGAAGTTCCGCGGGGTCCTGCGTGAGGGAAGCCTGGCCGGCAAGGGTGGATCATGCAAGGCGCTGCTGCTGAAGCCGATGACCTACATGAACGAAAGCGGCACCTCGGTGCAGGAGGCGATGGCCTTCCACAAGATCGGGCTTGAGGATGTGTTCGTGATCTATGACGAGCTTGATCTTGCACCCGGCCGGGTGCGCGTGAAGCGCGATGGCGGCAATGCAGGGCATAACGGGCTGCGGTCGATCTCGGCGCATGCGGGCAATGCCTACTGGCGCATCCGTCTTGGCATCGGGCATCCCGGTGACAAGGCGCGGGTGCAGGGCCATGTGCTCGGCAATTTCTCGAAGGACGAGCGGGTGTGGCTCGAGCCGCTGCTCAAGGCGGTGGCAGATGCGGCGCCGCTGCTCGCGGACCATGATGATACGGGTTTCATGAACAGGATTGCGCTGCTGACGGCGCAGGCGGACGCAAAGCCTGCACTGCAGGATGGCGCCAAAGCCAAGAAGGAAGGCTGAAGATGGGTTTCAAGTGCGGGATCGTCGGGTTGCCGAATGTCGGCAAGTCAACGCTGTTCAATGCGCTCACGCAGACTGCGGCGGCGCAGGCGGCAAATTATCCTTTCTGCACGATCGAGCCGAACGTGGGCGAGGTTGCGGTGCCTGATCCGCGGCTCGATGCCCTGGCCGGGATCGCAAAGTCGGCGCAGATCATCCCGACGCGGCTGACCTTCGTCGATATCGCCGGGCTCGTGCGCGGCGCCTCGCAGGGCGAGGGGCTGGGCAACCAGTTCCTGTCGCATATCCGCGAGGTGGATGCCGTGGCCTATGTGCTGCGCTGCTTCGATGATGGCGATGTCACCCACGTGGAGAACCGCATCGATCCGATCGCCGATGCCGAGACGGTCGAGACCGAGCTGATGCTGTCGGACCTTGACAGCCTCGAGCGGCGGCTGCCGGCGATCGAGAAGAAGGCCAAGCAGGGCGACAAGGACTCAAAGGTGCAGGCGGATGTCATGCAGGCGGCGCTCGCCATGCTGCGCGAAGGCAAGCCTGCGCGGCTCGTGAAGGTGTCCGACGAGCAGCGGCCGGTGTTCCAGCAGCTGCAGCTCCTGACTTCGAAGCCGGTTGTCTATGTTGCCAATGTCGACGAGGCTTCGGCGCTTGGCGGCAATGACTACACGAAGCGCGTCGAGGCGCGGGCGAAGGCAGAGGGGGCGGCATTCGTCATCATCTCAGCGAAGATCGAGTCGGAGCTGGCGCAGCTGCCGGCGGCGGAGCGCGCGGACTTCCTCGACACGATGGGCCTGTCCGAGCCGGGGCTGAACCGTCTGATCCGCGCGGGCTATTCGCTCCTGCACCTGATCACGTTCTTCACGGTGGGGCCCAAGGAGGCGCGGGCGTGGACCGTCCATGTCGGCGCCCGTGCGCCGCAGGCGGCCGGCGTCATCCATACCGACTTCGAGCGCGGGTTCATCCGTGCCGAGACGATCGCCTATGACGACTACATTGCCTGCCAGGGCGAGGCCGGGGCGCGGGATGCCGGCAAGCTGAGGCTCGAGGGCAAGGACTATGTCGTGCGTGATGGCGACGTCATGCACTTCCGCTTCAACACCTGAGCCGGCGCCCCTGGTGGGCGGAACAGCACGTGGCTTCCCGGCCACAGGACAATGGTCGCCGGACGGCCGGGCGGTACATCCGGCCATCGCTTTTGCTATGCTGTCCCGGCGGAGGGACGTTTTGGGGGCGGCTGCCGTGAAGGGTTTGCTGGCATTGCTGTTGGGTGCTGCGTGGCTGCTTGCGGCCGCGTGCGCCAATGCTGCGCCTCAGCCTTCAGTGGTGCCACCCGTCCTGAATGCGAGCCTCGAGCAGGCGGCGACGGCGATCGACGAGGGACGTCATGGAGATGCGCTGGGGCTTGTCGCAAAGGCCGAGGCCACCGGCACGCTCAGCGAACAGGACGGGGACTGGGCGGCCTACCTGAAGGCGCGTGCGCTGGCGTCGACGGGAGCGCTCACCGAGGCGCAGGCCGTCGTGCGCGAGCGGCAGCGCCTCTATCCGAATGCCTATAACTGGGCGTCGGTCGTCTCGATCCTGAGCGCGGCCGGGCAGCAGGAGGAGGCGGCGCGGCTCATCCTCGGGCTTGACGACAAGTCCTTCCTTCTCGCCAACCGGCTGCGGCGGGGGCTGATGGAGGGGATCCTGAACGCGCTGGAGGCCGGCCGTTCGCCGCAACGCGATGCGCTGGTCACGCGGCTGGTCGAGGGGCGCTATACCGGTCCCTCGGGGGCGCATGTGCCGGACACGATCCGGTTGCGCTATGTGGGTGTGCTCCTGCGCCAGAACCGCCCCGAGGCGGCGGCGCGCGAGACGCTGGCGCTGGAGGCGCCGGTGTCGCTGACGCTGCTCCTCACCGACAACACGTTCTCGCCGCTCTGGCGCTATCCGTCTGTCCGCCAGCTCCTGAGGCCGGGTGCGCTGGTCGCGCGGGTCGACCGGGGGATCCAGGCGCGGCTCGAGCAGCCGCACCTGCACTCGTCGGACTGGCTCGAGCTCATGCGTTCGCTCAGGGCGATCGGCCGTCCGGACGAGGCGGTGCGCCTCGGGCTCAATGCCATCGGCAAGGCGCGCAGCGGGCACGGTGTTGCCAGCGCGGCGCTGCGGCTGGAGGTCGGTCACGCCTATGCCGACATGGGCGAGGCGTGGGCTGCGCGACGCACGGCCAAGGAAATGCTGAAGGAGCAGGCGGTGCTGCCGGCTGCGCTCAGGGTCGATATCGCCGACCTCCTGGAGCGCAGCGACGACGACGAGGGCGCGCTGCTGATGCTCGGGACAATCGAGGGCAACGAGACGCTGCCCGGCGCGCTCAGGGTGATGGCCTGCGCGGCGCATGACCTGGGGCGCAGCGAGCGGCGGGACGCGGCGCTGGTGCAGCTTGAAGCCATCGGCGCGCAGGAGGAACTGCTGCATGCCCGGCTGTGCACCGGGCGGCAGGAGCAGGCGCGGGACCAACTGGTTGCCATGCTCTCGATGCCGGAGCAGCGGATGACGGCGATGCTGACGGCGCAGCTGTTCGAGGACCGCTCGAAGCCGGGCACGGATGTGCGGGACTTCAGCTACCGGCTGCGCGCGCTGGTGGCGAGCGAGGCCGTGCAGTCGGCAATGCCGGCGCATGGGCGCACGCTGGCGCTGCCGTTCTCGCCGCTTGTGCCGCGCTAGGCTTGCGGCTTCAGTCGGCCCTGCCGAACCAGTGATCCAGGGACAGCTTGCCTGACCCGAAGCCTGCAAAGGCCAGCAGGCCGCCGGCAAGCGCGATATTCTTCAGGAACATGATCATCTGCACGGTTCGCTCCTCGCCGGTGAAGGTCCAGAAGGCGTGCAGCAGGATCGAGACGAACACCGTGAAGGCGACGAGGAGCAGAGAGACAAGCCTGACATGAAGGCCGAGGATGAAGCACAGGCCCGCGGTCGTCTCGCAGGCAGCGGCAAGCGTGAACATGAGTTCGGGCCAGGGCACGCCGGCCTCGAGCATGCGGGCGACCTGGGCTGCGGGTGCGGGGTCCACGAGCTTTGATGCGCCGGCGGCGAGGAAGAAGAGGCCGATGATGATCCGGCCGATCGTTGCGAGGTACTGCGCGTTCATGCTGATCCCCCTTGCTGGTGTCGGCGCTTCGCCTTTCGGGCGAGTGACGATGCCGTGCTTCGCCCCTGTCGCGAACCTGCACGGCGCATGCACTGCGTACAAAGACTATGCTATATGAAGGCCTTCATCCAAGGGGGCGGTCATGGGCGGAAACCAGAAAGTGCTGAAGGCGATCAAGGAGACGATTTCGGACTATGCGTCGAAGTCGCCCGTGCAGTTGGTCAGCGCGCTGCGTGATCCGGCGCATGTCGCCAAGCTGCGCAAGCTGGGCGTGGATGATGTGCAGATCCATCGCGTGATCCTTTACCTCCAGCAACATCGCCCCGAGCCGAAGGTGTTCGAGGCCTATCTGAAGTCGGTCCGCGTCTGACGGTTCCTGCCGGCGTCGGCAACCGTGCTGTTACACAAGATACACTTTCGTCGGTTGTTTTTCGGGCGATGTCCCCGGCGTGGGCGATTTTCTCCTGAGGGTTGAAGCCTTCTTCGCACGGCAAGCGATCCGCTGCGAACCCGGGCGTGTGTGCGTCATGTCGGAACGGTTGCCCTCAAAAAGAACAATTATAGAACTTTCGGGCCTGCCGCCATGGTGCAGAATGACGCGGGCGAAGAGGACGCTCAGGCTGCGTGATCGTGACTGGCTTGAATGTAATCGGGATCGATCTTGTTGATCACTTCCCCGATCAGGGCGCGAACCTGGAGCACGCGGCTGCCCGGGCTCGCCCGGTCGAGGCTCAGCAGAAGGTCCTCGAGAAGGCTGGTCGCGTCACCTGGCAGTTCACCGTTGGCGGCGGAGAGATCAGGGTATTGCTGAAGCCGGTCGCCGACGAGGTCCGCGCATGAGTGCAGGTTGCCGTCGTCCATGTAAGGCGCGCTCATCGCATGCACAGCATAGGACAGGAAATCACGGGTCATCACGAGTGCCTTGCGCCATTCGCCAGCACGCACCTTGGCCTCCACGGCTGCATTCATTATGACAAGGTGATTGACGAGCGAGGTCTGCGCAACGCTTGCGGACTTGAAGGCGTTGCGTTCGAGGTCATTGGCGACGGGTTCCCACGTCTTGATCTGCGTCTGCGCAAGGCGCGCATGAACGCGTTCTTCGGTTTCATGCAGGTGCCGCCAAAGCCAGAAGCATCCCCACGTCGCCGCGAGCAGCAGCAGCGCAAGTGCCACGCTGATCCATACGGACGCCGGCAGCGCTGCCAGCCAGGCGATGCTGTCGCTGATTGTCGTGATGATCTCTTCCACGCCTGGTCCCCGTGTTCGACCCGATATTCCCCCGTCGAACGCAAGAATAGTAAATCGGAACGGTTCGCAACGCTAGCGTGCGATTGTGTCTCGCTGCCCGCACAGCGATTTTGAGGTGTCTGGTTTTGAGGGTTCCACCGGGTGGCGAAGACGAGATCCGATGGAGGTACTCCGATGAGGGTAGTTAACCATGTAAATCATTCGGAAATAACACTATTCGTGACCTGTCAATTTGTCTCCGGGGTCATCTGAGTTATTGCTTTACTTGGCTCAATTGCGCGTGTGATTGTCCGCCGTCTTTTCCGCTGGCAAATAACGTAAGCGACAAGCTGGCCGGACAGCAAACACGACTTCACATCCCTGGGTAAATGGAGGCTTGAATGAACTGGAAAGCAGCCGGAATGGCCGGCACTGCACTTCTCACCATCGCTCTGTCCGGCGCAGGCGCCGTCGCAGGTGCGAACAAGTTTAGCGGCAACATCAGCCTGGCGGTCGGTCAGACGTTCCAGGACGACGACTATGGTCCGCTGTTTGATGAATCGTTTGCGTCGCTCGGTGGCGAGACCAAGCTGAATGTCGCATTCACGAACAACCTCAGCCTGCAGGTCGACTTCCTCGGCGTGGCGTCGTTTGCCGACACCAACGGATATGATCTCGACCGCGATTCCGGCGTGCAGGGAACGGCACACTTGTACTATCGCACCGGTGAATTCGCAGCTGGCGTTGTCGGTGGCGTGGGCACCGCTTCGGGTGCAGCGCTGGGTTCCGCCGACTACTACTTTGCTGGTGTCGAAGGCCAGTACTACTTGGACAACATCACGGTCGGCCTGAGCGCGGGATATCTGGACTCGGACAGCCAGACGGTGATGGCGGGCACGCGCGACGACATGTTCCTCAATGGCGCGTGGTATGTCGGCGGCGAAGTTCGCTACTACGCCAACGAGAAGACGACTTTCTCGGCGAATGTTGGCTACATCTCGGGAGAAGCGAATTTTGGTACCTGGGATGCCGAGATCATCCACTGGGGTGCGAAGGTCGAGTATCGTCCGGATCCGAAGGAGCCGGTCAGCCTGTTCGTTGCCTACGAAGGTCGCACTTCGGAAGCCGACGCTGTCGGTGGCGGTTCGTTCGATAAGGACACGCACACGATCAAGGTCGGCGTGACGTTCACGTTCGGCGTCGATGGATCGAAGGTCGAGCAGGACCGTTCGGGTCCGGCGTTCAACCAGATGGACTACGGCGCCATCGTGGTTGGCGGCTAAGCCATCCTCGCATCGAGTTGATTGCGGGCGCCCCTTTGCGGGCGCCCGTTTCATTTCGGGAGCGCGGTGGCGACAGGCGGTGCTTTCCGGCCGGGCCTGTTTCGTCGCGTGCCGGGGCGGTGCGAGCCACGTGTTTCGTTAACGACCCTGTGTCAGATAGGATCCAGGTGATGACGGGGCGGGGCTTGCCGCCGCAGGCGGCGGCCATCGGAGGGTGCAATGGCGGAACTGGATGCTGAGGCCGGGGTTGTCCCGGGCCGGACCTGCGGGTCCTGCGTGGCGTGCTGCGGCATCATGAATTTCGATGCTTCCGGCTTCAGGAAGGAAGCCGGCGTGATGTGCAGCCATTGCTCGGGCAGCGGCTGCACCATCCACGAGACGCGGCCTGTCACGTGCCGCACGTTCTTCTGCCTGTGGCGGCGCGTTGGCAGCATGCCGGAGGAAATGAGGCCGGACCGCATCGGCGTCATGTTCTCGATCGAGGAGAACCCGTCCCCGCGGAACCCGTTCGAGCGTGCCTTCGTGATTGCGCGGGCGGTGAACTCGATCGCCGACTTCGACCGGCCCGAAGTGCGTGGGGCGCTCAACGTGTTCATCGAAAAGGGTGACCTGCCGGTCTGGCTCAGCTTCGGACAGGAGCGCCGGCTGCTGCACCCCAGGCCTGAGTTGCGGGATGCCATCCTTTCGTCGGCCGTGCCGCCTGAGCCCCTGCAGGCCGAGACTGTGTCCTGGAAGCGGCGGCTGGGGCTGCTCGCCTAGCGAGTGCCTGGCCTCGCCAGATTCGGCAGTCGTCTGGCGGCCGGGCCCCCTTGCCCGATGGGCGAATTCATTCGCCAGAGGTGCCGGTCACCAGCGCGGCTTGGCTGTTGCCGTCCCGCCACGTCGAGGCATGTTTGTGGCTGAAAATGGCACTTACCTGTTGGTTTATCCCCGCTTTTGGAATTCAATCCAACCATCAGGCGTAGAAAAAAAACGTTCACAAGGCTCAGGGGATTTGCACATGAACAAGATGCTTTTTGCGGTTGGTTGCATGGTGGCTGCCAGCACAACCCACGTCGCTTTCGCCGATGGCGAAGCCAAGTCAGAGTCGGCCAGCCCGATCTCGGTCACGCTCACGGTCACGTCGGACTATCGTTTCCGCGGCCAGAGCCAGAACGGACGCAGCGCGGCGGCGCAGGCTTCGGTCGAGTATGCGAGCGACATCGGCGTCACCCTCGGCGCCTGGGTCTCGAACATCGATTTCAGCGACACCGGCGACAACAACGCCTACATGGAAGCGGATTTCTACGCGAGCTACGGCTTCTCGATTGATGATGCCACCAGCGGATCGGCGAAGGTGACCTATTATCACTATCCGGAAAACCTGGTCGGCACGAACTATGACTATGTGGAAGGCCAGATCGCGCTGAGCCACACGATGGACAAGCTCACGCTGAACCTCGAGGCCAATTACAGCCCTGACTACTTCAATGGTACGGGCTCTGCCGCTGCCGTCGCTGCCGGCGTTTCGTATCCGGTTCTCGAGAAGATCTCGATGAGCGCCAATGTCGGCCACCAGTGGATTGACGACAACGCCCTCTTCGGCACCGACGACTATGTCTACTGGGATGTCGGGTTCGGAATCGACCTCGGCCGCCTGCAGCTTGACGCGCGCTACGTGTCGACGAACCTCGACGAGATCGAGTGCTTTGGTGGCACGAATCTCTGCGAAGGCGGTTTTGTCGCCTCGGCGAGCATCTCGATCCCGTAAGGATCATCCGGCGTCACAGCCGGGACATCGGGGCGGCCAGGCAATCCTGGCCGCCTTTTTCTTTGGCCGGCACACAGGCAGCCATTGGCGCTTCAGCGGCGACGACCCCGTGCGGGGCGCGAACCCGGGCGACCGCCGCGCGAGGCGGGGGCGCGTCCCGGCGCAGGGGCTTCACCCTCGCGTGCAGGACGCCTGCGAGCTGCTGCCTCGGCAGCAGCTTCCTCGACGGCTTCCTGCCTTGCGAAGGGATCGTCGGCAATCGCGAGTTCGGTTGCCTGCAGGCGCTTGATCTCGTCGCGGATGCGGCCGGCTTCCTCGAACTCGAGGTCGGCGGCGGCTTCCTTCATGCGCTTCTCGAGGTCGGCAATGTGGGCCTTGAGGTTGTGTCCGATCAGGTGCTGCTTGCCGCGGTCGCCCGTGGAGACCGTGACGTGGTCGCGCTCGTAGGGGCTCTGGATGATGTCGGCGATGGACTTGCGCACGCTCTCGGGCGTGATGCCGTTTGCCTTGTTGTAGGCGTCCTGCTTGGCGCGGCGGCGCGACGTTTCCGCGATCGCCCGTTTCATCGAGTCCGTCTCGCGGTCCGCGTAAAGGATCACGCGACCGTCGACGTTGCGCGCGGCGCGGCCGATGGTCTGGACCAGTGATGTCTCGGAGCGCAGGAAGCCTTCCTTGTCGGCATCAAGGATGGCGACGAGTGCGCATTCGGGAATGTCGAGGCCCTCGCGCAGCAGGTTGATGCCCACGAGGACGTCGAAGGCGCCAAGCCTGAGGTCCCGGATGATTTCGATGCGCTCGAGCGTGTCGATATCGGAGTGCATGTAGCGCACGCGGATCTTCTGGTCGTGCAGGTACTCGGTCAGGTCTTCCGCCATCTTCTTGGTAAGCACGGTGACGAGGATGCGATAGCCCTTCGCCGCCACCTCGCGACACTCGGCCACGAGGTCGTCGACCTGGTGTTCCACGGGGCGGATGATGACGGGCGGGTCGATGAGGCCCGTCGGCCGGATGACCTGCTCGACGAAGACGCCGCCGGTGCGCTCGAGTTCCCATGGGCCCGGCGTTGCCGAGACGCTGACGGTCTGCGTGCGCATCGCATCCCATTCCTCGAACTTGAGCGGCCGGTTGTCCATGCAGGAGGGCAGGCGGAAGCCGTAGTCCTGGAGCGTGAACTTGCGGCGGAAGTCGCCGCGGTACATGCCGCCGATCTGCGGGATGGTGACGTGGCTTTCGTCGGCGAAGACAATGGCATTGTCGGGCAGGTACTCGAACAGGGTCGGCGGCGGTTCGCCCGGCTTGCGGCCGGTGAGCCAGCGCGAATAGTTTTCGATGCCGGGGCAGGAGCCGGTCGCCTCCATCATCTCGAGGTCGAAGACGGTGCGCTGTTCCAGACGCTGCGCCTCGAGGAGGCGGCCTTCCTGCGTCAGCTGCGCGACGCGCAGCTTCATCTCGTCCTTGATGCCCTTGACCGCCTGCTGCAGCGTCGGGCGCGGCGTGACGTAGTGGCTGTTCGCATAGACCGCGATGCGCTCCATCTCCGCCGTCACTTCGCCGGTCAGCGGATCGAATTCGCGCAACCCGTCGATCTCGTCGCCGAAGAGGTTCACCCGCCAGGCGCGGTCCTCGAGGTGGGAGGGCCAGATGTCCACCGTCTCGCCGCGGATGCGGAAGGTGCCGCGGGCGAAGAAGCTGTCGTTGCGGCGGTACTGCTGCTCGACCAGCCCCTTGATCATGGTGTCGCGGTCCATCCGCCCGCCGAGCTCCAGCTTCACGACCATGCGCGAATAGGTCTCGACCGAGCCGATGCCGTAGATGCAGGACACCGAAGCCACGATCACGACATCCGACCGCTCCAGCAGCGCCTGCGTGGCACTATGGCGCATGCGGTCGATCTGCTCGTTGATCTGCGCGTCCTTCTCGATGTAGGTGTCGGTGCGCGGGACATAGGCCTCGGGCTGGTAGTAGTCGTAGTAGCTGACGAAGTACTCGACCG
>JAGWXR010000072.1 GCA_018969785.1 Alphaproteobacteria bacterium
TCGCGTTCCGCGACCGTACTCCCTCACTGCGTGAGGGAGAGAAGGTCGGTTTCCTCCTCACGCAGTGAGGAGGTGGATGCAGCAGCGCAAGCTGCTGCAGACGGAGGAGTTTCTTTGAGTCGCGCACCCGTCGGCGAGGAACTCCCTCCCGGTCGCGTTCCGCGACCGTACTCCCTCACTCGCGTGAGGGAGAGAAGATCGTTCTCCTCCTCACGCCGTGAGGAGGTGTCGGCAGCAGCGTGAGCTGCTGCAGACGGAGGCGTTCGGTTGGGTCATGCGCCCGTCGGCGACGAACTCCCTCCCGGTCGCGTTCCGCGACCGTACTCCCTCACTCGCGTGAGGGAGAGAGGGAGCCGGTTCGGTGTTACTTCAGGTCGATCGTGGCGCGGCGGTTCTGGGGTTCCTTGACGCCGTCGCCGGTGGAGACCATGAGCTCGGTCTCGCCGCGGCCGGCGGTGGAGATCATGGCACCGTCGATGCCGTGGGCGATCAGGCTGTCCTTGACGGCCTGCGAGCGGCGCATCGACAAGGCCATGTTGTAGCCGGTCGAGCCCGACGTGTCGGTGTGGCCGACGATGGCGATCGCGGCAGAACCGTGCTTCTTGGCGGCCTCGGCGGCATCGGCCACGACGCGCATGGCCTCGGGGGTCAGATTCGACTTGTTGAAGCCGAAGAAGACGATGAACTGCCTGGGGGCCTCGACCACCGGCTTTTCGGGCTTCGGCTCCTCGATCTTCGGGGCGGCGTCGCGCTGCAGGTCGTAGCGCAGGCCCAGCATGAGGGAGGTGTCGGCCTTCTCAAGCTCAAGGGCCAAGTCCGGCGAGGCGGGGTCCCGCATCATCGGGTCACCCATTTCCATGTGGCGGTAGTCGGCGAACAGCTTCGTGCGCTCGTTCAACCTGTACGACACCTGCGCCAACACTTGTGCTGCAAACACGTAGTCATCGATGTCCTGCAACAGGTATTGGCCAACCGTGACGAGATTGCCACCCAGGCCGGCCCCGACCGACACCTCCCAACGATCGGCCACGGGCACGTCATAGATGACATTGATCATCTGGGAGAATTCGGAGACGTCATAGTTTGCGTCGAAGCAGGGAGCCATCAGCGGGCATTGCCTATCGACATCATTTCCGCGGAATGCAGCCTCAAGCTCGACGCGCCAGTTTGTACCGAAGTCGCGACCAACAGCGCCCGCGATGACGTAGCCGTTGCCATAGAAAAAGGCGTCGCCCGGATATACATCGCCGGCCTCGTAGGTCAGGTACGCGTCATCCCCGATCCAGTTCAGGCCGGCCCCGAGGCTGACGTACCAGCTCTTCTGCGTGTGGTCGTCGGCGAGCGCGCTGCTGGCGAACAGGAGGGAGGCCGTGGCGCCCAGAAGAGCGGTCCTGAAGGTCATGAGTCGTCGTCCTTTCTTGATCCGGGGACAGCAATGAGCGGGCGTGGTTAACGAAAGATTACCGGCTCGCCGACGAACGGACGGGCGTTGCAGATGGCGCACTCTGATACGAGGCGCGCCGGATGCGACGCGATGGAGCCTTGCCCTGGAGGCAGATGTTCCTTATATGTTCCTGGCGTGCACGGGTTCGGATGGAGGCTGAAGGCCGGCAAAACGCAAAACCACTGACGAAAGTGTATCTTGTGTAACAGCGAGTTTGGCTCAAAGCGGGGAAAAACAAGGTTAAAGCGGCAGCAGCACTGCCCTAATCCGGAGCCGGGCGGCCCTCTCCCTTCCTGGCGGGTCAGGACGCCGCTTGCGGGGGCGAGGCAAATGCGTATAGTCCGCCCCTTCTTGAAACCGGCCGCGGCCGCCTTCGCGCGGAGCCCTTCGGGGCTCCTTGGGACAGTTGTTCGACAGCAGGGCAGGACCATCGCCACTCGCACAGCCATGGGGGCCGTGCAGGGGCGCCGCTGCCAAATGGAGGCTCCCATGCCGTTCTACGAGCATGTGTTCATTGCGCGCCAGGATGCCGCGCAGGCCCAGGTCGACCAGTTGACCGAACAGGCCAAAGGCATCATCGAGCAAGGCGGCGGAAAGGTCGTCAAGGTCGAGAACTGGGGGCTGCGCTCCCTCGCCTACAAGATCAACAAGAACCGCAAGGGCCACTACGTGCACCTTGCGATCGACGGGCCGTGGGCCCCGGTTGGCGAAATGGAACGCCAGCTGAAGATCAACGAAGACGTCATCCGTTACATGACGGTGCGCGTCGATGCACTGGAGGAAGGCCCGTCGGCCGGCCTGCAGGCGAAGCAGGCAAAGGAACGCCGCGACGCGAAGTGGGGCCGCCGTGAAGACGAGGGCTTCGATGCCGGTGAAGAAGGAGCCGTATCATGAGTTTTGGTGAACAGGGCGAACGCGGCGGCTTTGGCGGCGGTGCGGGTGGCGGTGGTGGCGGCGGACGTCGTCCGTTCTTCCGTCGTCGCAAGACCTGCCCCTTCTCGGGCGACGCTGCGCCGAAGATCGACTACATGGATGCGAAGCTGCTCTCGCGCTACATCTCGGAGCGCGGCAAGATCGTACCCTCCCGCATCACGGCCGTGTCGGCCAAGAAGCAGCGCGAACTGGCGACAGCCATCAAGCGCGCCCGCTTTCTGGCCCTGCTGCCGTATGTCGTGTCGTAAGGGGAGGATCGATCATGCAAGTCATCCTGCTCGAACGCGTCGAGAAGCTCGGCCAGATGGGCGACGTCGTGAAGGTGAAGGACGGGTTCGCCCGTAACTTCCTGCTCCCGCGCAAGAAGGCGCTCAGGGCCACGAAGGACAACGTCAAGAAGTTCGAAGGCCAGAAGGCCCAGCTCGAGGCCCGCAACCTCGCCGCCCGCAAGGAAGCGGAAGCGGTTGCCACGAAGCTCGACAAGCAGACCTTCATCATCCTGCGGCAGGCCGGCGAGACCGGCATGCTCTATGGTTCGGTCTCGACCCGCGACATCGCCGAGGCGATCACTGCGGGCGGTGTCAGCGTCAATCGCGACCAGGTCATCCTGGACAAGGCGATCAAGATGCTGGGCCTCGTGGACGTGAAGGTGCAGCTGCACCCGGAAGTCCGCGTGTCCGTGACGCTCAACGTCGCGCGCACGGTCGAGGAAGCCGAGCGTCAGGCCCGTGGCGAGAACGTGCTGCAGACCGAGGCTGAACAGGCCCGCGCTGAAGCCGAAGCCATGTTCGAGGAAGCGGCCGCCCAGCGTGCCGCCGCCGAGGCGGAAGCCGAAGCTGCCGAGGAGAAGGCCGAAGGCAAGCGCAAGAAGTCGGCCAAGGCCGATGACGAGGCTGACGACGGCGAACCCAAGAAGAAGGGCAAGAAGAAGGACGCCTGAGGCTTTCCTCTTCGCGCTGACGCGCAACCCGCATGACAAGGGCCGCGCCGGGGACACCCGGGCGGCCCTTTTCTTTTCGGGGACATATTGATCAGGGTGCTGGCGTGCAGGCCGGAAGGTCGCCGGCCTTCTGGCCGTTCCTTATGGCCTCGATCTCGCGCCGCGCGCAGGCGAGGTCGCGCCGGAAGTCCGGGGCCTCGAAGGCCCTTGCCAGGACCTCGCTGCCGATGAACTGGCCGGCCTCGATGTCGGCCGGGTAGTGCAGGCCGCACACGACGCGGCTCTGGCCGAAGGCGACGGCGCGTCCGATGATGGCCTGCGCGCCCTGCGGCACAACCTCGACGAGGACGAGTGCGGTGCCCCAGGCGACGGCGGCATGGCCCGACGGGTAGCCCGTGCCCTTGGCCGCCGCATCGGGCGTCGGCGCGTTCGCAAAGCCGCAGACGCGGGCGAGCCGGGCCGCCTGATAGGGCCGCAGGCGCGGGTTGCGGGCCTTGGCCTCGGCGGCGATGGCCATCGTGTCCTCGGCGACGCGGTTCAGCAGCGTCACGAGGGCGGGCGCCGTCTCGCGGTCGAGGCGGAAGCCGATCTGGTCGGTGAAGCGCGGATAGACCGTGGCGTCGTCGTCGAGCGCCACCTGCCAGCGCCTGGTTGCGGAGAGGCCCTGCAGGTACTGGAAGAGCTCGGTCTCGGCCTTTGCGGCCTGCATGCCGGCAACGGGCGGGGGCTGCACGGATGCGGCGATGGCGGAACGCTGCTCGGGCGAGAGATAGCCCTGGACGGGGGCTGCCTGCTGTTCCGGGGACATCTTTGCAAGGGCCGCGGGCCCCTCGAGGAAGCGGATGCGGTCGGGCGCGGCCGTGGCGGGCGTGACGAGGGCCAGCCATGAAAGCGCAAGCACCACGCCTGCTGCATGCTCCCGTCGCGCCATGTTCTTCAAGCCCCTGCCGCCCTGCCCTCCAGAATGATTGCAGAGTGCGGACCGAGGTTCAACTGGCCCCCTGCCCGCGAAACCGAGCCGATCTCGAGGATGGGCGTGAGGCCTTCAGGGGCGCACGCTGTCGTGGCAGGCGTGCGCGACAGGTTGAAGAGGCACAGCGCGCGCGAGGGCGCGGACACACGCTCGAAGGCCAGGACCTGGTCGCTGGCTTCAAGCATGGAGATCTCGCCCCTGCGCAGCACGGGGTGGGCCTTTCTCAGGGTCACGAGGCTGCGCGTGAAATGCAGCGTCGAGGCCTGGTCACGCTCCTGGCTTGCGGCCGCCAGCGGCCCATGGGCGGGCGCCATCGGCAGCCAGGGCTCGCCATAGGTGAAGCCGAGATTGGGCTTGCCCGAAACCCAGGGCATGGGCGTGCGGCAGGGGTCGCGCCCCTTGCTGAAGGGGAA
This sequence comes from Alphaproteobacteria bacterium, assembly GCA_018969785.1. GTDB lineage: Bacteria > Pseudomonadota > Alphaproteobacteria > Micropepsales > Micropepsaceae > SZUA-430. The sequence goes on from JAGWXR010000072.1 coordinate 4,704, forward strand.
GTAGAGCTCGCCCACGGGATCGCGGATCTGGTGGCGCTCGATGGGGCCATCGGGCAGGCCCAGCTCTTCACCCTGGTAGAGCAGGACCGTGCCCTTCAGCGTCATGAGCAGCGTGAGCGCAAGGCGGGCCAGCGCGGGGTTGGCCTCGAGCGAGCGGCCATAGCGCGTCACCGTGCGTGGCACGTCGTGGTTCGACATGGTCACGCAGGGCCACAGGCCGTCGATGGCGCCGAGGAAGGCGTAGTGGTCGGCAAAGACCCGCGGGCGGAAGCTGCGGTCCTCGAGGAAGGTGAAGGTATAGCCCGTGTGCAGGCCATGGTCGCGTCCGGCGAAGTGACCGAGCAGGCCCGGCTCTTCGGAGAACTCGCCGAAGACGAACCTGTCCCCGTATCGGTCGACCAGCGCGCGGATCTCGTCGAGCACCTCGCGGTTCTCGGGCAGGTTGGAGTCGCGCGTGCGGCGCTGCAGGTTGGGCGCGTGTCCCCAGTGATGGGCGGTGCGCTCGGCCATTGGCACGGCCGGGTTGTCGCGCAGGGCCGCGTCATGGAGATAGGAGTTGGCGACATCGAGGCGGAAGCCGTCGACGCCGCGATCAAGCCAGAACCTGAGCACATCAAGCGCGGCCTTGCGGGCGTCGGGGTTGTAGAGGTTCAGCTTGGGCTGCTGCTTGAGGAACTTGTGGAAGTAGTACTGCCGGCGCGCCGGGTGATAGGACCAGGCGGGTCCGCCGAAGACGCTGAGCCAGTTGTTGGGCGGCGTGCCGTCCTCGCGCGGGTCGGCCCAGACGTACCAGTCGGCCTTGTCGCCTTCACGGGACTTCAGGCTTTCCTGGAACCAGGGGTGCAGGTCGCTCGTGTGCGAGAGCACCTCGTCCATGATGACCTTGAGACCGCGGCGGTGGGCCTCGGCGATCAGGGCATCGAAGGTCTCGAGCGTGCCCATCTCGGGGGCGACCGCGTCGAAGTCGGCGACGTCATAGCCGAAGTCGCGGTTGGGCGAGGGATGGATGGGCGAAAGCCAGATCGCCTCGACGCCCAGCGACGAGATGTAGTCGAACTTCGAGGCGATGCCCTTCAGGTCGCCCACGCCATCGCCGTCGGCGTCGCAAAACGAGCGCGGGTAGATCTGGTAGACGACGGCGCCCTGCCACCAGGGCACAGGGCGCGGCGCCGCCTGTGTCACGCCTGGTCGATCCGCTCGATCACGCGGCCCACGATGCCATAGGCCTTGGCCTCTTCGGACGACATCCAGTAGTTCCGGTCGGTGTCCTCGCGGACCTTGGCGATCGGCTGGCCGGTCTCGTCGGCGATGGTGCGGTTGATGCGCTCCTGCATCTTCAGGATCTCCTCAGCCTCGATCTCGATGTCGGAGGCCGTGCCGCGGATGCCGCCGGCGGGCTGGTGGACCATGAAGCGGGTGTTCGGCAGGCAGAAGCGGTTTGCCTTGTCGGCGCCGAGATAGATGTGCGTGCCGGCCGAGGCGACCCAGCCCGTGCCGATCATCTTGATGCGCGGGCGCAGGGCCCTGACCATGTCGTGGATCGTGTCACCGGATTCGACGTGGCCGCCCGGCGAGTGCAGGATGACCTTGATGTCCTTGTTCGGGTCGTCGGCGGCGAGCGCCAGAAGGTTCGCGGTCACCCGCTCGGCCATCTTCATGTCGACCTCGCCGAAGATGAGCACCGTGCGCGACTTGAACAGCGCCTGGGGAATGGCCGTGAAGGGCGTGGGCTCCGCCGGCTTGTTTTCTTCTTCCTTGTTCAGCGTCAAAAGCGAAGCCATAGGCCATTCTTCCTTGGGTTAACGACAAGTCGAAAAGGGGAGTAGCACGAGGACCCGAGTGTCGCAAAGCCCGGTTAATTTACTCCCACGATCCGGCCCAGCGTGGGGCCGATTTCCGCGTTCAGGACCAGGTCTGCGTGGTCGTCAAGCTCGGTGGGGTCGCGGTTGAGGATCACGAGTTTCGCACCGCTGCGTTTTGCTGCCATGGGCAGGCCGGCCGCCGGGTAGACCACGAGCGAGGATCCGATGGCCAGGAACAGGTCGCAGGCGCGCGCGGCGGCGGCGGCGCGGGCCATCTCTTCTTCGGGCATGGCCTGGCCAAAGGAGATGGTCGCCGACTTCACGATGCCGTTGCAGCGCCGGCACGTGGGCGGCTCCTTCGTCTGGCGGAAGACAGGCTCGATCTCGTCGAACTCGTGGCGCTGGCCGCAGGCGAGGCACTTGGCGTAGGTCACATTGCCGTGGATCTCGATCACGCGGTCGGCGGGCACGCCGGAGGCCTGGTGCAGGCCGTCGATGTTCTGGGTGATGACATCGGTGACCTTGCCCTCCTCTGTGAGGCGTGCGATCGCGCGGTGGCCGGCATTGGGCGTGGCGGCGAGCATGGTCGGGCGTCCCTCGAACAGACGCGTCCAGGCCTCCACGCGGGCGTCGCGGGAACTGACGAACTCGTCGAAGTAGATCATCCGGTTCTTCGTCCAGAACCCGCCGGGGCTGCGGAAGTCGGGGATGCCGGACTCGGTCGAGATGCCCGCGCCCGTGAAGACCACGATGCGGCGGGCGTCGTCGATGAGGCGGGCGAGTTGGTGGGTAGTGTCGGTCACGCGGGCAGGCTTTCTGTGCTGGCGGGGGAATGAGAGTAGCCGCCTATCTTGGTACTCGGCGTGCGCAAATCAAGGCTGCCCTTTGTCAGGGCCGCATCTCGCCCTTGCGCGGCAGGCGCCGGATTTCGCGCCCGCTCTCGCGCTCGGCCAGGCGCAGCTCGTATGCCTGCTGCAGGTTCAGCCAGAACTCGGCACTGGTGCCGAACCAGTGTCCAAGCCGGAGGGCGGTGTCCGCGGTTATGCTGCGCGTGCCGTTGACAATGCTGGTGATGCGGTTGGCCGGCACCCGAAGCTGCCGCGCCAGCTCGGTGGGCGTGACCCCAAGCCCGTCAAGCTCTTCTTCCAGGATCTCGCCCGGGTGGACGGGTGTGCGTGCCATGCTTGCCTCAGTGGTAGTCGACAATCTCAACCTGGCTTGGCCCCATGTGGCGCGGCATCCAGCCGCTCGAGCCGATTTTCAGCCTGACGCCGAAAGGGCTCAAAGACCTTCACACGCTCGCCCAGGGCAAATCGCCGGGTACGTGCATCCCGATAGTCCAGGATCATCGCAAGCCTTACCCGCTTTTATGCGTTACGTCAAGCGTACATTCTGGAGGCATCCTCTGGACCGAGCGCCTGTCGGCCATGGGACGGCTTGCCGCCCTGAGAGATCGGGATTCGGTATCGCTCATGTCTGGACCCTGCAAAGCGCCGTTGCTCCGCAACTGGCTTGCGGGTCAACGCGGGGGCCACGTCATGCCGCAACACGAGGCGGCAAGCGAGCATGGAATTGTAACAGGATGTAGCAGGTGTGCGGTGGCCTGATCCCTCGCCATCCGGTTCGCCATGACCGCGTCGCGCGGCGATGACGGGGCAGAGGAGCGGGCGGGACGCCCGCGTTCCCGGGAGCGCGGGCGTCACGCCGGCTTTTTGTTCGGCGACATGGTCACGAGTGTGATTGAACCGCCACGACCGCCCGGATGCCTCGCGGCCCCTGCCCCCTTGAAGGCTCGTCATGCCCGCGCGACGCGGCCATGACGGGGTGCTTGTAAAGTGACACTTGCTGTGCCACTACTTTGCACAGACACGAAGCAACCCTCATCGCGACAGGAACGCTCGCTCATGCACACCACCGAACTCTGGGTCGAACGCGGCAATCTTCGGAAGACCAAGGTCGTTGAGCGCCAGCTGGCGCCGCTGGCGGAGGGTGAGGTGCTGGTGAAGATCGACAAGTTCGGACTGACCGCGAACAATGTGAGCTATGCCGTCTCGGGCGACATGATCGGGTACTGGAAGTACTATCCGGCCGAGGGCGACTGGGGGAAGGTACCGGTCTGGGGCTTTGCCGATGTCGTGGAGTCACGCAGCAACGAGATCCCGGTGGGTGAGCGGATCTGGGGCTTCCTACCCATGGCAACCCATGCGGTGCTGCAGCCGGGCAAGGTGAATGCGCGGCAGTTCACCGACATGGCGGCGCACCGCCAGCCACTGCCGGGCCTCTACAACGACTTCATGCGGACGAAGGATGATCCGGCGCCGGTCAGACAGGCGGAGGACGCGCGCTGCGTGCTGTTCCCGCTCTTTGCCACGTCCTATGTGCTCTACGACTATTTCGTGGCCAACGAATTCTTCGGGGCAAAGCAGGTCGTCATTGCCTCGGCCTCATCGAAAACAGGGTTCGGACTGGCGTGGCTCGTCCATCACGACAAGGCGGCCGGACAGCGCGTTGTCGGCCTCACCTCGCCCGGCAATGTCGGCTTCGTGCAGGCGCTGAAAGTATGCGACCAGGTCGAGACCTATGACAGGGTCAGCGCCATCGACGCTTCATTGCCCACGATCTTCGTCGACATGTCGGGCTCGGGGCCTGTCGTGAGTGCGGTGCACCGGCATGTCGGCGCCAACGTGGTCGAGAGCTGCATCGTGGGCGCGACACACTGGGAAGAGGACCGGACGCGCGGCGAGTTGCCCGGCGCGAAGCCTACGTTCTTTTTTGCGCCCGCGCATATCGGGCGACGGAACAAGGAGTGGGGCCCAGGCGTGCTGATCGGCAAGGCCATGATGGCCGGTGCGCAGATCACGGCGTCGATCGCCGGCACGTTCTCGATCACGCGCACAGACGGGCCTGCGGCTGTCGAGAAGGCCTTCGTGGAGCTCGTCAACAACGAGGTGCCACCGAGCCGCGGGTTGCTGTTGTCCATGCTGGGCGGAGCGGGCACGCGATGACCTATCGCCTGCATGGCACGCCGGGCTCGCTCTATACCGGCAAGGCGCGCAGCTATCTGGTCAAGCAGCGCATCCCCTTCGAGAACCGCGCCGCGGGCGAGCATCGGTTCCGCGAGGAGCTTGTGCCGAAGCTCGGGCGCTGGATCATCCCGGTGCTCGAGGGTGCCGATGGCACGCTGGTGCAGGACGGATCGGACATCATCGCGCATTTCGAGGCGAAGGGTGGCACGCGCTATCCCGCCTATCCCTCGACACCGCTGCACGCGCTCATCGGGCAGATCTTCGAGCTGTTCGGTGGCGAGGGACTGCTGCGGCCAGCGATGCATTACCGCTGGAATTTCGACGAGGTGAACAAGGCGTTCCTGTCGATCGATTTTTCGTCGTCGCTGGCGCCGACGGGCGCGCCCGACGACGTGCAGGCCGGCATCTTTGCAATGGCATCCACGCGCATGCGCAAGGCGATGGCGAGCTTCGGCGTGACGCCCGAGAGCATTCCGGCGGTCGAGGCGTCCTATGCAGAGTTCCTGCGCCTTTTCAATGCGCACCTCGCGGGCTCGCCCTATCTCCTGGGTGGGCGGCCGACAATCGGCGACTATGGCCTGATCGCGCCGCTCTACGCGCATCTGGCGCGAGACCCCCACCCTGCCCGCCTCATGCAGCAGACGGCGCACCGCGTGTGGCGCTGGACCGAGCGGATGAACCGCGCCGACCATGACGCGGGCGAGTATGGGGATGTGCCCGAGAGCCTGTTTGCCGATGACGAGGTGCCCGAAACCCTGATGGCCCTACTGCGCTTTGTGGCGCAAGATTACCTCCCCGAGATTCGCGCTTATGTTCAGTACACGAATGATTGGCTTTCGGTCCGCCCAGGGATTGTGCCTGGGACGAACGGACTGGACCGCATTCAGGATCGAAGCATCGGCGTGACCACGTTCATATGGCGCGGCCATCAACTGCAAGTCGCTGTCATGCCATACAGGCTCTATCTGCTTCAAAAAATACAGGCTGCTGCGGAAAAAGTCGCACCAGGCGCGCGGGCAAGAATCGACAGGCTGCTTGCCGACACGGGCCTCGCAGAAATCCTCACACTGCGCACCAACCGCCAGATTCTTCGTGCCAACCATCTGGAAGTCTGGGGCGAGCCCCTAACCCCTGCCGAGGCGGGAAATTGACCATGGCACTGTTTCCACCCAGCACCAACAGCGCGTATCT
>JAGWXR010000002.1 GCA_018969785.1 Alphaproteobacteria bacterium
TTGGCGCTGGGTGCTGCAAGGGGGCCTCCAAATGCCTCGAGCAAGGCCTGCGCGACGCCATGTGCCGGGCAACGCAGGGCGATCGTCTCGAGGCCGGCCGTTGCAAGCCAGGATATGCCACAGTCGCTGCGTCTGGGCATCACGAGCGTCAACGGACCTGGCCAGAACCGAGCCGCCAGCCTTTTTGCGACATCGCTCATGTCGGCCAGTCGGGTGGCTGCCGCCAGGCCTGGTACATGCACGATCAACGGGTTGAACTGTGGGCGGCCCTTGGCGCTGAAGATGGCAGCGACGGCGCTGTCGCTTGTCGCATCGGCACCGAGACCATAGACCGTTTCGGTCGGGAAGGCGACGAGACGTCCTTCGCGCAACAGGCGCGCGGCCTCGCGCAGGTTCTCTGCCGTCGGCGCGCAAATGGCCATGGGTTTCGACCTGCTAGTTCTTCCGCGTCGCGGTGACGTCGAAGAGCACCTTGACCTCGAGGGCTACGGGTGTGCCGGTTGCGAAGTCCGGTCCTTCACCAATCCTGTAGTCGAGGCGGCGGATGGTGCCCGTGCCGCGTACCACGGCCTTCTTGCCGCGTATGTCGATCGAGAAGGGCAGCCTGATGTCCTTCGTGATGCCCTTGATGGTCAGCTTTCCTTCGCAGATGAAGCGACCCGGTCCGTCGGCAACGAAGCGCGTGCTCTGGAATGTCGCCTGGGGAAAGCCCAGTACGTTGAACCAGGCCGGCTTGGGCAGCATGGCGTCGCGCGTGGCGTCACCCGTCTTGATGCCCGTCGTGTCCACGGTGATCTTGACCGATGACGAGGCAAGGTCTGCCGGGTCGAAGCGTATCACCGAGCCGAAGCCCGGGAAGCGTCCGTCAACGACCTGACCGTTGACGGTGACCTTGAAGGCAAGCCGGCTCCTGGCAGCGTCGACGGTCCAGTCCGGGGCGGCTGTTGCGGGCAGCGCCAGCGCCAGGAGCAAAGCGGCGATGAACGAGCTGATGAACCTGGTCATGTGGCTTTGTTCCCCGAGCGGACAAATGGAAGCATGCGCTTCAGCACGTCGTCGCGGTTCCAGAAGTGGTGCTTCAGGGCGGCGCCGACGTGGAGCAATAGCAGAAGGATCGTGAGGTTTGCGAGGATCTCGTGCGCCTCTTCCGAGGCTTCATGGATGTCATGCATTTCCTCGCTGCCCGACAGGCCGGGAAGCGCTGGAACCTCGAAGAGGCCAAACCAGAGCGTCGGCACGCCGGAGGATGAGGTGGACGCCATGGCCCAGCCGGTCAGCGGGATGGCGATCATGAGAACGTAGAAGGCAAGGTGGGTGAAGCCCGCCGCGAAGCGTTCCCAGGGCTTCATGGTGACCGGCAGCGCCGGAGGCCGGTGCAGCAGGCGCCACAGGATCCTGAAGACGGCGAGCGCGAGGATCGTAAGCCCCGCGGACTTGTGCATCTGGTAGAGTTCGAACTTCAGCGGATCGCTGTTTGACAGGTCGCTCATCACCTTTCCAACGACAATCAGCGATATGATCGCAAGCGCCATGATCCAGTGAAGGGCCATGGCGACGGTGTTGTAGCGCGCCGTGTCGGTCATGTTTCCTATTTCTCCGCGATGAACTCGACTTCGAGTGTCAGCTTCACGTTGTCGCCGACGAAGGATCGCCACGACACTTCCGGGAAGCCGAAGTCATCGAGCGCGATCGTGGTTGTTCCCGAGAAGCCGATTGCGTAGGCGTTGGCAAACGGGTGCATGAGGCCGCCGTTGAAGGTGACCGCCATCTCGACGGGCTTGGAGACGCCGTGCAGTTCCAGCGTGCCGGCGACGATGCCGGTACGTTCGCCGGTGACGCGGATGCTTGTTGTCGTGAAGCGTGCCATCGGATGGCGGGCCGTCTCGAAGAACTGTGTCTTCAGCTTCTCGTCGAGTTCCTTCGACAGCGTGTCGATCGAAGTCACGTCGAGCTCGATGCGGGCGGAACTTTTCTCGGGCTGGGTGCCGTTGAAGTTCAGCGTCCCCGTAACCTTGCTGAAGCGGCCACAGTAGTCGCTGAGGCCCATATGCCGGATGCAGAACTGGGCCAGGGTGTGGCGCGGGTCCAGACGGTAGGTTCCCTTGGGTGCGGATTTCGGGTTCAGCGAGGTATCGGCCTGCGCTGCGGCCCAGGGTGACGCAGCGATCGCGAGTATCAGAAGCCAGCGCATGAAAACTCCTTGATTGACTTGCCCGGCCTGTCGCAGTGTGCGGACGCATCGCGCAGGCCTCAGGTCCCATCAATGACATATGCAGCCCCCGTTCGACAAATCCGATTTGCCCTTGATTCGATTGCCGGCATTGGCTCGCTCCATGGAAATGCTGCCTATGGGGACTTTGGCGAGGATGTGGTTTCGGCCATCCTTGAGGAGGCGGGCCGGTTTGCGAGCGAGGTGATCGGACCTCTCAATCGCAATGGCGACGTCGAAGGAGCGCGGCTCGAGAATGGGCGTGTCGTGCTGCCCACCGGTTTTGCCGACGCCTATGGCCAGTTCGTCGCCAGCGGATGGGGCAGCGTCACGGGACCTGTTGCCTATGGCGGGCAGGGGTTGCCGCATGCGCTGGGCCTTGCCGTGCAGGAGATGTGGAATGGGGCCAGCATGGCGTTCGGCCTTTGCCCCCTGTTGAGCCAGGGAGCCATCGATGCGCTCGTGGCCCATGGCTCGGATGCGCAGCGGCAGATGTACCTGCCCAAGCTCGTGAGTGGCGAGTGGTCGGGCACGATGAACCTGACCGAACCGCAGGCCGGATCGGATGTAGGTGCCCTGAAGGCGCGGGCCGTCCGGCAGGCCGACGGCACCTACCGCATCACCGGCACCAAGATCTACATCACCTGGGGCGAGCACGACGCGGCGGCGAACATCGTGCACCTGGTGCTTGCGCGCCTGCCGGATGCACCGCCGGGCACGCGTGGCATCTCGCTTTTCCTTGTGCCGAAGTACCTGCCCGACGAGCAGGGACGGCCGGGACTGCGCAATGACTTGCGGTGCGTGGGGCTTGAGCGCAAGCTCGGGATCCACGGCTCACCGACCTGCGTGATGGCGTTCGGCGACGGCGGCGGGGCGACCGGGTTCCTGATCGGTGCCGAGAACAAGGGCATGTCGGCCATGTTCACGATGATGAACTCGGCCCGGCTTGCGATCGGGATGCAGGGCGTCGGGGTTGCGGAGCGCAGCTTCCAGCAGTCGCTTGCCCATGCGCGTGAGCGCCGGCAGGGCAAGCCATTCGGCCTGCAGCATGAAGCGCGCGACATGGTGCCCATCATCTTCCATGCGGATGTGAGGCGCATGCTGCTGACGCAGAAGGCGATGATCGAGGCCGCGCGTGCCATCTGCCTTGCGAATGCGGTGGCCATCGACCTTGCCCGGCACGGCGAGAGCGCCGAGATACGCGCGGCGGCGAAGGCACGCGAGGAGCTGCTGATCCCGATCTCGAAGGCCTGGAGCACGGACATGGCTGTCGAGGTGACGTCACTGGGTGTCCAGGTCCATGGCGGCATGGGCTTCGTCGAAGACACGGGGGTGGCCCAGCATTTCCGCGATGCGCGCATCACGCCGATCTACGAGGGAACGAACGGCATCCAGTCGATCGATCTCATCGGGCGCAAGCTGGCGCTCGATGGTGGCGGCGCGGTGCGGGCGTTCCTCGAGGACGTGTCGGCGACTGCGGCACAGTGTGCCACGGGCGACCCGGTGCTTGCCTCCATCGGTTCCGAGCTTGCGAAGGTGCAGGGGGCTTGCGTCGACGCAACGGCCTGGCTGCAGGCGACGATGCGCTCGTCGCCCTATGAGGCGCTGCCCGGATCGCAACCCTACCTGCAGATGATGGGGCTTCTGGCGGGCGGCTTCTATCTGGCCCGGGGTGCCATCGGGGCGCGGCGCCTGATGGGCGAGGCGGGGCAGGATGCGGCATTCCTTTCGACCCGCATCGCCGTTGCCCAGTTCTTTGCCGAGCAATTGATGCCGCGGGCCGTGGGGCTGCTCGGACCCGTGATGCGGGGCGGCGGCGGTCCGTTCCAGCTGGGTGCTTCCGAGATCGGGCTATAGAGACTGTGCCCGGCCTGCCTGCTGCCGGGTTTGGTTCAATCAGGAGAGAGAGACGGTCATGTCACTGACGGGAAGGATTGCGCTGGTCACAGGTGCCAGCCGCGGGATCGGGCGGGCGATTGCCCTTGGCCTTGCGGCGGATGGTGCAGACGTCGCCGTCAATTATCGGCGCGAGCAGGACGAGGCCGAGCGCACGGCGGCTGAAATCCGGGTCCTGGGGCGGCGGGCGATCGTGGTGCAGGCATCGGTCGATGATGTCGAGGCCTGCGGGCGCATGGTCGAAGCCGTGGGGTCGGCGCTGGGGCCGGTGTCGATCCTCGTCAACAATGCCGGGATTGCAAGCCGGGGCATGACGGTTGCCGATACGGATCCTGCGGAAATGCAGCGCGTGATCGGCGTGCATGCGCTGGCGCCTTTCTACATGTCCAGGCTGGTCCTGCCGCAGATGAGGCAGCAGAAGCGGGGCGACATCATCATGATCTCGAGCGTGGCCACACTGGGGTTTGCGGCGCGGGGTGCGCCCTACAACATGGGAAAGGCCGCGCTTGAGGCGCTGGCATTCACGCTGGCCAAGGAAGAGCGGCCCCACAATATCCGCGTCAACGTTGTGGCGCCGCCGCTGACCGATACCGACATGGGGCAGCGCCTCGCCAGGTCGCGCGGCGTGCAGCAGATCCATGAGCTGGATGCGAATTCACCCTTCGGTCATGTCTGTGCGCCTGAAGACATCGCCAATGTGGTCCGCTTCCTGGTTTCGGATCGCAACTCGTATGTGTCGGGTGAGAAGATCTCGGTCCATGGCGCTGCAGACCGTGCGGGATTTGCCTGAGGCTGCGGTGGCGATTCGCGCTGATTCGCGCGTTTTGATCCGCGCGGTGTCGCCGGCAGCACCGGCAACTGCAATTGTTCTGTGTGCTGACGATTGCACGGATGTCTTTATTTTCAACGGTTCCGTGACGGCGTGTCTTTCGTGCATCACCTGTCGTGACACGAGATGTTGCGTAGCATGCGCAAAGGCACCAATATGTAGCTATCTGAAGGCGCGCGGTGCGCTTTCACCCGTAACGAAGGAGTTACTGACATGCCAATGGTAGCGAAGAAGAAGGCGAAGAAGCCGGCAGCGAAGACCGCGACGAAGGCTGCTGCGAAGCCGAAGGCCGCCGTCAAGAAGGCCGCGAAGAAGAAGTAATTCCCATGTGCAGCCCCATGCGGGCTGCATGATGGAGGCGGAACCGGGACCCTGTTGGGGTCTTTAGGGGCGCCCTCCAGGGTTCAACCGGGCGTGCAACTCCCTCTGGAGCGGGTTGCGCGCCCGGTTTGCGTTTGGGCGGGTGCCTGCCCTGCAATGGGACAGTCGCGGCCTGTCAAAGCGTCCAAAAAATTTGGCAGACGATGCCCTGTTAACACGTCCCCGAATCTTCCGTTAAGGCCTGGAAGGCGCCAATCTGGCTGGTTTTCGGATGTTTCGCGCGACTGCCTTAACCCGCATCATGATGTCCCCGATTAAGGAATATAAGCCTCTAAGTTTAACGTTGCATTCAGCCTAACCCCTCATGCTTGCGTGGCTGATCGAGCGGAATGAGAGACAATTCCGCCGGAGAATGTGGGGAGTGAAACGACGTGGCTTTGCTGGACATCAACACGGTGGAAGATTTCGAGGGTGAGGCCAAGGCCGGCAAGCCGCAGGCCCTGTACCAGCTGGGGCTCTGCTACTCGACGGGGCAGGGCGTGGAGATGGACCTCGTCCGTGCGCACAAGTATTTCAACCTTGCCGCCATGAAGGGCGTCTCGGAGGCGCGGCTGTGGCGCGCCGAGCTTGCGCAGCAGATGTCCTCGAACGACATCGCCGAGGCGCAGCGGCTGGCGCGGCTCTGGCTGCAGGAAACCGCGCACTAGACCTTACGGCACTCGAGGCCATCGGCGGGGGCCCGGGATATCCCGGCTCCGCCATTTTTTTGACAAACGCGGCGTCGGGATCGGCTATATTGCCCTCCACGATGAGCGATGCTTCCTCCAGACGCGGGCGCGACACGGTCCTGACGGTCGAAAAGCAGGCCGGGATCGCAACGTTGTCCTTCAACAGGCCCGAGGCCTCCAATTCCATCAACGGCGACCTGCGCCGCGTCCTTGCCGGGGCGCTCGACGAGCTTGCGGGTGACAGGGGCTTGCGCGTCGTCGTGCTGACGAGCGCGGGCGACGAGCCCTTTTCGGTGGGCATGGACGTCGCCGAGCTTGCCACGATGATGCCGGCGGACATCGAGCAGGTCGGGCTGCAGCTGCGGGGGATTCACGAGCGGCTGACGGCGCTTCATGTGCCGGTGATCGCGGCCGTGAAGGGATCCTGCCTCGGCGCCGGGTTCGAACTGGCGCTGCATGCCGACATCAGGCTGGCCCGTTCGGATGCAAGGTTCGGCCTGCCGGGCATCAATGTGGGCCTGAGTTCGGGCGGTGGCGCGCTGGGCCGGCTGCAGCGTATCAGCGGGATCGGGTCGGCGGCCGCACTGGCGCTGACCGGTGGCGTTGTAACGGCCGAGCGGGCCTTCATGCTGGGCCTGGTGTCGAACGTGGCGACGACGCCTGACTTCTGGCCTGCCGTGCAGCAGCTCGCCTCCCATTTCGTGTCGCTGTCGCCGGTGGCCGTGTCGGAGACAAAGCGGCTGCTGCGGCTCGCCGCCGAGGGCCGGGTTCAGGATGCGGCGGATGCAAGCCCCAAGGCGCTTGCCCGGTGCTTTGCCGAGGGCGATGCCCAGAGCCGGCTCCAGATCCTGATCGGTGGCCGCGATCCCGAGGCCACGCTCCATTGAGGGCGAGGCGGGCCGCGGGGGAAGCGCTGTCGCATGTCGCGATCCGCGCGGGCCGCGGGACGCTGGCCGCCAGCATGGCCGGGCAGGGCCAGCTTGTCGTGTTTCTCCATGGCGCCGTCTGTGACCGTCGCATGTGGTGGGCGCCGCTCGGTGCGCTCTCGGCGCGTTACCGGGTCATTGCCTATGACCGGCGTGGGTTCGGGGAGTCCTCGCCGGCGGGACCGGCGCATGCGCACGTGAAGGACCTGGATGCGATCCTGGAGGCGCTCGATGCCGACAGTGCGATCCTGGTGGCGAGTGGCGAGGGTTGCAGGATTGCCATCGACCATGCGGCCGCGCATCCCCGACGGGTCGACGGGCTTGTGCTTGTCTCGCCCGTGACGGGAGGCTTGCCGCCCGAGACATCGCCGCAGGGCGCGCTGCAACGGCTTGTCGACGAGATGGAGCTTGCCCGGCGGGCGGGCGACATGGCGTGGCTCAACCGGCTGATGACGCGGGCCTTCCTCGATGGACCTGCGCAGGCGGAGGGGCGGGTTGAGGGAAACACACGTGTCCTGTTTCAGGACATGGTCGCGATGGCGCTGAGGCGCTCAAACGGACTGCAGGACATGGCGGCCCCTGACCGGTATCGCCGGTTTGCGGGGATCTCGCAGCCGGCGGCCTTCGTTTGCGGAGCGTTCGACTTTCCGCACGCCATTGCGCGTGCGCGGGAAATGGCGGCGCTGGGGCGTCGGTCACACTTCTCGTTGATGAAGGGCGTGGCGCAGATGCCGGGCCTCGAGGCCCCGGCGCGCTTCAACAATCTGCTGAAGCGGCTCATCCGGTCCGTGCAGGACGAAGGCTGATCCGGGGTCAGATGTAGGCTGGCACCGACATCAGGGCGGCGAAGACCCAGCCGAAGAAGCCGCACGAAAAGAGGAACGCCGTGAAGCCGAGCTTACTCATGGAAACCACCACCAGCAGGAACTGTTTGTTGTTGGTGGAAAGCTAGTCCACGAGGCTTAAGACTTTTCGAACAGCCATGATGAACGGTGCCCAATTTTTCGAGGCGCACGTGGTGCCATGTGCCGGCGGGGCCGGTGGCTAGTTGCTGCGGCGCTTCTTCTTTTTCTTCTTCTTCTTGGTCGGCTTGGTTGCCGTCTTCTTCTTCGTCGGCTTGGCTGCGACCTCGTCGTCATCGTAAACAGGCGATGAAGCCACGATGGATTTTGCCGGAGCCTGCGGTGATGCGACAGCGGCCGCCGCTGTGGCGGTGGTGGCGGCTGCTGCCCCCGGGGGAGAGGAGGAGGTTGCGGTCGAGGAGAATTGAGCGCCGTTGGACGCCACCTCGGTAAAGCCGCCGCGGCGCAGGTCGTTCAGCACCCCGAACGGCACAGGCCGGCCAGCCAGGACGGCGCGGTAGACCTGGGTGTTCTCGAGGACACGCTGGACGTAGTTGCGGGTCTCGCTGAAGGGGATGCGCTCGATCCAGTCGAGGGCGTCGGCGCTGGCGTTCCGGGGGTCGCCGTAGGTGCCGATCCACTGGTTGCTGCGCCCGCCGCCGGCGTTGTAGGCCGCGATCGAAAGGATGTAGGAGCCGGCGAAGTCAGCAAGGAGGTCAGAGACGTGCGCCATGCCCAGTTGCAGGTTCGTCGAGGGCGTGAACAGGTCCGCCTTGCCCCCATAGGGGATGGAGTGGCGGCGCGCTGTCAGGCTTGCGGTCGCCGGCATCAGCTGCATCAGGCCCCGTGCGCCTGCGCCTGACTGGGCTTCTGGGTCGAACTCGCTTTCCTGGCGGGTCAGGCCCATGATCAGCGCGCTTTCGGGAACGGTCCCGTTGCCTCGCCACGCGGGGAGCGAAATCGTCGGATAGGCAATGTCCAGCACCGGCAGGTTCTTCTGGATCCCCCGCTTGGCAACACGCAGCGCGAGGGCGGGCTGGTTCAACTGCCTGAGATACTCGACAAGGAACACGTACTGGTCCCGGTCGGAGAAGTTTTCGGCTGCCGCCAGCGCAAAGGTGCGCAAGAGGCCCTCGGAGCCGACATCCGCCAGGGCGTGCATGGCCTGCACCAGTCCCTGCTCCCTGAATGACTGGCGCGATCCGGATGTCCCGCGCTGGGACGGAGGGTCGATGTTGGCCTTGGGGTTCAGCGTCGCCGCCGCAACCTGGCCATAGAAGGTCATCGGGAACTGGGCTGCTGCATTGAACTGGCGCGTCGCCTCGGCGCTGCGGCCCTGCTTCTCGGCGGCGCGGCCGGCCCAGTAGTGGCCACGCGCGGCGCTGATCGGGGCCGTCACCGCCTCGCGCAGGCGCACGAAATGATCATAGGCCGTGTCGGGCTTGTTCAGGTATCTCAGCGCAATCCAGCCCGCGAGGAACTCTGCCTCGGCGTAGCTGATGACTGCGTCCTTGCGGATCGCGTGGGTCGAGGCGATCTGGTAGGCCTGCTGGGGATTGCCTTCATCGAGGGCTTCGCGCGCCTGGTAGTTCCGCTCGGTCCACCATTCCTCGGCCGAGGGGGCCGGCCCGTCCAGGTTCGCCGCAGACTGCAGCAGGAGCGGGCGCGCGTCTGCGTCCTTGTCGCGCTTGCGGAGCCAGCGGGCGCGGTCGAACAGGAGGCCGGCGTCCTGCTGGAGGTCCGCCTTCACCCGGCCATAGGCTGCGTCGGCATCGCGGGTGGCCTGGCGCAGCTTGATGCGGGCCTCGATCATGGCTTCGACATCTGCCGGCAACCAGTTCGCCATGGCATTGGCCTGGCCGTATTCGTTTGCCCAGACAAGGCGGCTGGCACGCTTCCTGTGCTCATCGGCGGTGAGATGGTTGCCGTATTTCGACGACAGCACGGAAATGCGGTCGAGCGTGAAGTTGCCTTCGATCCAGCCACGTCGCAGCCATGTGCGTGCCGCGGTATCCTGGCCCTTGCGCAGGTAGGCATCTCCCAGCTTGAACATGCCCTCGCCAGACACGGGTTCGCGACCCTGGAACCAGTCGATCACGTCCGATGCGGCCATGGCGTCGGCCGGCATGGCTTCCTCGGCGCGAGCCTGAAGTCCGCGCTGGTTGGGCCAGTCGCGGTGCGTGGCAATGAAGCGGCTGATTTCGGTGAAGGGTGCTCCGTTGTCCTTGGTGACGAAGCACCTCCAGAGGACCAGATCACGTGCGGGCGCGTTCGAAATGCCGGCTGCTATCTCGCGGGCCTTGTCCCAGTCCTTGCGGTCTGCGGCATCGAAGGCGCGGTCCAGCGTCGACAGGTCGGACGCCGAGAGAAACTGCGCGTGGGGGCGGATATTGCGCGTGCCGTCATCGTCATAGACCGGCGACATGGTCTGGGCCTGTACGAGGCCCGCTCCCAGGATGCCCAGTGTCAGTGCCGTCGTCATGCGCCAGCAGAAACGCGTCCAGACTTTTCGGGGCTCAAATCTCAAGTTCAACCATCCTGCGCGCGGGCCCGAGGGCGGGCATGCCGATCACATCCCCTTGTGCGGGTACAAAGACCTTGTGGATCAGTATCACATGCGGTGCGGAAGCATCCAGTTAACCCGGCTTGTTCGAAACGCACCGAGGCTTTAGTTTCCGCCGTGTAAACATACTGGACCCGGCAAAATTATGACATACGACCTCGCTCGATTTCAGGGCTCTTTTCCAGCGGTCATCACCCCTTTCCGGGATGGCAAGGTCGACATCAAGGCCTTCGAGGCTTTCCTGGAATGGCAGATGGCCGAGGGGACCAATGGCTTCGTCCCCTGTGGAACGACCGGGGAGAGCCCAAATCTTTCGGTGGACGAGTTTTCGGCCGTTGTTTCCTCAGCCGTCAAGGTTGCAAAGGGAAAGGTGCCGGTGATCGCCGGAACGGGCTCGAACTCAACCCAGCATGCCATCGAGACGACGCAACTCGCCCAGAAGTTGGGTGCGGCGGCGGCCCTCGTGGTGACGCCCTATTACAACAGGCCTACGCAGGAGGGGCTCTACCTGCATTTCCGGGCCATCGCCGAGGCCACGAAGCTGCCGATCTTCATCTACAACATCCCGGGGCGTTCGGCGGTCGACATGACCGTGGACACGATGGCCCGGCTTTCACGCCTTGCGAATGTGGTTGGCGTGAAGGACGCGACTGCCAACCTGCAGCGTGTCACCCAGCAGCGCCTGGCCTGCGGTCCGGACTTCGTCCAGCTTTCGGGTGAGGACGGGACGGCGCTGGCGTTCAATGCGCATGGCGGGGTGGGCTGCATTTCGGTGACAGCCAATGTGGCACCGCGCCTGTGTGCCGAGTTCCAGGCTGCGACCCTGGCCGGCGACTACAAGAAGGCGCGCGGGCTTCATGAACGGCTGATGCCGCTCCATGAGGAACTGTTCTGCGAGACGAGCCCGGCGCCGGTGAAGTATGCGCTGAGTGTCATGGGCAAGTGCGAGCCCCTGTGCCGCCTGCCGCTCGCGCCCCTGAGCGAGGCATCCAAGGCCCGCGTGCGTGCGGCCCTCACCAAGGCGGGGTTGACCAACTAATCGCGATGGCCGCCAAGAAGAAGGATGACGACAGGACGGTCGTTGCGGAGAACCGCAAGGCACGTTTCAACTATTTCATCGATGAAGTCATCGAGGCCGGGATCCAGCTGACGGGAACCGAGGTCAAGTCACTGCGGGGTGGCAAGGCCACGATCGCGGAGTCCTATGCGCAGCCCAAGGGCGGCGAGATGTTCCTCATCAACTCGTACATTCCGGAATACACCGAGGGCAACCGCTTCAACCACGAGCCGCGCCGGCTCCGGAAGCTGCTGCTTCACAAGCGACAGATCGAGAAGCTGGCCAAGGCGGTCGAACGCGAAGGCATGACGATCGTGCCGCTCAGGGCCTTCTTCAATGACAAGGGCCGGGCGAAGATCGAACTGGGCGTTGCCCGCGGCAAGAAGCTCCATGACAAGCGCGATACCGAGAAGAAGCGCGACTGGCAGCGCGAGAAGGGTCGCCTCATCCGGGACAAGGGCTAGGGGGCGCGCATGGCGGATGCGCCTGATGACGGCGATGGCGGCGGCATCCGGGAGAAGCTGGTTGCCACCAAGGAGAAGTGGGCGCGCGAGCGGCGACTGATCACCGGTGCGACCGACGAGGCCCATGCCAACCGGCTGCCGCCGGGGCAGCAGGAAGTGACGAACTGGCCAGTTCTTGACCTCGGGATCCAGCCGGACGTCCGGCCTGATGACTGGAGGCTGACGGTGGACGGCCTGGTGGCGAACCCCGTCACGCTTGATCACGCGCAGTTCATGGCGTTGCCGCAGTCGGAGAGCGTGTCGGACATTCACTGCGTCACGCGGTGGAGCCGCTATGACAATCACTGGCAGGGTGTTGCCTCGCGCGAGCTGATCGCGCTGGTGCGGCCCAGGGACGAGGCGCGCCATGTCATCTTCCATGCCCATGACGGCTACACCACCAATGTCTCGCTCGAGGTCTTTGCGGATCCCGATGTCATGCTGGCGCATGCGTGGGACGGCAGCCCGCTCACGCGCAGCCATGGTGGGCCTGTGCGCGTGGTTATCCCGCGGTTCTATTTCTGGAAGAGTGCCAAGTGGGTGCGGCGGATCGAGTTTTCCCGCCACGACAAACCCGGGTTCTGGGAAGTCCGCGGGTACCACAATATTGGTGATCCCTGGAAGGAAGAGCGTTATGACTGAGCGCCTGGCTGGTGCCGGAGACATGGGGACACAGGGATCATGAGCATGCGTTTGCGGGTCGGGATCGTCGGCGTGAGCGGGTATGGTGGCGGAGAGGCCCTGCGCCTGTGCGCGACGCATCCTGCGTTCGACCTTGTCTATGCAGGCGGCGAGGGCTCGGTCGGTCAGCGTCTGGTCGAGCGCTATCCGGGGCTCGGGCGGCTGGGCGACCTCGAGATCCAGAAATGGGATCCCGTAGCCCTCCCGCCGCTTGACGTGCTCTTTGCCTCGCTGCCCACCGGACAGTCAAAGGAGGCGCTCGCGCGCGTGCCTGGCTCGGTGAAGATCGTCGACATCGGCGGTGACCACCGCTACGTCGATGGCTGGAGCTACGGGCTTGCCGATGTCTGGCCCGAGACCATCCGCAGTGCCACGCGGGTTGCCAATCCCGGCTGCTATCCGGCGGCGACGCTGGCTGCGCTTGCGCCGCTGCTGTCGGCGAAGCTGATCGACCCGAATGGCATCATCATCGATGCCAAGACCGGTGTCAGCGGTGCCGGGCGCGGCGGTGGGGAGAGCACGATGGGCTATGCCGAGGTCAATGAGGACCTGGCTCCCTACGGACTGCTGAAGCACGTGCACATGCCGGAGATGGCGAAGACGATTGATCGCCTGTCTGGCACGAAGTCAGAGGGTCTCGTGTTTACACCGCACCTGGCGCCCATGACGCGCGGGATCATGTCCACCATCTATGCCCGCGGCAAGGTCACGACCGAGCAGTGCCTTGAGGCTGCCCGCACGTTCTATGCGGGCCGGGCCTTCGTGCGGGTTACCGACAAGCCGCCGCACACGAAGTGGGCCACGGGCAGCAATCTTGTCTTTGTTTCCTATGCTTGCGATCCGGCGCGCAACCTCGTCATCGCGATGGGGGCTTGCGACAACCTTGGCAAGGGTGCGGCGGGACAGGCGATCCAGAACGCCAACATCATGACGGGCCATCCCGAGACACTGGGGCTGGAGGGCGTCACGCTCTGGCCATGAGGCGCCGGGCGCGGGCGAAGACGTCGTCGAACATGGGTACCGTGAGGCGGCCGGTGTTCGTGTTGTACCGGGAGCAGTGGTAGCTATCGACCAGGGTCATGCCGCGGGGCAGTGCGTGCTCTGCGCCATGGGCGAAGGGCAGGTCTGATGCCTTCAGCCTGAGCGCCCGGACGGCATTGTCATGCGCGATGCGGCCGAGTGCGATGATGACCTTCAGCTTCGTCATCGCCTCGAGGCTGGCGTTCAGGAAGACGCGGCAGTTACCGGCTTCGGCGGGCGTGGGCTTGTTCTCCGGCGGAACGCAGCGCACCGCGTTGGAGATGCGGCAATCGACAAGTTGAAGGCCGTCATCCTTCGATCCGGCGTAGGTGCCGCTCGCAAAGCCATGTTTGAGCAAGGTTGAAAAGAGCAGGTCGCCCGCGTAGTCGCCGGTGAAGGGGCGACCCGTGCGATTGGCCCCTGTGACGCCTGGGGCAAGCCCGAGAATCAACAGGCGTGCGTCGAGCCGGCCGAAGCTTGGAACCGGTGCGTTGAACCAGTCGGGATGGGCCTTGCGGTTGGCGCTGCGATAACCGACGAGGCGCGGGCAGAGGCTGCAATCGGCAGGCGCTTCAGCGCTTGCTGCGAGGGCCATGGGGGCCGCCAGTCGCATGGGATGTTCCCGTTCGTTTGGACCATCCCTCCTCTATCGCACGACACCACGCGAGGTAAGGTCGCCTGACCGGGTTATCCCGGACCGGCTTGCGGTCAGGCGTCGCGCCTGAGCCAGCTGGCCTGGCGGGCGGCGAAGCCCGTCACGGTTCGCGTGATCCAGCGGGGTGTCATCTGGCTCCAGGTGGCCGCTATCTGGTTCGGCCAGCCGGGAACGATCACGGTCTGGCCGGTCATCAGGGCGGTGTAGCCCTGGCGGGCGACCGAGCGGGCGTCGGCGATGAGAAACGAGGGTGCCCAGGCGACGGCCGGTGTTGCGTTGCGGATCGACTGGACCATGCCTGTCTCGGTCATGCCGGGACAGAGAGCCGTCACGCTGACGCCGGTGCCGCGCAGCTCCTCTGCCAGCGACTCCGTAAAGGAGAGGACATAGGCCTTGCTGGCGGCATAGACGGCCATCGTCGGCACGGGCTGGAAGCCTGCTAGCGAGGCCACATTCAGGATGCGGCCGAAGCGGCGGGCGCGCATGCCGGGCAGGAAGAGGGACGTGAGGGCTGTTGCTGCCGCAATGTTGACCGCGATCAGCTGCTGCAGACGCTCGGGCGGGGCGTCGGCAAAGGGGCCAACGTCAATGAGGCCCGCGTTGTTCACAAGGATGTCGATTTCGATGCCGCGCTGTTCAAGGGTCTCGACGACCGAGACCAGTTCCTCGGCGTTCGAGAGGTCGGCGGGCAGGACGATGGAGTCTGTGTCGTGGCCGGCGTGGAGTTCGGCGGCCAATGCGTCAAGGCGGTCCTTGCTGCGGGCGACAAGCACAAGTGCATGGCCATGGTTGGCGAATTCACGCGCAAGTTCGGCGCCAATCCCGGTGGAGGCGCCTGTGATCAGAACGCGTCCGAGGCGTCGCTCGCCCATCAGGGCAAGCTTCTTGGTCTTTGTCTTCCGTCTGCCGGTCATGTCCGGCGCGGTGCGGCGGCTTTTCGCCATGGCCCCTGTCCGTTCGTGGTTCCCGGTTTCCCGCGCGGGCCTTGTGCCCACGCGGGAAATCAGGCCAGAGAACGAGGTTTTCTTCAGGCCGCGCGGCGCGTGTCGCGCAGCGAGGTCACGAAGCGCGAGATCGGGCGGATCGTCTTCGTCGAGCTGTCGCCCACGATCTCGCTGACTTCGCGGAACTGGCGCACGGAGCGACGGAAGAGTTCCGTCATCGCCTGCTGCTGCACCTTCACGGCTTCGGCAAAGCTGCCGGCCTGGATCGTCTCGCGCAGGGCGTCAAAGCTCCACACGACGTTGTCCTGGGCGTGGTTGACGAGCGTGAGGGCCACCTTGCGGCTCTCGTCGGTCATCGTCTCGCCGGCTTCGCGCAGGGCGTCGCCTGCCTCGCGGAAGCCTTCCTGCATGCGGTTCACCATCTGGTTCACCGGGGCGCGGAAGCCGGTCGTCTCGACCTTGGCTTCGGCCTTGGCCTTCGAGCGGCCGGTCGTCTTGCGTGTCTTCGTCATTTCAGTCGTCTCCGTTCTCTGGTTATGCACTTGTCACGCCGCTGCGGGTCGTGACGGTTTTTCCGACGCGGCCCGGGCATGATCGACGATCAGGCCGGCAATCCGCGGAAGAAACTTGTTTGGCAGGTCATGGGCCATGCCTTCGATGACCTCGAGGCGCGCGCCGCGAATGTTGCGGGCGGAGTCGCGGCCGCCCGCAAGGGGGGCGAGCGGGTCCTTCGAGCCATGGATGACGAGGGTGGGCGCCGTGATCTTGCGGATATGCGGGCGCAGGTCACCGGTTGCGATAATTGCGGCAAGCTGGCGGCGCACGCCCGAGGGATAGTAGGAGCGGTCGAAGCCCCTGGCGATCTTGTTGCGCAGTTCGCTGTGGTCTTCCGCCGGATCGTTGGTGCGGATGAGGCTCCACATCGCGATCGAGCGTTCGATCAGCGCGTCACGCGACTTGTCCTTTGGGCGGGACAGGAAGAGGGGGCCTGTCACGCGCAGGCTGGGGCCCGGCAGGAGCGGGTTGAGCGTGCCGGACATGATCGAGGTCAGCGAGAGGACGCGGTCGGGATGCGTGCCGGACAGGAGCTGCCCGATCATGCCACCCATCGAGACACCCACGATGTGGGCCTTGCGGATCCCGAGGGCATCCATGAGGCCCAGCGTATCGAGGACCATGTCGTGCAGCGTGTAAGGTGCGAGGTTGCGGCCGATCACGCGCGCGGCGATCTGAGCGACGGGATGGGGGGCGTGAGCCCCATGGACCTTCGATGTCAGGCCGATGTCGCGGTTGTCGAAGGTGATGACCCGAAAGCCGGCGCCTGCGAGCTCGGAGACAAGCGCGTCGGGCCAGAAGGTCATCTGCGCCGCAAGGCCCATGATCATGACGATGGCCGGCCCGTCCTTCGGGCCGTGCTCGGCATATTCGATCATGAGCCTGTTTGCGGAGACCTGTGGCATGACACCGGGCTTTTCTATTCCGCCGCCGAGACGATGGTCAGCCTGGGCTTGCGCTTGCGCGGACGGCTCTTCTTCGGCGCGGCTTCTGCCTTGGCTTCCGCCGGGGGCGTCGCGGGGACGGGCTCGGGCTTGGGTGCCGGGATCGGGCGCTTCAACGCGGCGGCCTGCAGTTCGTCGAACGATTCCTGCAGGCAGTTCGCATAGCGCTCGGGGTCCGTCATCAGGCTGCGGTCCGAGGTGAAGGTCACCGTCATGCTGCCGCAATAGCTGAAGACGGCGTGGAAGATGCCGACGCCCTCAAACAGGGGGCCGAGGCCGAACTGCGTCACAAGGCGGGCGCCGTTCATGTAGAGGGGCACCGGCGGGCCTGGAACATTGGTGATCACCGTGTTGAACATCGGTGCGACGCGGTTGGCCAGACCCCAGCGCACATAGAGGCGCGCGGCGAGGCCGGTCAGTGTCGAGGGCATGAAGCTCGAGTATTCGGAGAGCTGGCGGGCGCCGACGGCATTCGTCAGGGCCTTGGAGTTCTCGGCTTCTTCGTGAACGTACTGGAGGCGGCCAAACGGATCGGCGATGTGGGTGCCGATCGGGATCGTCATGGCGCTGACGTGGTTGCCGAGCGTGTTCTTCTCGCCGGGCGTGCGCACCGATATCGGCGCCATGCAGACGAGCGATTCACGCGGGAGTTCATTGGCCGTCTTCAGGTATCGGCGCATGGCGCCGCCGATGACAGTGACGATGACGTCATTGACGGTGGCACCGGGGAGCCTGGTCCTGATTTCCTTGATTTCGGCAAGCGAGAAGTTGCGGCCGTCGACGACGCGGTTCATGGCGACCGAGCCGTTGAAGCGGGTGCGCGGCACGCTGCCGATGGTCGTGCGCACGCGACCGCGCACGAGGTCGCCGGCCATGCGGGCAAGGCCCGGTGCGGAATTCGTCACGGTGCGGGCGAGCCGCAGGGGCGTGTTGAGCACATTGAGCTGAGCGCGGACGAGGAGCTCTGCCGATGTCGGCGTGCGCTCCGGGATCCACGGCTTGTCCGGCGCGGAAACGTTGCCGGCGGGATCGAGCGAGTGCAGGGCGTTGGTGATGTCGACGCCCGATACGCCGTCGATGGCTGCATGATGGACCTTCGAGACGATCGCGTAGGAACCCTTCGGCACGCCGGGGACGTTGTTCAGGCCTTCAATGACCGTGAATTCCCACAAGGGCTTCGACAGGTCGAGCGGGCGGGAGTGCAGGCGTGCGGCCTGGATGCAGAGCTGGCGCCAGTCTCCCGGCTGCGGCAGGGCGATGTGGCGGACATGATATTCAAGGTCGAAGTCCGGATCGTCGATCCAGTAGGGATAGTCGAGGCTCATCGGCACGTTGGCGAGCTTGCGGCGGAAGCTCTTGGCCAGGTGCAGGCGCTGCTCGATGAAACCGAGGATGTCCTTGAAGCGCACGAATGAATTCGGCGCCGTCGACGGATCGTAGATCGCGATCGCACCGATATGCATCGGGGTTCGCGGCGTCTCCAGATAGAGGAATGCGGAGTCGAGACCGCTGAGTTGTTCCATGGTTCCTGCCCTTTTTTTGCTTCTGGTCTCTGCCAGGTTTGTCGTCTGTGGCTTTATTGACTCAGGCGTTCGGAAGAATTCATCATACCGAGCGACCGGTTAACCTTGTGCATCGCGTTTTGTGCGACGCACAAATTCATTTCGCTAGCGCATATAAGGAAATGGAGTTCCGGTCAATGGTGCAGTGCACAATGAGACGTTTTGCGCCCGATCCATCCCGGAGATCAGCCGTTTATTCCCGTATTTCAAGTGGTGTATTTCAGTAGAGTCACCCCTGCGGCGGCTGGCCGCAGTATTTCAAACCGGCCTGGAACAGCTCCAGCGTCTGCCAGAGGGCACTGGAGGCCGATTGAAGGTCGGGAGAGCGGGCCGCGGATATGGCGATCGCATTCCATGCCGCGACAAGGGACAATGCTGCTATTTCCGGCTCTATTCTGCCCAAAAATTCGCCCGCGTGCTGTCCCTTACGGATTGTTCGCGCGACGAGGTCGAGAAGCCCGGGGGCGACCTCGTTGAAGGAGGGGGCGGGGTCGCGGCGGGTCACGAACTCGAGGACGATCTGCTGCATCAGGTTGCGGTGGCTTTGCCATTCCGCGATGTAGCTGGCGAGCAGCCTTTCGAGCTGCGCCGAGGCACTGAGGCCCGGGTCGATGATGCCGGCGTTCAGGCGCTGGGTGATTTCTTCGCCGAAGGCGCGCACAAGCGCGGGTTTGTTCGGGAAGTGCAGGAAAAATGTGGCGTTTGCGACGTCTGCAGCGGTGCAGATGTCTTCTATGCGTACCTCATCGTAGGAACGCTCCGAGATCAGGCTCACCGCTGCATCGAGGATGCGCTTTCGCGTTTCCCGCTTCTTGCGCTCCCGGCGGGAGAGGTTGTGTTCCTGATCCTGTTCCATCCCCTTGCTCGCAGTTGCCGTTGTCAGTTTCATTCTCCAATCATGGAGTCAACTCTATAATGTTCTGTTTCGGTCCATCAAGTCCTTGATTCCGCGACGTTTCGAGGACCGATTTCTGTTGGCATCGCAGGGTCTTTCCACTTAGCGTTGATACCAACGGTCGTATTGTCTTGCATGTCTGCGGGACGGGCGATCCAGCCGCTCCTTCGGGAGCATCGAGGTTGCCATGGCAGTCATCGACGCAGGTTCTGCACCTCTTCCCGGCATCAAGCCGCCGTCCTGGCTCCTGGCTCTCACAGAGGGTGGGCGGGCCATGGCTGACTATGTCAGCCTGCAGGGTGCGTCGCCGCTCTTGGGGTACGCCCCCGCGGGCGATGGGCACCCCGTGATGGTGCTGCCCGGTTTTTTGGCAGCCGGTGGGACCACGGCGCCGATCCGGCGCTTCCTCGTATCCAAGGGCTACGAGACCTTCTGTTGGGGCCTTGGACGGAACCTCGGACCCTTGGCCATAGGGCCGGAAGGGGAATTGCTCGGGCAGCGGCTCGAGTCGATCCACCGGAAGATGAAGCGCAAGATCAGCCTCGTGGGCTGGAGCCTGGGTGGCGTCATGGCCCGGGAACTTGCCAAGCGCTATCCGCAGTATGTGCGGCAGGTGATCTCGCTGGGGTCGCCCTTCGGGGGGAACCCGCGCGCGAACCATGCGTGGCGCATCTATGAGGGCCTGACTGGCCAGGAGATCAACCCCAAGGCCATGGCCGATGCATTCCGGCAATTGTCGAAAGCCCCCGCCGGCATTCCGACGACGGCGATCTATTCCAAGGGTGACGGGGTCGTTGCGTGGCAGACCTGCGTGGAGAAGCGCTCGGCGATGACGGACAACATCGAGGTCTATGCGAGCCATTGCGGGCTGGGCGTCAATCCGGCGGTCTATTTCGCGGTGGCTGACCGGCTTGCGCTGCCTGAGAGCGAGTGGCGTCCCTTCGACCGCAATGCGGCGATGTGGCGGCGTTTTGTCTATCCCTCGTCAGGGCACTGAATTTCCATGACCCCGAACACAAACGCGCGCCCCTGAGGCGCGCGTTGCGTTGCTTGCACTGTGACCCAAATCAACGGTAGGCGGGCGGCAGCGGCTCGTCGAGCTTCAGGTAGCGCCTCGCCAGTTCATCCTGGCGTGATGTCATTGGCTGCGTGCGGCCGTTGATGATGACGGCGGTTGCTTCGCTCAGGGGTTCGAGCGGGTCGCCGCTCCAGACAACGAGGTCGGCCTGCTGGCCGCGCTCGATGGTTCCTACCTTGCCCGCCTCGCCGAAGATGCGGGCTGGATTGGAGGTCAGCGCTGCGATCGCGTCGGCGTGCGGCAGGCCGTGGGCCACCGCGTTGCCCGCGTTGTAGCGGGCCTCGGGCGCGCGATGCCCGCCGTCGCCATTCGCGAAGGCGATGAGCACGCCCGCCTTGGCAAGCCGTGCGGCGTTGTCCATCGTCGCGTCGCGGGTCTCGAAGCTGCCCGGCAGGTTCGTCGTCGGGTTCAGGATCACGGGAATGCGTGCGCGGGCCAGTTCGTCGGCTACTTCCCAGGCTTCCTCGCCGCCGGCGATGACGATGTCGAGGCGATGCTGGCGGGCCAGCCTGATGACTTCGCGGATGTCTGCCGACTTGTGCACCATCACCATGAGTTTCATGCGTCCCTGCACGACGGGCACGAGGGCCTCGAGGTCGGGGCGCGAGAGGCGCAGCTCGCGGGTGGCGCCGCTGTTGTAGTTGCCGCGGTTGCGGCTGAACCACTTCACGTCCTCGATGTCGGCCTTCAGGGCGACGATTGCCGCGCCGCGCGAGCCGCCGACCGCACCGGTTCCTGCTTCGCCGAGGGCCAGCACCATGGCAACGCGCGATTTGACGAGCGGATCGGATCCGGCGTCGAGCGTTGCGATCGCAGCCTGGCCGGCGAAGAGAAGCTCGCGGCCTTCGCCTTCACCGTTGACCGGCGTGACCACGGCGCGCGTGATACCGCCATTGCGTGCGACGGGGATGACGAAGGACTGCGGGTCGATGCCGTGCGATATGTCGAAGGACGCGCTGATGCTCTGGCTGCTGGAGGAATTGTCGTTCGTCTCCTCCACCTGGTCGACCTCGACGACGCCGAGGTTCGTGCCGACGGCGTAGAGACCTGGCGTCACCGTCTTTCCTGCGGCATCGATGACGGTTGCGTCGCGCGGGATGCTGACCTTTGCGCCGACTGCGGCGATGCGGCCATTCACGACCAGGATCGTCCCGTTGCCGATGTCGCCCTTGGCGCCGCCGGTGAGGATGCGGGCATTGGTGATCGCGAGCGTGTCGGCCGTGGCTGCGAGGGTGGACAGCACGAGGACGAGGGCGGGGGCCGTGGCCCCGAGAAGGGTGCGGATCATCACTCGGTTCCTCCGGCCTTGCGGTCAATCATGAAGTCGGACCGGGGCTGGAGGCCCGGGTTCGCGCGGTCGTACAGAAGGGCGCCATCGACATAGACGCTGTCGGCCTTGGCGTAGACCGACAGTGGGTTGGCGCTCCACACGACGACATCGGCCATCTTGCCGGGCTCGAGGGTGCCGGTCTTGTCGAGGATACCCAGCATCTTGGCGGGGTTCGAGGTGATCCAACCGATCGCGTCCTCGTCCGAGATCCTGAGCCCGAGCTTGCGTCCTGCCGCGAGCGCGGCGGCGGCCTCCTGGTTGAGGCGCTGGGCAAGTATCGGATCGTCGGAGTGGATGACGGCGCAGCCTCCGGCAGCGTGAAGCAGCGCTGCGTTTGCCGGGATGCCGTCGAGCGACTCCATCTTGAAGCCCCACCAGCCGGCCCAGGTGGCTGCGCAAATGTCGTTCTTCGCCAGGAGGTCGGCGATCTTGTAGGCCTCGGAGGCGTGGTGGAAGGCGCGGATCTTGTAGCCAAACTCCTTGGCGATATCGATCATGACCGCCATTTCGTCGGCGCGGTAGCAGTGGTTCTGGACGAGGATCTCGCCCTTGAGAACGCCGGCGAGCGTGTCGAGCTTCAGGTCGCGTCCGGGCATTTCGCCCTTGCCGCCACTGGCGCGCCAGCCGTCCCACTTGCGCGCGTATTGCGCGGCCTCGATCCAGGCAGCGCGATAGCCGGCGACGTTACCCATGCGGGTCGAGGGCGGGCTGCCCTTGGTGCCGTAGACGCGCTTGGGGTTCTCGCCGCAGGCCATCTTCAGGCCGTAGGGGGCGCCGGGGAACTTCATGCCCTGCATGGTGATCGAGGGAACATTCTTCAGCGTCACGGAGCGGCCGCCGAAAAGGTTTGCTGAACCGGGCAGGACAAGCATGGCTGTCACGCCACCGCGGCGAACGGCGTTGAAACCTTCGTCCTGCGGCCAGACGGAGTGTTCGGCCCAGACCTGTGCGGTGTTGGGGCTCACGGATTCGTTGCCGTCGCTGTGCGCGCGGACGCCGGGCTGCGGGTAGACGCCGAGGTGCGAGTGGGCGTCGATGATGCCAGGCGTTATGAACCTGCCCCTGACGTCGACAACCTTGTAGCCGGCAGGGGCTGCCACGCCGGCCGCGATGCTCTCGATCTTGCCGTCCTTCACGAGAAGGGTTGCGTTATCGATCCGCTTGCCGTTGCCGGTGAAGGCTGTGGCGCCCACGAAAGCCGTCGGCTCGCCGGCGAAGGGCTTGTAGGTCGACGGGAAGGGATTGGAGTCCACCTGCGGGTCGAGGCTTGGGGCGGCGGGCTTGGCCGCTTCGGGCGCCTCGGCGGTTGCGCAGCCAGCCAGAACCATCGCCGCGACAGCCAGCGCGACGCAGAATTTTGCTCGATACACGTAAAGCCCCTCTGAAAGACCCCTATTCCCCTACAGTATTACACGGAAGTGGCCCAATTCAAACCCGAGGAATGGGTTCCCAATGGTGAATGCGGGGCGCTGCCTGCAAGGCCGGGTGCCTTGCTTGCGGCACTATCTGCCAGCCTTGGCCTCAAGGCCCAGCCAGCCGTTTTCGAGCCAGGCCGCGCAGGCGGGGCCCAGGCGCTCCTCGGCACGTTGCCTGTAGTCCCTGACCTCCGCCGCGCCCAGCACGTCACGCCAGCGCTGGTTGGTTCCCTTGTTGATGAAGGGCCGCGAACCGCCGACGAAGCCGATCTCGCCGAAGGGCACGATGCGCACGGCATTCTCCTTCATGTAGTCGAATGTGCAGTGCGACGTGACAGTGTCCCAGTTCGAAGGTTCGATGCCCAGGAACGCCCCGATGCGCCTGATCTGGCCGGGCAGGTCGGCGATCAGGTCATTGTAGTGCACGAGCAGGATATTCGGCGTCTCGCGCGCGTCCCACCAGCCGCGCACATGATCGAAGAAGTCGGGGCTCTTCCCGCCGCCGATGTCATACTGGCCCGCAATCCAGGTGCGGTAGAATGCGTGGACGTCAGGGCCCGGGCGCGGATCGGGGATCCGCTTGTTCCCCGGCGCATCGAGGGCCGCGTTGATGAGCGTGTCGCTCATGTTGTGGTAGTGGTTGTGGGCGCTCCAGGCCACGTCGCGGCCGTCGCGCGCCACATAGATGAACCTGATGTCGGGTTGTAGACGAGGCAGTCGAGCGCGAGATGTGTCTTGATGCAGCGCCGATGCGTCTGCGCGGCCAGGCGGTCGAGCTTTTCCTGCAGCGGGGGTAGCCGGCAGTCGAGCCACGGAGAGTGGCCTGAGATGTTTTCGATTTCGGCGCCGTCGAAGATCAGCTGCAACACGATCTGCTGCATCCACGTCGTGCCGGTCTTTGCGTATGTGGCCACGACGATGTCATCCTTGCGGAAGGGAAATCCGTTCCACACGGTCGAGTCCCAGAGCCATCCCTGGTTCTCGCGCGTCTTGCGCGGTCTTGTGTTCGACGTCATTTCCGCACCTTCCTGAAGCATCGCTGGATCTGACATTACTGGCCAAAACTGGCGGTTCCCAGTGTCATTGCAGCACTGATGCTGTTCACCTGCCGCGGCGCCTGCCTGATCCTCAGGCAGGCTGGCGCATGGGCGATGCGCGGTTTGCCCGGGTCTGCTAGGCTTGCTGCAGTTGCCCGCACGGTTGCGTGCTCCATCCTGCAGGAACGCCTTCGCATGATCCATGTCAGCCTCGGCGCCAACACGCCCTCCCGGGTGGGAGAGCCTGCTGTCACGCTCCGCGCGGCGATCGCGGAGATGCCGGCGCATGGCTTGGAGGTCATCCGGGTTTCCCCGTTCTACCGCTCGACGGCATGGCCCAATCCTGCCGATCCGGCGTTCGTGAATGCCATGGTGACCATCCGCACGGCGAGGGGGCCGATGGAAGTGCTGCAGGTCCTGCTTGCCATCGAGCGGCACTTCGGGCGGGTGCGCAAGACGCGCTGGGAGCCACGGTGCCTCGATCTCGATCTCGTCGACTATGGCGGGCTGGTCCTGGATACAGATGTGCTGTCGCTGCCGCATCCGCGGCTGCATGAGCGGGGGTTCGTCCTGAGACCCCTCATGGATGTCGATCCGACGTGGCGACATCCTGACACGGGCATCCCGATCGCCGAATTGCTCGAAAATGCTGGGGAAGAGGGCCTATCCCCCCTGCCGGTTGACCAGGAAAACGGCTGAAAATCCTTGTTTTCGCAGGCGCAGCACCGTAGAGTGCGAGGCTCCCTCGAAGACAAGGAACAAGGCGCCCCATGGCTCGCGTCACCGTCGAAGACTGCGTGGACAAGATCCCGAACCGGTTCGAACTCGTGCTGCTGGCGGCCCATCGGGCGCGGTCAATCACGTCGGGCGCGGGCCTGCTCGTGGATCGTGACAACGACAAGAACCCTGTCGTTGCGCTGCGCGAGATTGCATCGACCCGGGTCAAGCCGGAGGGGCTGAAGGAAGAATTCCTGACCAGCCTCCAGCGCCACATCGAGACCGACGAGCCCGAGGCTGAGAAGCCGACGGTCGAAACCGAGGACGCGCCCGAGAACATCCAGATCTCCGAGGCAGACTATGCGCGTGCGATGCGCGCCGACTCGGATGTGAAGCGGCAAGAGGTCGTGGAAGAGGTTGACGACGGCGACGTCTGACAGGACGCCCGTGCCGGCGGCCGCGTGCGCATTTCCTGACACGCGGCGGCATTCGCTGTCCGCCGGCCCCGCCCACGCGGGAGGCAATCGGCCATGATGCGGCAGTTCGAACTTGTCGAGCGCGTAAAGGCGTATGATCCCGACGCCGACGAGGACCTGCTGAACCGCGCCTATGTCTTTGGCATCAAGGCCCACGGCAACCAGAAGCGCGATTCCGGCGATCCGTATTTCTCCCATCCGCTCGAGGTCGCCGGGATCCTCACCGATCTCAAGCTCGACGATGCGGCCATCGTCACGGCGCTGCTGCACGACACGATCGAGGACACGGCGGCGACCTATGCCGAAATCGAGAAGCTGTTCGGCCGGGAGATTGCCGAACTGGTCAACGGCGTGACGAAGCTGTCGCAACTCGAGCTGCAGTCGGAAGAGACCAAGCAGGCCGAAAACTTCCGCAAGTTCATGCTTGCCATGAGCCATGACGTGCGGGTGCTGCTCGTCAAGCTTGCCGACCGGCTGCACAACATGCGCACGCTGTCGGGCGTCAAGTCGCCCGAACGGCGCAAGCGCATTGCGACCGAGACGATGGAGATCTACGCGCCGCTTGCCGGTCGCATGGGCATGAACAATTTCCGCGAGGAATTCGAAGACCGCGCCTTTGCCGAAATCAATCCCGACATGCGGGAGTCGATCGTGCGTCGCCTGTCGGACCTCAAGGCGCAGAAAGGCACCGTGATGGGTCGCATCGAGGCGGCCCTGCTGCGCAAGCTCGACGAGCACCAGATGCAGGCCATGGTGTCGGGTCGCGAGAAGAAGCCCTATTCCATCTGGCGCAAGATGGAGGAAAAGCGGGTCACGTTCGACCAGCTCTCGGACATCTTTGCCTTGCGCGTGGTGGTTGGCAGCATCGAGGACTGCTATCGCGCGCTCGGGATCCTGCACCAGTCGTGGCGGCATGTGCCGGGGCGCTTCAAGGACTACATATCACTGCCGAAATCGAACAATTACCGGTCGCTGCATACCGAGATCTATGGCCCCGAAAGCCAGCGCATCGAGTTGCAGATCCGCTCGCGCGAAATGCACGCGGTGGCCGAGAGCGGCATTGCCGCGCACTGGAGCTACAAGGACAAGCTGAGCGGGCGCGGGCCGGCGGCGAGCGTCGATGCCTATGAATCGCTTCGATCGCTCATTCGCTCGCTGAAGGATGGCGACACGCCGGAGGAGTTCCTCGAGCATACGCGGCTTGCCCTGTTCCAGGACCAGGTTTTCTGCTTTACGCCGAAGGGCAAACTCATCACGCTGCCGCGCGATGCGACGCCGATCGACTTTGCCTATGCGGTCCACACCGAGGTTGGCGATACCTGCGTGGGGGCCAAGATCAACGGTCGCCACATGCCGCTGCAGACCCGCCTCAAGAACGGCGACACGATCGAGATCATCCGTTCGCCCAAGCAGGGGCCGTCGGCCGGATGGGAGAGAATGGTCGTCACGGGACGGGCGCAGGCCTCGATCCGCAAGTACCTGCGCAATGCCGAAAAGGTCGAGCAGCAGCGCATGGGCCGGGCGATCATCGAGAAGGCGTTCGGCGACGCCGGCCATGAGTATTCCGACAAGGCGCTCGGCGCGGCACTCAAGAAGCTGAACCACGCGAAGATCGAGGATGTCTTCCAGGCACTGGCCAATGGAGAGATCTCGCCGGTGGACGTGCTGACGGCGGCGGTGCCCACCTATGTACCTGACACGACCATGCGCAGCTTCGAGCGACTGGTCAGCCGCAAGTCGCAGACCGGCTCGATCCCCATCCTCAGCATGCAACCTGGCCTTGCCTTCCACCTGGCGCGCTGCTGCCAGCCCCTGGCGGGCGACCGCATCATCGGCGTGATCACGCAGGGCTCGGGCGTCATGGTGCATACGGCCGATTGCGAGCGCCTGGCAGAGGTGCAGGAGCAACCCGACCGCTGGGTCGACGTGCGCTGGGCGCCGGATGCCGCCAACGAGGTGCAGGTCGGGCGCCTGCGGATCTCGATCAACAACGTGTCGGGTACGCTGGCCAAGGCCTGCGAGATCATCGCGCGGCAGGGCGGAAACATCACCAACCTGAAGATCGCCAACCGCACGCCGCTCGTGTTCGACATGCTTGTCGACATCGAGGTGGATGACACGCGCCATCTTGCCACCATCACTGCGGCGCTCAGGGCCTCGCCTGCCGTGCATGCCGTAGATCGTCCCCATGGAGAACAGGAAGACAATGACGATGACGCCTGATGACGTGCTTGCCGAGTTCGAGAAGGCCGGCGCCCTTCTGAAGGGCCATTTCATCCTGTCGTCCGGGCGCCACTCGGACACGTTCCTGCAGAAGGCGCTTGTGTTCCAGTACCCGCAGCGGACGGCAAAGCTGTGCAAGGCGCTGGCCGAGAGGATCCGCGCCAAGGTGCGCAAGCGGGTCGACGCCATCGTCTCGCCGGCGGTCGGCGGCATCATTCCAGGCTACGAGACGGCGCGACAGCTCAAGCTGCCAGCGATGTTCGTCGAGCGGCAGGAGGGCGTTTTCCAGCTGAGGCGCAACTTCCACCTGGACAAGAGCATGAACGTGATCATCGTCGAGGATGTAGTCTCGACGGGTCTGTCGTCGCGCGAGTGCATCGAGGCGGTGCGCAAGACCGGGGCGAATGTCGTGGCGCTCGCGTGCCTCATCGACCGTTCGGGCGGAGACGCAAAGTTCGACGTGCCCTTCGTGCCGCTGGCGCGGCTGAAGGTGCCTTCCTGGGAGGCCGACAAGCTGCCGAAGCACCTGAAAGGCATTCCGGCGGTCAAGCCTGGCAGCCGGGGTCTTGCCTGATGCTTGCCCATCTTCGGCTTGGCGTGAACATCGACCATGTCGCCACCATCCGCAATGCGCGCGGGGGGCGGCACCCGGATCCGCTGCGCGCGGCTCTCATGGCCGTCGAGGCCGGGGCCGACGGCATCACGGCGCATCTGCGCGAGGACCGGCGGCACATCAGTGACGCCGACATCGAGCGCCTCGCCCATGGCATGGGGCGCCCGCTGAACCTCGAAATGGCAGCCACCGAGGAGATGCTCCAGATTGCCCTCAGGCACAGGCCGCATGCGGTATGCCTTGTTCCCGAACGGCGCGAGGAGCGCACGACGGAAGGCGGGCTCGACGTGGCGGCGCAGCACAACCTGCTTGCGCCGTTTGTCCGGGAGCTGTCGGCGGCAAAGATCCGCGTGTCGCTGTTTGTCGAGGCCAATCCCGTTCAGCTGGCTGTCGCGCGCGCGCTGGGTGCCCATGTGGTGGAGCTGCACACGGGCGCCTATTGCGACGCGCACGCCGAGGGAGACCTTGCGCTGCGCGACCGGATCCTGGAGCGGCTGCGGGAGGGGGCGCGGGAAGCCGCGCGCCTCGGGCTCGAGGTGCACGCCGGGCACGGTCTCAACTACGAAACCGTTGGTCCCGTGGCGGCGATCCCGGAAGTCGTTGAGCTGAACATCGGTCACTTCCTGGTCGGCGAGGCCATCTTCACCGGGCTCGACGCGTCGATCCGGCGCATGCGGCTGCTGATGGACGAGGCCCGTGGCGGGGCAGGCGTCCGGCTGGCCTGAATGGAGAGTTGCGGATGATTATCGGTATCGGCAGCGATCTCATCGACATCCGTCGCATCGAGGCGACGCTGGAACGTTTCGGGGACCGGTTCGTGCAGCGGCTGTTCACGACGACGGAACAGCGCAAGTCGGAGGGCCGGCACAACAGGGCTGCCTCCTATGCCAAGCGCTTTGCGGCCAAGGAGGCCTGTTCCAAGGCGCTGGGGACGGGTTTTCGCAAGAGTGTCTACTGGCGCGACCTCGGGGTGGTGAACCTGAAGTCCGGCAAACCGACGATGGAACTGACGGGTGGGGCCGCCGAACGGCTGAAATCCATGGTTCCGCCCGGCATGAAGGCGCAGATCGACCTCACGATCACCGACGACTATCCGCTGGCGCAGGCCATCGTCATCATTTCGGCGGTGCCGGCGGTTTCGCCCTGACGGCGTATCGCCTCGGCGGATTCCCCCGGGGAGTTAACGGCTTTTTGCCGCCATTGCATTGACACTTTTTCCCGTAAACTCCATCTGATATCCAGAAAACGACCGGGTAAACGCGGGACAGGGACGCTAATGTCTGACGCAAGCAGCAAGCCGTGGTGGAAGAACGAGAGCGTGATCGAGACGGCAAAGTCGCTCGGCACGATCGTCGGCATCGTCGCGTTCGTGCAGATCCTGCTGTTCCAGCCCTTCCGCATTCCGTCGAGTTCGATGGAGGGCTCGCTGGAAGTGGGCGACTACCTGTTCGTCACCAAGTTCACCTATGGCTATTCGGTCTATTCGATCCCGCTGATCGCGCCGGCCCATGCTTCGGAGGACCGTATCCTCGGCGGGGAGGCCGAGCGCGGTGATGTCGTGGTGTTCCGCCTGCCGAGCGATCCCTCTCAGGACTACATCAAGCGCGTGATCGGCCTGCCGGGCGACCGCATCCAGATGGTCGGCGGCGTTCTCCACATCAACGGACAACCCGTCAAGCTCGAGCAGATCGAAGACCGCATCGAGGTCCGCGAGGACGGCAGCGAGGTTCCGATCAAGCGCTTCCGGGAAACGCTCCCGAACGGCGTTCAGCATGTCATCCTCGACCGCGAGGATGAGAGCCGGTTCGATGACACCGAGGAGTTCGTCGTGCCGGCGGGTCACTATTTCATGATGGGTGACAATCGCGACAATTCAAATGACAGCCGGGGAGATGTCGGTTTCGTGCCGGCGGCCAACCTGGTGGGTCGCGCGCAGATCATCTTCTTCTCGCATGATGGTTCGGCCGCCTTGTGGGAGTTCTGGCAGTGGCCCTTTGCAATCCGGTACAGCCGCCTGCTCAACCTGATCTACTGATCGCAGCGCGGTCATGAGGGTGCGGCTTGCGGATCTTCGCGTTTGGTGGTCGGCGAACGTTTTCCGTATCGTCTTCTATGCGCTGTTGCTGGCGGTCGTCATCAGGACTTTCATCTTCCAGCCATTCAACATCCCTTCCGGGTCGATGGAGAACACGCTGCTGGTCGGCGACTATTTCTTCGTGACCAAGTTCAGCTATGGCTATTCGCACCACAGCCTGCCCTGGTCGCCCCGCCTGTTCCCGGGGCGCGTGTGGAGCGGGCAGCCCGAGCGCGGCGATGTCGTCGTGTTCAAGCTGCCGGCACGCCCGTCGGAGGACTACATCAAGCGCGTCGTCGGGCTTCCGGGCGACAGGATCCAGATGATCGGCGGCATCCTGCACATCAACGGCATTCCGGTCCGCATGGAAAAGGTCGAGGATTACGTGCGGGTGACACCCTTTGGCGGAGAGGAGCGCTTCGAGCGCTACCGTGAAACCCTGCCCAACGGGGTCAGTCACTATGTTCTGAGCCGGGAAGCTGACTATCCGGGCTGGGACGATACGCAGGAATTCGTTGTGCCCCCCGGCCACTACTTTATGATGGGCGACAACAGGGACCAGTCCAATGACAGCCGCATACCCAATAGCGGCGTTGGCTTTGTCCCGGAGGAAAACCTGGTTGGCCGTGCCGACCTCATCTTGTTCTCGACCGATGGCAGCGCGAAAAACTGGGAATTCTGGAAATGGCCGGCTGCAATCCGGTACGGACGCTTCTTTCAGGGCATCCACTGAGGAGCCGCGCTTCGGGGATGGATCCGGCGCGGATGTGCCTGTCGATTTCGGACATTCGTTCAGCGACGCCGGCCTGCTGAGGCGTGCGCTTACGCATGCAAGTGCGGGGCTGGAGGACAATGAACGCCTCGAGTTCCTCGGCGACCGCGTGCTCGGCTTCCTCATTGCCGAGATGCTGGTGCAACGCTTTCCCCGCGAGACGGAAGGGGCGCTGGCCCTGAAGCTGAATGCGCTGGTGCGGATGGAGACCTGTGCCCGCGTTGCGCTTGCGTGCGGGCTTGATCGCGCGCTGATCATGTCCCCCAGCGAGGCGCGGGGCGGCGGACGCCAGAAGCCGGCGATCCTGGGTGATGCCTGCGAGGCGCTGATCGCCGCGCTTTATCTTGATGGCGGCATCGATGTCGCCCGGCGCTTCGTCATGACCCACTGGACACCCCTGCTTGACGGCGTGCTGGGTGACCTGCGCGATCCTAAGAATGCGCTGCAGGAGTGGGCGCAATCGCACAAGCTTGGAACGCCCGTCTATCGGGTGGCAAGGCGCGAGGGCCCCGACCATGCGCCGCGCTTCACGGTCGAGGTGATGGTTGGCTCGCATCCTCCCGCGTCCGGCGAGGGGACGAGCCTGCGCTCGGCCGAGCAGGATGCGGCCCGCAAGCTCCTGAAGGTGGTGGTTCCATGACTGAAACGCGGACGCGGTGCGGTTTTGTCGCCGTCATCGGCGCACCCAATGCCGGCAAGTCGACGCTGGTCAATGCGCTGGTCGGGACGAAGGTATCGATCGTCAGCCGCAAGGTGCAGACGACGCGCATGCGCGTGCGCGGCGTTGCGATGCATGGCGATGCGCAGGTCGTGCTTGTCGATACGCCCGGTATCTTCAAGCCGCGCCGTCGGCTCGACCGCGCCATGGTGCAGGCTGCATGGGCAGGCGCGGAGGAGGCGGACCTTGTCTGCCTTCTGGTCGATGCGCCTGAACTGATTGAATCGCCGAGCGGCCTGTCGGCGCAGGACACGGACAGCATCATCAAGCGGCTGAACGAGGCCGGGCAGCATGCGATCCTGGTGCTCAACAAGGTTGATGCCCTTGCACGTGATCGCCTTCTGCCGCTGATCGAGCAACTGCGCGCCCGCGCCTCGTTCGACGAGGTGTTTCTTGTCTCGGCGGCCAAGGGCGACGGCACGGCGGACCTGCTTTCCTATCTTGCGTCACGCGTGCCCGAGGGCCCATGGGCCTATCCTGCCGACCAGGCGGCCGACATGCCCATGCGCCTGCTTGCGGCCGAGATCACGCGCGAGCGGATCTATGACCGCCTGCACGAGGAACTGCCCTATGCGACCACGGTGATCACCGAGCAGTGGAAGCAGATGGAGGACGGGTCCGCGCGCCTCGAGCAGACGATCTATGTCGAGCGCGAGAGCCAGCGTGCGATCGTGCTGGGCAAGGGCGGGGCGACCATCAAGCTTCTTGGCCAGACCGCGCGCAAGGAAATGGAGGCGCAGTTCGGCCACAAGGTGCACCTGTTCCTGTTCGTGAAGGTGCGCGAGAACTGGGCCGACGATCCAATGCATTACCGCGAGATCGGGCTTGACCTGCCGGAGGCGTAGGCATGCTCGCGCTGCCATCGCCGAGGATCATCGATGGACTGGAATGATGATGCCATCGTGCTGGCGGTTCGTCCCTTCGGCGAGCACGGGGCCATTCTCGAGGCGCTGACGCGGGCGCATGGGCGGCACCTGGGGCTGATGCGGGGAGCCGGGTCGCGCGGCATGCGCGGGGCGCTGGAGCCCGGCAACCTCCTGTCGGTGCAGTGGCGTGCGCGGATGGACAACCAGCTCGGATCGTTTTCGGTCGAGATCGCAGCGGTGCGGGCGGCGCATTTCTTCGAGGACCGGCTCAAGCTCGACGGGCTTGCAGCGGCTTGCGCGATGGTCTGCGCCACGCTGCCGGAGCGCGAGGTGCACGAGCGGGTGTTTCTGGCCCTCGACGGTTTGTTGCAGCACATGGTGCTCGAGCCCTCGAATACGTGGGTTGGATCTTATGTGCGCTTCGAACTGGTGTTGCTCGAGGATCTGGGCTTCGGGCTCGACCTCGACAGTTGTGCGGTGACCGGCGAGCGGGAGAACCTTGCCTATGTCTCGCCCCGGTCGGGACGGGCGGTTACCGCGGCGGGTGCGGGCGTATTTGCAAACCGGTTGCTGCGGCTGCCGGGGTTCCTGTTTGATCCGGCGGCTCCGATCGACGCGGATGCCCTGGGGCTTGGCCTCGGGTTGACCGCCCATTTCCTCGAGCGCTTTCTCGCAGAGGCCCATGGCAAGGGCCTGCCGGAGGCGCGGCTGCGCTTCGGGCAGCGTGTGGAGAAGGGCTGAGCCGGGCGCCGTAGCCTGCGGCCCCCAGGGTTTTCCCCAAGAAAAGTCCATGAACATAAGCCGTTTGGGTCACTTGCGGGCGGTCGCGCCTGTCGTTAGTCAGGCGCCTTCCGGTTCATGAAGGCAGGCGGGAAACAAGATGGCCCTCGATGATGTCGTGCGTGAGGTCGACCTGAAGGACGCGCTGGGCGAGCGCTATCTCGCCTATGCGCTCTCGACCATCATGCAACGCGCGCTGCCGGACGTGCGTGACGGGCTGAAGCCTGTGCACCGGCGGCTTCTCTTTGCGATGCAGCGGCTGGGGCTGGACCCGAAGTCCAGCTTCAAGAAGTGCGCGCGCGTCGTGGGTGACGTGATGGGTCAGTTCCATCCGCACGGCGACCAGTCGATCTATGACGCACTGGTGCGCATGGCGCAGGGTTTCTCGCTGCGCTATCCGCTGATCGACGGGCAGGGCAATTTCGGCAATGTCGACGGCGATAATGCGGCGGCCATGCGGTACACGGAAAGTCGGCTGACCGAGATCGCGCAGATCCTGCTTGAGGGCCTGAATGACGACGGCACCGACTTCCGGCCTACCTATAATGGCGAGGATCAGGAACCGGTCATCATTCCCGGCGGGTTCCCGAACCTGCTTGCCAATGGCGCGGCCGGCATCGCCGTGGGCATGGCCACCAATATTCCGCCGCATAACCTCGACGAGATCGCGCAGGCGCTGATCCACCTGGTCAATTCGCCCAATGCACGCGACGATACGCTTCTGCAGTACATCAAGGGGCCGGACTTCCCGACGGGCGGCATCGTGGTGGAGCCGGCAGCTTCGATTGCCGAGGCCTATCGGACGGGCAAGGGCGGGTTCCGCGTGCGTGCACGCTGGACGAAGGAAGAGGGTGCGCGGGGCACCTGGCAGATCGTCATCACCGAGATCCCGTTCCAGGTCGCCAAGTCCAAGCTGATCGAGAAGATCGCGGACCTGATCTCGGAGAAGAAGCTGCCACTGCTTGACGATGTGCGCGATGAATCGGCCGAAGATATCCGCCTTGTGCTGGTTCCCAAGAGCCGCAATGTCGAGGCGGAGATGCTCATGGAGCATGTCTTCCGCCTGACGGATCTCGAGACGCGCTTTCCGCTCAACATGACGGTGCTGGACTCCAGCCAGACGCCGCGCGTGATGAGCCTGAAGCAGGTGCTTATTGCCTTCCTCGAGCACCAGCGCGCGGTGATGATCCGCCGGGCGAATTATCGCCTCGGCAAGATTGCCGACAGGCTCGAGATCCTCGAGGGTTACCTTGCCGTCTTCCTGAACATCGACAAGGTGATCAAGATCATCCGGACCTCGGATGAACCCAAGGCCGACCTGATCAAGGCCTTCAAGCTGACCGACATGCAGGCGGAAGCGATCCTCAACATGCGCCTGCGCAGCCTGCGCAAGCTCGAGGAAATGGAGATCCGCCAGGAGCACAAGTCGCTGCAGGCCGAACAGAAGGACCTGAAGGCGCTGGTAAAGTCGGAAGACCTCCAGAACGACAGGCTGAAGGCGAGCTTCCAGGAGTTGCGGGCGCGCTTTGGCGCGAAGACGGTGCTCGGCAAGCGCCGCTCGACCTTCTCGGATGCGCCGGCGATCGAGGACGTGCCGCTTGAATCTCTGGTCGAGAAGGAGCCGATCACGGTGCTCTGCTCGGAGAAGGGCTGGATCCGCGCCATGAAGGGGCATATCGAGCCCAGCGATGACGTTAAGTACAAGGACGGCGACAAGGGACGCTTCTGGGTAAAGGCGCAGACTACGGACAAGCTTCTGGTGCTGTCGACGAACGGGCGCTTCTTCACGCTTGACTGCTCGCAACTGCCTGGCGGGCGCGGGCATGGCGAGCCCATCCGTCTGATGTGCGACCTCGAGAACGACCAGGACATCGTTGCCATGTTCGTGCACCAGCCCGGACGCAAGCTGCTGGTTGCCTCGAGCACCGGGCGCGGCTTCATCGTGCCGGAGGACGAGGTGCTGGCGCAGAAGCGCGGCGGCAAGCAGGTGCTGAATGTCGATCCGCTGGAGGAGGCCCGCGTCTGCACACCGGTGTCGGGCGACCACGTGGCCTTCATCGGCGAGAACCGGAAGATGGTGGTCTTCGGCATCGACGAGGTTCCCGAGATGGCGCGCGGCAAGGGCGTGGCGCTCCAGAAGTTCAAGGATGGCGGGCTGAATGATGCGGCGGTGTTCACCATGGCTGATGGCCTGAGGGACTATAACGGCCGCACATGGGAGAAGGCCGAGCTGAAAGAGTATGTCGGTGGTCGCGCGCAGGCCGGTCGGCTTGTGCCGAAGGGCTGGCCCAAGAACGGCAAATTCGCCGCGCCGTTCTGAGCGTCTCCTTGCCTTGGCGATCGGAGGGCCGCGACCCGGGTCGCGGCCCTTTTCGTCTAGCGGGTCAGGCCGCGCGTTGCGACGATGGTGATCGTGTAGCCGGCAATGACGTCGATGAGCTGCATCAGCCCCAGAAGGAAGAAGGCCGACGTCGTGAAGCCGGGGATCGACATGAACTGGACCGAGTAGATGAGCAGCGTCATCACGGCGATCCCGTGATTGACGAGCGAGAGCATCGGGGTTCCGACC
The DNA here is from genome assembly GCA_018969785.1 of Alphaproteobacteria bacterium. Lineage (GTDB taxonomy): Bacteria > Pseudomonadota > Alphaproteobacteria > Micropepsales > Micropepsaceae > SZUA-430. The sequence goes on from JAGWXR010000002.1 coordinate 35,799, forward strand.
GATTTCAGGATCTCTATGAAGAGCAGCCCCATGGCAGCGGCCACGATCACGTCGGACTGGGTCATCGACCAGACCATGCCCGAGAACATCGTGATCTCGAACGCGGTTCCATTCAGCCAGGCGTTGACACTCTGGGGGTCGAGGCCATGAACGGCAATTACCATGAAATTGTAGTAGATCAGGGGCAGCGACAGGAGCGGGAACACGTCGAATGTCGGCGAGGAAGAATTGAGCCGGACGCGGCGCTGACGATAGCGAGACATGGTTGATTACCCCGTGGATCGGTGATTCGCCAGTATATGCCTCCTGCTGACCTGACAAGCGTGGCGGGAAAATGTGAGCGCTGATGCAGATAATGAGACTTTTTGCCTAAGCGCCTGAATGATCTCGTTCCCGGTGCTCAACTGTTAAGATTCGCAAGGCGGGTTTGGCGCATGTGTTGCGCGGGCGCTGCACCTGTCCCGGCCGTCAGTTTCCTTGCCCCGCAAATGAGGGGCGCATGGGGAAGGCGATGCGGCCTATCAGACAGCAGGGTGCGGGACGTTACGCCATGTCAGGGCCATGTCCTCGCGGGCGATGATTTATCCTCGCCAGTTTTTCAGTCCGGGGTTTGACACACGTGGTCTATCGTTCTGCAGGACAGTGGCAGCCATCGCGGCCGGGGCTTTCATCGCCCCGCGGCGATGTCGTGCGCACGCGCGCGCCTGCATTGACCGAAAACACCTGGGGGCTCTCTTCGTCGATGCGCAGCGCCCACAGCCTGCGGTTCGAGGCGCTGGTGCAGGGCGCCAGCCGAGGTGGCTGCCTTGCGCGGGTGAACGATATCGCGCTCGAGCGCCATGCGGAACTGAGCGGCTGGATTGCCGTGGTTCATCCCGATGCGCGGGCGCGCAGCCTGACGATCACGCATGCGGGCGCCGGTCTGTCCATGATGCAGGCAGATCCGATGACGGGGACGGATTATCTCGACCTCGTCGATCCCGCCTTCAAGGGCGAGGCTTTCGACAGCACGTTCATGATGCTCTCGCGCCCCTGCGGGCTCTGGCAGATGACACCGGTGCGCCTTGCGGACGGAACGAGCGATCTTTTCGAACTCACCGGCTTTCCCGTTTTTGACGAGGAAAACCTGCGCGGCTTGATCGTGTTCCTCATCTGGCACGCAAGCCTGAGCTTTGAAAGCGTGACCTTTGTCGGCCATGCCCAGACCTGGGCCTGGCTTGAATTGCGCGCTGGCGCGCCGGAAGCCTAGCGCGTCACGCCTGGCCGTGTCGCGCGGATCGCGAGGACAAGAGCGATCGCCAGCAGGAAAGCTGCAAGGAAGAAGGGCGCGCCCAGCACGGGCCAGTCGCCCAGGACATGGCGCGCGTCCAGGGCTGCGGCGAAGACCTGCGGGTAGAGCAGTGGGGCGATGATGAAGGCGATGCCGTTCATGCTGCCGAGCGCGCCCTGCAGGCGACCCTGCTCCGACGGATCGACGCGCTGCGACATCAGGGACTGGGCGGCGGGTGCGTAGAAGCCCCACAGGGCCGCGACAGGAACGGCAAACCAGATCCAGTTGCCGGTCGGTGCCAGCGCGTAGATGAGAAAGCCCGTGAAGCCGCAGGACAGGCCCAGGATGATCGACTTTCTCTCGCCTATGCGCTTCACGACGCGTCCGGTCAGGCCGCCCTGAACGATGATGTTCGCGATGCCGACGGCAGCCAGCGCATAGCTGATCATCATTTCATTCCAGCCATAGCGATAGGTCACGAACCAGTTGAAGACCGTGGGATAGACATGATGGGACAGCCCATAGAGGAATTGTGCGCCAGCGAGGCCGACCAGCTGCGGCGTTGCTGCGAGGAACGACAGGGAAGCGACGGGGTTGGCGCGCTGCAACGAGAATTTCCCCGCGCGCTTTTCCGGCGGCAGCGATTCCGGCAGGACGAAGAAGCCATAGAGGGCGTTGACGAGGCAGAGCCCGGCGGCGATCCAGAAGGGAAGGCGCGGGTCGATGCTGCCTGTGAAACCGCCCAGCAGCGGGCCCATGACAAAGCCGATGCCGAAGGCGGCGCCCATCATGCCATAGGCGGCGGCGCGGCGATCGGGTGGCGTGATGTCGGCGATATAGGCATTGGCGGTGCTGAAGCTTGCCGCCGTCATGCCCGACAGGGCCCGGCCGATGAAGAGCCAGGCCAGATTGGGCGCCAGCGCCATGAGGACGTAGTCGAGGCCAAGCCCTGACATGGAGAGAAGCAGGACGGGCCTGCGCCCGAAGCGATCGGAGAGCGCACCCTGGATCGGCGCGCAGATGAACTGCATCACCGCCCAGACAAGGGTGAGAAGGCTGCCAATGCGAACGGCGTATGCCTGCTGGCCATGCAGGAAGCTTTCGATCAGCTTGGGCATCACGGGGATGATGATGCCCATCGCCAGGACGTCGAGCATGATCGTGAAGAAAATGAAGCCGAATGCGGCGCGGCGACGAGCCGGGGCGGGCTGGCTGGTATCGCTCATGGTGCAGGCCGTCCTGTCCGGTGCCGACGTGGTGGTTGGCGCATTGACATCGAGCGGTGCCTGCACCAGAAGTCCGTTCCATTAGCACAGATTGGGACGCACGGATGCCCCAGAACCTGAGATATCCCCTCATCGCCCTTGTGGTTTGCCTTGTGCTCCTGCTGGGCCTGCTGTTCACCGGATCCGGTGGCCCGCGGAACAAGGCGGCTCCGGTGACCGCGTGGGGCGGACCCGAGATCGCCTCGTTTTCCCTGATCGACCAGGCAGGTGTGCCGATCAGCAAGAAGGACGTGCTTGGCAAGCCTGCCGTGCTGTTCTTCGGCTTCACCTATTGTCCCGATGTGTGCCCGACCACGCTTGCGTCGATGACGTCCTACCTGAAGCAGCTCGGTCCCGATGCCGACCGGATCGGGGCCTTCTTCGTGAGCGTTGATCCCGAGCGCGACACGCCCAAGGTGCTTGCCAGCTATCTTGCCTCGTTCGATCCGCGCATTCGTGGTGTTACGGGAAAGCCGGAAGAAATTGCAAAGCTGACAAAGTCGCTCGGGATCTACTTCAAGAAAGTCGATGCGGGCGGTGGATCCTATACGGTGGATCACAGTGCGCTGATCGTGCAGCTGGACTCGCAGGGGCGTTTCTTCGGCACGATCGCGTATGAGGAAGACAGGCAGGCCGCGCTCGACAAGCTCCGGCGGCTTGCGCGTGAAGGCTATCGCTGAGCGATGTTCATCGATATTGGCGGACAATCGCTGTTCTTCGACACGGTCGGTGCCAAGCTTGCGCCGGGCGCCGATACCATGCTCGAGAAGCCAACCTTCATCGTGCTGCATGGCGGCCCCGGGTTCGATCATGCGGGACTGAGGCCTTTTTTCGATGCCTTTTCCGATATCGCGCAAGTGGTCTATCTGGACCATCGGGGCAATGGCCGCAGCGTGCCGAGCGATCCGTCGACATGGACACTGGACCAGTGGGGCGATGACATCGTTTCCTTCTGCGCGGCGCTGGGCATCTCGCGGCCGATCGTGCTCGGGCAATCGTTCGGCGGCATGGTTGCGCAGGCCTATGCCACGCGGCATCCGCAACACGCGGCCGGCATCATCCTGTCGAGCACGGCGGCGCGGATGGACTTCGACTACAGCCTTGCGTGGTTTCGCGACAGGAGTGGCGCCGAGGCGCATGCCATCGCCTCGCGCTTCTGGAATGTGGGCGATGATGAAGCGTTTGCTGACTACCTGAAGGCCTGCATGCCGCTCTACAACACGACACTCCCTGCAGACGGGCAGGCGGCACGCTCGCGCTCGATCCTGCGGCCCGAGGTCTTCCGGCATTTCTCGCTTCCCGGCCGTGAGATCCGTCGCATGGATTTCCGTTCCTCGCTTGGACGGGTTTCCTGTCCGGTCCTGGTCCTGGCCGGCGAGCAGGATCCGATCACGCCGCCCCATCTTTCTGCAGAAATCATGAAGGCGCTTCGACCCGGATTGGGCCAGTCACACGTGTTTCCGGCATGCGGCCACGGCCCGTTTCGCGACAGTCCGGAGGCCGTCGGTGCCGTGATCCGCGCGTTCATCATGGGTCTTGCGCAGGGGCCTCACGCGTAGTCCTGCTTCCGGGTGGTTAATCGTGTCCCCGTCGGCTGTGGCCCGTTTGTCGCTCAATCGGGGATTGAGTCCATCCGGAATTTCCAGTGACCCCATCATTTCGTATAGTAAGGCTGAATTTTTTCTTATACTAAGTGAGTATCAGTTGCGTCTCCTCCGGGGTAGGCGGGGCGCATCTTCCAGACCTTGTGGATGAGTTGGGGGCTTAGGTGGATAACGCTGTTCTGTGGCTAGTCGATTCACAGCCCTTGCTGCGCGCGGGTCTTCGCGCACAGCTTGATGGACGCGGGTTCCAGGTCGCCTTCGAGGCGACAACCATCGACGAGGCGGCGCAACTCGTCTCCAAAGGGGAAAGCGCACATCTTGTGGTTGTCGAGTACGGGATTGGCGGCAACGGCGTCGCGCGCCTCAAGTCGATCATGCCGAAGGCGCGCGTTGTCGTGCTGTCGGAGGCTGCCGAGCTTGTCTACCTCTCCGAGATGTTCGGCGCGGGCGCCGACGGGTTCATGCTGAAGAGCATCTCGCCCCTGGCGCTGGTCGAGGCCCTGAAGCTTGTGATGCTTGGCGAGAAAGTGTTTCCGAGCATCCTCACGAATTTCCTGGGCGCGCTGCAGTCGCAGCAGGCGGCGAACCCGATCGACCGGGTGCGCGTGGGCGACGTGGCGCTGTCGCAGCGCGAACTCGACATCATCCGAAGCCTTGCGGACGGGCATACGAACAAGTCGATCGCCAAGGCGCTCTCGATCACCGAGGCGACGGTGAAGGTCCACATCAAGACGGTGCTGCGGAAACTCGGCGCCACCAATCGCACGCAGGTTGCGATCTGGGCCGTGCAGCACGGCCTGAACAACAGCGGCGGCGGGCTGCGCAACCGCTAACGGTCAGCTGTTCAGGTCCTCGCGGGCCACTCCCTCGAACTGCAGGATGAAGTCAGCGCCATAGGCCGTGCTGGGTGTCTGGAAGCCGGGCTTGAAATCGCCGCTGGCCACGCGCCGCGCGATCTCGAGGCCGGTGAATGCCGTGAGCGTGTAGCCCTCCGGTGTCTTCAGGCGTGTGCGGATGACTTCGTTGCGCTCGTTGCGCGCGACGCCGATCAGGGTTGCCCTGCCGTTGCGGCGCTCTTCGTCCGTGGGTCCTTCCGGGCGCTTGTCGATCTGGCGCTTGAGGAAGGACTGCATGAAGCCGAGGCCCAGGATGCTCTTGATCATGCCCGGGATTTTCGCCATCCGGCGCAGTTCGGGCACGGCCTCGAAATGGACCTCGATGTTGGGAATGCGAGTCGAATGCCAGGCTGTCGCGACATCGCCCCAGCTCACGGCGAAAGTTGGCCGCGGACCGGCGCCGAAGTCGCAGAGATCCTCGTGCACGCCTTCGAGCCGCTCAAGTTCGCCGCTGCGGCGCACGCGTGTTCCCTCGGCGATGCCCTCGATCATCGTCTTGGCCGTGCCGCGGGAGACCGAGCCGAGGCCTCCGATATAGATCTTGAGGTCCCGGGCATCGGGCATCCGCCGCTTCATGTGCGCCGAAAGGCAGTCGGAGGGCACGACATCGAAGCCGACGCCCGGCAGCAGCATGATGCCGGCCAGGCGCGCTTCGCCGTCCCGGCTGGCCAGCGCCTCGAAGACGTCGATCTCGCCCGTGATGTCGAGATAGTGCGTGTTCGTGCGGATGCAGGCATCCACCATCGGGCGTGCAGTGGCCGAAAACGGGCCGGCGATGTGCAGGACAACAGCGACTTCGGCGAGTGCGGCCTCGAGCCTGGCTGTGTCCGAAAGGTCGAAGGCCCGCCATTCGAGCCCCAGTTCGCGGGCGATGGCGCTGACCTTGGCCTCGCTGCGCCCGGCCAGAATCGGGGCGAGGCCAAGGGTTTTTGCGGTGCGGGCGGTCAGTTTACCTGTGTAACCTGTCGCACCATAGACCAGAATCCGGCCTTCTCTCGACATTGCGGCGGTTCCTTCAGCGCTGGTATCCTGTGCCGGTTGGCGGGTACCCCCCGGCGGGGTTGCGGTATCAGGCTATATGGGGACGGAACGATGATTCGCGCAATCGTCCAGATCGGGCTCGTGCTGGTGCTGGCTGCGGCGCCTGCCGATGTGCGGGCCGACGATGCCACGCGCACCCTCAGCAACTGCAAGGGCGGAGCGGGGATCTGGAGCGATCTCAGGCTCTCGGCCTGCAACGACCTCATCAAGTCGGGCAAGGTAGCCGGTGCCGAGCTTGCGCGCGTGCATTATCACCGCGGCAATGCGCGGCTGATGCAGAGCGACTATCGCGGTGCTATCGAGGACTACAATGCGTCCCTCGGGCTCAGCCCCAACAATCCCGATGCGCTGCATGAGCGCTGCTGGGCGAAGGCGGTGCTGAACAAGGAACTCGAGGAGGCGCTTTCCGACTGCAACGAGTCGCTGCGTCTGAAGCCCAACGATCCCGAGACACTGGGCGGTCGCGGGTTCCTTTACCTGCGCCTTGGCTTCATGAAGACCGCGATCCTTGATTATTCCGCTGCAATCGAGGCCATGCCCAACCAGGCGAGCTTCCATTACGGGCGGGCTGTTGCCAAGCAGCGGCTCGGGGACCAGGACGGGGCGGATGCCGACTTCCTGACCGCACGCGCCCTGGATCCGAAGATCGATGCGGTCTTCGACCGGCTTGACGATGCCGCAGGTGGAAAGGGCGTGTGGGGCACGATCACGGGCTACTGGCGCGCCGTGCTGAAGTGGATCTACTGATCCCGTCCGGGGGAATCCCACGCGGCTGATACAGCTTCCGGGGGATTTGACAGTTCGACGATAACTGTCAAAACTGTTTCCATGCAGACAAGGGACATGCTTCTTGACACGAGCTTGCGCGTTTTCTCGCGCCATGGCTATCGGCGCACGTCCATGTCGATGGTTGCGGAAGATGCGGGGCTCACGCGGCAGGCGCTCTATCATCACTTTGCCTCGAAGGAGCTCCTGTTCTCGGCGCTGGTCGACAGGCTGAATGCCCGGGCGCATGCGGCCGCCGTGGCCGCGGTGGATGACTGCTCGCAGCAATCCCTGGCCGAGCGCCTGGAGCGTTCGCTCGTGGCGCATCACCGCGAGATCTTCCAGGGCGTGGCGGGCTCGCTGCACGGGGATGAACTGATGGCGGAGGGCATGAAGCGCTGCGGTGGCACCATGACACTGCATGCGCGCCGGTTCGAGCGGCTTCTTGAATCGGTCGTGCATGACGCGGTCGATGCGGGTGAGGTTGCTCCTGCATCCGGCTTCAGCGAGCGGCAGTTCATCGCGCTGCTTCTGGCGGCGGTGAAAGGGATCAAGGCCACCTATCTGCAACAGGGCCCAAAGGCGCATGCGCAGGCGCTTGGACTGATGGTCCGGGCGCTGTGTCGCGGCGCCTTCGTGGCGCCAGCACAATCCAGACGGAATCAAATTACCAGACATTCGGCACGGAGGGCCAGGGCATGATCACGCTTACCATCAACGGCAAGGCGCACAGCGTCGATGCGGAGGAGGCCATGCCCCTTCTCTGGGTGCTCAGGGACATCCTGAATTTCACAGGTACCAAGTATGGCTGCGGCGTGGGGGCCTGCGGCGCGTGCACGGTACTGGTCGACGGGGCGGCGGTTCGCAGCTGCTCGTATCCGGCGGTTCTGGCGCAGGGCAAGGCGATCACGACGATCGAGGGCCTGGCCGATGGTGGCACGCTTCACAAGGTACAGCAGGCCTGGATCGATGCGCAGGCGCCGCAATGCGGTTTCTGCCAGTCAGGGCAGATCATGGCGGCAGTGGCGCTTCTGAAGGAAAAGCCCCAGCCCACGGACGAGGATATCGATGCGGCGATGACCAATATCTGCCGCTGTGGCGCCTACGCGGAAATTCGGGCGGCGATCCACGCCGCGGCCAAGGGTTGAGGGAGGCACACATGGGAAAGGTCACGCGCAGGCTGGTGATTTTTGGTGGTGCGGCCGTTGCCGGTGGCGGGCTTCTTGTCGGTTATGCGACCCTGCCCTGGCAGACGCTGGACCGTGCGCGCCAGATTGGGGCCAGGGAAGGCGAGACGCTGGTCGCCACGTGGGTTCGGATCGGCAAGGACAACAGTGTCACCGTGATCGTGCCGCATTCGGAGATGGGCCAGGGCGTGCATACGTCGCTGCCCATGATGCTGGCCGAGGAGCTTGACGCCGACTGGTCGCTTGTTCGCATGGAACAGGCGCCCGCCGACATGGCGTTTGCCAACCAGGGCCTCGCGCGTGGCTTCCTCGACGACCTCACGGGCTCGGTGCCGCGGTTCCTGTCGGGACCGCTTGACTTTGTCGCGCGCAAGACGGCCGAGGCCATGAACCTGCAGACGACGGGTGGCAGCACCTCGGTGCGGTTCACAGGCGTTGCGGGCATGCGCCGGACGGGGGCTGCCGCCCGGGCAATGCTTGTCAAGGCGGCTGCGGCTGCGTGGGGGGTGGACGAGGCTTCCATCACCACCGAGAACAGCCGTCTGGTCCATGCCGCGAGCGGGAAGAGCGCTACCTACGGCGAGATGGCCGAGGCGGCGGCGAAATTCGACGTTCCCGTCGACGTGCCGCTGAAGCCCCGGAAGGACTACAAGATCGTCGGCAAGCCGATCCGGCGCTTTGACATTCCGGCCAAGGTCGACGGCAGCGCGGTCTACGGGCTCGACAAGCGCCTGCCGGGCATGCGCTTTGCGGTGATCGCGGCCTCGCCGGTGTTCGGCGGCAAGCTGAAGTCTGTCGATGAGAAGCCGGCGCTGGCGATGCGTGGTGTCAGCCAGGTCGTGAAGCTCGAGGATGCTGTCGTCGTCGTGGCCGACAATACGTGGCGTGCGAAGGAGGCGCTGGCGGCGCTGTCGCCGGTGTGGGACGAGGGGGCAAATGCCGGGCTCACGTCGGCCTCGATCATTGCAGGGATGGATGCGGCCCTGACCAAGGACGGCCTGAGCGAGGAGTATGCGTCGGGCGATGTCGATGCAGCGCTTGCGGGCGCCAAGAAGGTCGTCGAGGCGCGCTACGTCGTTCCCTACCTGGCACATGCACCGATGGAGGTGATGAACACGACGGTGCATCTCGAGGGTGACCGGCTGTCTGTCTGGGGCGGGTTCCAGGACGGCTTGACCGCGCGCGTGCTTGCCGCGAAGACAGCGGGGCTGCCGGTCGACAATGTCACGCTGAACCATACCGCCATGGGTGGCGGTTTCGGACGGCGCCTGCCGGACTACATGGACTACCTTGTGCGGGCCGTGAAGGTAGGCCTGCAGGTGAAGGGTCCGGTGCAGCTTGTCTATACCCGCGAAGAGGACATGACGCATGGCTTCTTCCGCCATGCCTCGGTGGCGCGGATGCGTGGCGTGGTCGATGACAAGGGGCGCGTGACGGCATTCCTGAATACCGTGGCAGAGCGGCATGATCCGCCGGAGGCCGGGCGCTTCAACTATGCGATCCCGAACCAGGCCATGCGGTATGCCTCGGGCACGAACCCGTTGCCCTGGGGCGCGTGGCGCAGCGTCGACCATACGCAGCTTGGTTTCTTCATCGAGACCTTCATGGACGAACTGGCCCATGCAGCAGGGCAGGATCCCCATGCCTTCCGGCGTGCGCACCTTGCGTCTGCGCCCCGTCATCTTGCAGTGCTTGACCTTGCTGCCGAGATGTCGGGCTGGAACACACCGGCGCCTGCCGGGCGCGCGCGCGGCATTTCGATCCGCGAGGCATTCGGAACCATCATTGCGCAGGTCGCCGAGGTGTCGATCGGGGCTGACGGACTGCCCCGGGTTCACCGCGTCTGGAGTGCCGTCGATCCTGGTGAGGTGATCAACCCGGCGACATTCACGGCGCAGATCGAGGGTGGAACGATTTTCGGCCTTTCGGCGGCGCTCCATGGTGCGATCACTGTCGACAAGGGACGGGTCGTCGAGCAGAACTTCACGGACTACGAGATGGTCCGCATGGCTGATGCCCCGGTGCAGGTGGTGAAGGTCATCGAGTCGGGTGCTGCGACCGGCGGGGCGGGTGAACCCGGGACGGCGCCGATTGCGGCGGCAGTCGGCAATGCGCTCTTTGCGCTTACGGGTGTGCGCGTGCGTGCGCTGCCGTTCCGGCTCGCGCGGTTCGGTGCGGGTGAGGGCGCGAAATGATGCGCCTTGCCTTCCTCGGGTTGCTGCTTGCACCTTTGCTTGCAGCCTCGTCGGCGGTTGCGGACAAGGCGGAGGCGCCCGGTGTTGCCGCCTTCCGCACGGTGCAGGCCGTCCTGACGCATCCGCGCTGCATGAACTGCCATACGACGGTGAACTGGCCCACGCAGGGCGACGCACAGGTGCGCCACACATTCAATGTGGTGCGCGGGCCTGACGGGCGCGGCACGGCCGGCATGAAGTGCACGACCTGCCACCTGGCGACGAACCAGGCGGCGGGCAATGTTCCGGGCGCGCCGGACTGGCACATGGCGCCGCTCAGCATGGGGTGGACAGGGCTCAGTCCGGCCCAGTTGTGCAAGGCACTCAAGGACCCGGCACGCAATGGCGGGCGCACGGGCGCGCGCATCATCGCGCACTTCAAGGCGGATCCGCTGGTGCTGTGGGCCTGGACACCGGGCGGCAAGCGGTCGGCGCCGCCGGTGCTTCACGCGAAGTTCGTCGAAGCCGCCGAGACGTGGCTCAGGCTCGGCGCTCCCTGTCCGGAAGGCTGAGGCGGGCGCGGTAACGCTTCTCCAGCCGGCGGCGCAGGTCGCGCTCGGGCACCCCGTCGAGGTTGTCCTGCAGCATTTCGGCAAGGACCGTGTGCAGCGTCAGGTGGGATTCGTTGGCGCAGCGGCCGGCGAGGATTGCCTGGCGGCAGAGTTCGGGTCCATAGGCGACAAGGCCTGCATATCGCATTACATCCTCCATCATCTTGCGCGGCAGGGCGCGGTCCGGGTCGCGAGAGGCCTGAACCGTGCCATGGCGCCAGCAGGATGTCCCGCGCCGGTTATTGAAAGGGTTGGCAAATCCTCAAGGCGATGGCTTCAATGTGATGGAGTTCCGCCACCGGGTTTCACGCCTGCGGCGGCGGCGAGGGCTGCCTTCTTCCGGGCCCTGTTGCGGGCCATCATGTTGAGCACCTCAACCAGCGCCGAGAATGCCATGGCGGCGTAGATGTACCCCTTTGGCACATGAACCCCGAAGCCCTCGGCGATCAGCGTTGTTCCGATCATCAGCAGGAAGGCCAGGGCCAGCATGATGATGGTGGGGTTGGCATTGATGAAATTGGCAAGCGGGGTCGCTGCCGCCAGCATGACAGCCACCGTGACCAGCACGGCGATGACCATGATGGGGACGTGCTCGGTCATGCCCACGGCCGTGATGATGCTGTCGACAGAGAAGACGAGGTCGAGGATCAGGATCTGGGCAATGGCGGCCGAAAAGCCTATGGAGGCGGCCCTTGTATTGAACATGTCCGGGTTCGGGTTCGGGTCCACGTTGTGATGGATTTCCTTGGTCGCCTTCCAGACGAGGAACAGGCCGCCGGCGATAAGGATCAGGTCGCGCCAGGACAGGCCTTTCCCGAAAACCTCGATGACCGGCTCGGTCAACTGGACAATGATGGCGATCGTGCCGAGCAGGACAAGGCGCATCCCGAGGGCGAAACCGATGCCGAGCCTTCGTGCGCGCTCACGTTGTTCGGGGGGCAGCTTGTTCGTCAGGATCGAGATGAAGATCAGGTTGTCGATTCCCAGCACGACTTCCATGGCAATGAGGGTGACGAGGGCGGCCCAGGCCGCCGGGTCGGCGGCGAGCTGCATCAGGTAATCGATCATGTCCGTTCTCCAAATCAGGCGTGCCAGGAGGCGTTTACCAAGTCAGTGGCGAAAGTCCCAGTCGTGCCGTGTGCGCCCCGCTACCAGGGATTGCCCGAAGCGATCGTTTTCACCGCTTCGGCTTCGCGCAGAAGGTACATCCGGGCGGGTCCGACCCCCTATTTGTTTAAACGCTAGTTTGTGTGAAAAATGCACCCCAGACACGGTAGGCGAGCATCGCGCGATTACCATCCCTTGGTGGCGAAACTGACACGCGCGACGCGAATTGCTGGACGGTCCGTTGATCTTCCCGGGAGAAAGATCAAAATAACCCTGCGTCGGTTCGCTTGGATGGTGTGGGGATGCCGCCAATCGACCGACTGACCGCCACGGCGCATCGAACGCGCGCCACAAGCGGGGGGCGCGGGCTCTCTAGTGGACTTTCGGCCGGATCACGTCACCAGCGAAATCCGATTTATCCGAACCACTAGGAGCCCGCTTTTTTTTGG
>JAGWXR010000073.1 GCA_018969785.1 Alphaproteobacteria bacterium
TTCACGCTGGTGGCCGCGGCCGGCCTCACGATCCTCGCCTGGATCGGCGGCCTGTACTGGCTTCGCTAGGGAGGACAGACATGGCCATGCGCACTGCGATCGGCCGCGTCCGCGGCCTCGGATCCGCCAAGACCGGCACCGAGCACTGGTGGGTGCAGCGGGTGACTGCCGTCGGCCTGATCCCGCTCACGCTCTGGTTCGTAGCATCTATCGTCATGATGGCCGGCGCCGACTTCGAGACCGCCTATCTCTGGATCGCCTCGCCCGCGGGGGCGGTGCCGATGATCCTGCTGCTGCTCGCCGGCCTCTGGCACGCGAAGCTCGGCCTGCAGGTCGTCATCGAGGACTACATCCACGCCGAGGGGCTCAAGGTGACGTTGCTGATGCTCGTCACCCTGGCGACCGTCGGCCTCGGTGTCGCGGCGGTCTTCGCCGTCTGCAAGATATCGTTCGGGGAGTAAGGCCATGCCCCAGGCCTATCAGATCGTCGACCATACCTACGACGTGGTGGTCGTCGGCGCCGGCGGCGCCGGGCTCCGCGCCACGCTCGGCATGACCGCGGCCGGCTTGAAGACCGCCTGCGTCACCAAGGTGTTCCCGACCCGCAGCCATACGGTCGCCGCTCAGGGCGGCGTCGGCGCCGCGCTCGGCAACATGGGCGACGGCGACAACTGGCGCTACCACATGTACGACACGGTCAAGGGCTCCGACTGGCTCGGCGACCAGGACGCGATCGAGTACATGTGCCGGAACGCGATCCCGGCGATCATCGAGCTCGAGCATTTCGGCGTGCCGTTCTCGCGCACCGAGGATGGCAAGATCTACCAGCGTGCGTTCGGCGGCATGACGAAGGAATTCGGCAAGGCGCCGATCCAGCGTACCTGTGCCGCGGCCGACCGTACGGGCCATGCGATGCTGCACACGCTCTATGGCCAGAGCCTGCGCTATGATGCGACCTTCTTCATCGAGTACTTCGCGCTCGACCTGATCATGGAGGAGGGGCGCTGCCGTGGCGTGATGGCGTGGTGCCTCGATGACGGGTCGATCCACCGCTTCCGCGCGTCGAAGGTGGTGCTGGCGACCGGTGGGTATGGCCGCGCCTACCAGAACTGCACGTCGGCCCATACCTGCACGGGCGACGGCAACGCCATGGTGCTGCGCGCCGGGTTGCCGCTGCAGGACATGGAATTCGTGCAGTTCCATCCGACGGGCATCTTCGGTGCCGGCGTGCTCATCACCGAAGGCGTGCGTGGCGAAGGCGGTTACCTGACCAATGGCAATGGCGAGCGCTTCATGGAACGCTATGCGCCGAACGCCAAGGACCTGGCCTCGCGCGATGTCGTCAGCCGCGCCATGACGATCGAGATCCGCGAGGGTCGCGGCTGCGGCCCGAACAAGGACCATATCCACCTGCACCTCAGCCATCTCGACCCGAAGATCATCCACGAGCGCCTGCCGGGCATCTCGGAGTCGGCCCGCATCTTCGCGGGCGTGGATGTCACCAAGCAGCCGATCCCGGTGCTGCCGACGGTGCACTACAACATGGGCGGCATCCCCACGAATTATCACGGTGAGGTGCTGACGCTGAAGAACGGCAATCCCGACAGCATCGTGCCGGGGCTCATGGCCATCGGGGAGGCGGCGTGCGTCTCGGTGCATGGCGCCAACCGGCTTGGTTCGAACTCGCTGATCGACCTCGTGGTGTTCGGCCGCGCGGCCGGACTGAAGTGTGCCGATGACGTGAAGCCGGGCGAGCGGCAGGCCGAGTTGCCCAAGGGCGCGGGCGACAATTCGCTGGCGCGGCTTGACCATTTCCGCCATGCGAAGGGCAGCGTGCCGACGGCCGAGTTGCGCCGGCGCATGCAGAAGGCGATGCAGGACCATTGCGCCGTGTTCCGGGCGAAGGACGTGCTGAAGGAAGGCTGTGACCTTGTCTCGGGCGTCCATCGCGACATGAAGGAAATTGGGGTCAAGGATCGCTCGATGATCTGGAACTCGGACCTGGTCGAGACGCTCGAGTTCGACAACCTGATCTCGCAGGCGGCCGTGACGGTGGAGGGTGCGCATAACCGCGAGGAAAGCCGCGGGGCCCACGCGCGCGAGGACTTCCCGAACCGCGATGACCAGAGCTGGATGAAGCATACGCTGACCTGGTTCGACAGCCAGACGGGCAAGGTGAAGATCGACTATCGGCCGGTCCATACCTACACGCTGTCGAACGACGTGGAGTACATCGCGCCCAAGGCGCGCACGTACTGAGCGCGGCGGGCTTGCGGGTCCTCGTCACGGGCGGGTCCGAGGGGATCGGGCTTGCCATCGCCACCCTTGCGGCGGGTGCGGGCGCGCAGGTTGAAATCTGGGGGCGTGATGAAGCCCGCCTTGCCACTGCGCAGCGCCTTTCGGGTGCTGGCTCGGGTCAATCCGTCGACGTGACGAACATGGATCGCGTGCGCGCGGCGGCGGTGCGGCTTGCGGCGGGAGGCCCTGTCGACCGTGTCTTTCATTGTGCTGGCCATGCGAAGGCTGCCTTCATCGACGAGGCGTCCGACGATGACGCGCCGGGCATGTTTGCAACGAATGCCGTGGGCAGCGTGAATGTCGTGCGTGCACTGGCACCTGCCATGATGGCCGCGCGGCGCGGGGCGATCGTGCTGACGGCGTCGGACCTGGGCTATGTCGGGCTGTTTGGCTGGTCGATCTATGCGGCGACCAAGCATGCGGTTGTCGGCCTTGGCACGTCGCTGCGCCACGAACTTGCGCCGCATGGTGTCAGCGTGCAGGTCCTATGCCCGCCTGCGACGCAGACGCCTGGCTATGACCGGGAAAACCTGACGAAGCCTGCCTCGGTGCGGCGCGCGGAGGAAGCCGGTGGCGTGATGTCCGCCGATGATGTCGCGCGCGTGGCATGGACGCGCTGCGGACGGGGCGGGGCGCTGATCATTCCCAACCTTTCGTCGCGCGTCCTTTATGCGCTGTCGCGCGTTTCGACAGGGCTTGTGCACCGGCTGGTGCGCGCGCCGGGTCCTGGAGAGCCGCGCTAGGGCTTTGTTGCCGTGGCGGGCAGGAGTGCAGCCTCGATGCTGGCGCCGTTGGCCTTCTTCCAGGCATGGCAGCGGGCCACGGTCTCGAGCGTGTTGGCGAGCGTGCGGGGGGCGCCCACGATCTTCGCGACGCGCGGCTCGAAGAAGCTGCGGATCTCGTCCTCGTGCGACTTGCTGCACAGGGTTGACGGCAGGCTGACAAGGCGCGACTGGCTGCCTTCACCCGTTACCTCGACGATGCGGTCATAGTCGCGGCGCAACCAGGTCCAGGCCGCCTCGCGGCCGGGGTCGCTTACGAAGGCCTCGCGCATGTAGTTGACGACCTCGCGGACGCGCAGGTCGCCCGAGAGGATGAAGGACTGGATCGTGGCGATGGCCTGCGGCTCGCGCGCGGCAGCGAAGGCGCGGACAATCATGTTGCGCTGCTCGGCCTGGCGGGTTGCCTTGAGCGCGGCGATGCCCCTTGCGGCGCTGTCCGCGCCGCCGGTCGAGAGGGCGGCGTGGAGAAGAGCCGGCGTCATTTCGTCGAATGCCGCCTTGTCGCCACGGGCCACGGCGTCGAGGAGGGCGTTGCCCTGCGGGGCGAGCAGGGCAAGCGCCCCGGGGGCGCGCGCGACGGACACGGCGAGCATCGCATGTGCGGCACGCCCGAGGGCGCTGCCAGGCGTTTCGGCAGCCTTCGGGCGCTGGAGGCGGGCGAACGGCTTTTCGAAGCTGCGCGTGAGGCTTGCCTCGAAGTCCGCGCGGCGGGCCGGATCGAGAAGATCGTCGCGCAGCTCGCGCAGGAGGGTCGTTGCCAGCTCGACCACGTCCCACGTGCCCGCGGTGACGGCCTCGTTCAGTGCCATCACATAGGTGGGGGCGATTTCGCCGTCGGCGCGGAAGGCGGCGCGCAAGGCATGAAGCAGGGCCAGCTGCTCTGCTGCGTTCAGCGACTTGAACGTGCCCGCAAGGCGCGACCAGTCGGCGGCTGGCATCGTGAAGCGATAGTATCCGGCCGCATCGGTGTTGGGCATCAGCGGCACGTTGCAAAGCTTGCGCACGGTAAAGGTGCGCGGTGTTGCCGTCAGCATCGTGCAGGGCAGCTTGCGGCCCCGGCCCAGCTCGCGCATGCAGACAGGTACCGACCAGGTGCGCGCGTCGCCTGGCTTCGTTGCGCCATAGGGCTGCTGGCGGATCGTGACGTCGAGGTCCTGGCCCTTGCAGGCGGTGTCGACCGTTACCAGGGGCAGGCCTGGCTGGTTGAGGAAGGTCTCCATGGCGCGGACCACCTCGGGCTTGCGCGAGGCGGCTGCCAGCGAGGCGAGGAAGTCATCGGTGTCGGCGGTGCCATGGGCAAAGCGGCGCATGTGGAGGCGCACGCCCTCGCGGAAGGTCTCGGGGCCGAGGTACTGCTCGAACATCTGGAGCACGGCTGCGCCCTTGTCGTAGGTCAGGCCGTCGAAGGCGTTGAAGATGTCGTCGTTCGTGACGATGGGCTGGCGGATCGCGCGGGCGCTCGAGAGGGCGTCGAGATCCATGACGTCAAGCGCCTCGCGTACCGTCTCGCGGCCGATCTCGTCCCCGGACCAGAGGTCTGCCGCGATCCTGTTGCCGAGCCATGAGGCAAAGGCCTCGTTCAGCCAGATGTCGTTCCACCAGCGCGGCGTGACGAGATCGCCGAACCACTGGTGGGCCACCTCGTGGGCGTGGAGAAGCTTGAAGTAGCGCCGCTGCGCGATCGAGGGGTTGTCGCCGAGAAGGATGCCCCGTTCGGTGTAGGTGATGGCGCCTGCATTCTCCATGCCGCCGGCAAGGAAGTTCGGTGGCGCGATGAGGTCGAGCTTGGGGTAGGGGAAGGGGGCTGCGAAGTATGCTTCGAGGCCTGTGACAAGGCGCGGTGTTTCCTTCAGCGCGTATTGCGCGGTTGCGATCTTGCCCATCACGGACACGGCGCGCACGGGCAGGGGCTGTGTGCGAATCTTCGAGGGGGGAACCGGCGGGCCTGATGCGATCTCGTAGGGACCGACGGCGATGGCCACGAGGTAGGTCGGCAGCGGTGCGGTCGTGGCGAAGGTCGTGCGCGTCACGCCTTCGGCCACGGGTTCCTGAGCGACCGGCAGCGTGTTCGAGATGGCCTGGTGGCGCGCGATGTGGGTGATCGTGATGTCGAAGGGCGTCTTGAAGCGGGGTTCGTCGAAGCAGGGGAAGGCGCGGCGGGCCGAGATTTCCTGGAACTGCGTCCAGACATAGCGGATGCCGCTTTCGCTCATCGAGGTCAGCGCGTCGGGCTGGGTCTCGAAGGCGGCCGTGAAGGGCAGCGTGACGCGCACCTTGCCGGCAGGGATCTGCTGGTCGAAGGCCACGAGGGCGACGCCGCTGGGATCGACCTGCGTGTAGGTGCCGCTGACGTCGGGCCGGCCGGGGGCGCGTGCGGTCACGCGTCCGACACCCAGGTCCCTGCCGTGGAGGTAGATCTCGCGCCGGGGCGCCTTGAGGTCGATCTCGATCTCGACCTCGCCCTCGTAGCGGCGCTGGTCAGGGTTAAGCATCAGGTTGATGCGGTAATGCAGCGGCTCGACGTTGGGGGGCAGTTGCCCTAGCGGAATGTCGCGCTCGGCCGGCGTGGCGGGTCGTTCGGTTGCGCTCGCTGCCTTCCCGGCGGTGCCGGTCGCAGGCTTGCCGGTGCTGCCCGAATCGCAAGAAGCCGCAGCGAAAGCCGCTGCCAGGAGCAAGGCCAATGCCCGCACGCGCATGTCTGAGACCCCCCGGTCAATATGCCGATCCTAATGCGGCATTCAGGACTTGTGTACCCCGTGGACGTTACAATCCCGAGACTCTACATAGAGTGGCAACAGTCACCAAGCGGCGTCGGTCACCTCCCATGGCAAAATTCACGCTTCCCCAGAACAGCAAGGTTCGCCCCGGCAAGACCTGGCCTGCGCCCGCGGGCGCCAAACGCGTGAAGACGTTCAAGGTCTATCGCTGGGATCCCGAGGATGGCCAGAACCCGCGGCTCGACAGCTACGAGGTCGACCTCGACGCGTGCGGCCCGATGGTCCTCGACGCGCTGCTCAAGATCAAGGCCGAGATCGATCCGACGCTGTCGTTCCGCCGTTCGTGCCGCGAGGGCGTGTGCGGGAGCTGCGCGATGAACATCGACGGGTCGAACACGCTTGCGTGCACGAAGTCGATGGATGACGTGAAAGGGCCGATCGCGATCTATCCGCTGCCCAGCATGAACGTCATCAAGGACCTCGTGCCGGACATGTCGCATTTCTATGCGCAGTATGCGTCGATCGAGCCCTGGCTGCACACCAGCACGCCCACGCCCGAGAAGGAGTGGAAGCAGTCGCCGGAGGACCGGCAGAAGCTGGACGGTCTTTACGAGTGCATCCTGTGCGCCTGCTGCTCGACCTCGTGCCCGAGCTACTGGTGGAACCAGGAGCGCTATCTCGGGCCGGCCATCCTGCTGCAGGCCTATCGCTGGCTGGCGGATTCGCGCGATGAAGCCACGGGCGAGCGGCTCGACAATCTCGAGGATCCGTTCCGCCTCTATCGCTGCCACACGATCATGAACTGCGCGACCGTGTGCCCGAAGGGCCTGAACCCGGCCCAGGCGATCGGCGAAATCAAGCAGATGATGGTCAAGCGCTCGGTCTAGCGGGCGCAGTTTTCAACGACGTCGACGATGGCATCCGTGAGGATGGCCAGGTCCTCGCGGCTGATCGACAGCGGCGGGGTCGTGTAGACGATGTTGCCGAAGGGCCTGATCCAGACACCGCGCCTTGTGAATTCCTGGCGCAGTGCGATGCAGTCAAGCCGTTCGAGTTGCACGACGCCGATCGCGCCTTTCACGCGGACATCGACCACGTTGGGCTTCCCCTTGAGGCGTGACAGGGCGCTTGCGAGATGCTCAGCGATCGACAGGGCCTGCGCCGTGCGCGGCTCACGCGCGAAGAGGTCGAGCGAGGCGTTTGCGGCTGCGCAGGCAAGCGCATTGCCCATGTAGGTTGGCCCGTGCATCAGGGCTTTCGCCGGATTGTCGTCGAGAAAGGCATCGAAGACCCGGCTGGTTGCGACGGTTGCCGCGAGCGGCAGGGCGCCGCCGGTCAGGGCCTTGCCGAGGCAGATGATGTCGGGGACGATGCCGGCCTGCTCGCAGGCGAACATCGTGCCGGTGCGCGCAAAGCCCGTGAAGATCTCGTCGAGGATCAGCAGCACCCCATGGCGGCGGGCGCTGTCGGCGATGGCCTTCAGGGTTTCAGGCGCGTGGAACAGCATGCCGCCGGCGCCCTGCACGAGAGGTTCGACGATCACAGCGGCGACGTCCGGCCTCGAGAGCATCGCATCGAGGCCTGCGATCGCGTCAGGGCTTGCGGGCAGTTCTGCCATCAGGTTATTCGCAAGCATGCCGCCGAACAGGGCGTGCATGCCCTCGTCCGGGTCGCAGAGCGCCATCGTCGCGAAGGTGTCACCGTGATAGCTGCCGCGGAAGTGCACGATGCGCTGGCGCTGCCGGTTACCGCGGTTCACCCAGTACTGGATGGCCATCTTCAGGGCCACCTCGACGGCGACCGAGCCTGAGTCGGTGAAGAAGGTGCGCTCGAGGCCCGGCGGCAGGATGCGCGCAAGGCGCGTGGCGAGAATATAGGCCTGCTCGTGTGCAAGGCCGCCCAGCATCACGTGGGGCAGGCGGGCGAGCTGCGCGCCGATGACTTCGCGCATGTGCGGGTGATTGTAGCCGTGTGCGACGGTCCACCACGAGGCGACGCCGTCGACCAGTTCGCGCCCGTCGGCGAGGCGAAGGCGGCTGCCGTCCGCGCCCACTACCGGCAAGGGCAGGGGGGCCGTCTTCATCTGGGCGTAAGGCAGCCAGATGTGCTGCCAGCCTTCGGTCAGCCAGGCGGGTGTCGTCACGCCGTCATCGCGCGGATGCCAAGCTTTGCCCACAGGCGGTCGTCGCGTTCCTTTGCGGGGTTTGCGGTCGTGAGCAACCTGTCCCCGATAAAGATCGAGTTTGCGCCTGCGAGGAAGCAGAGCGCCTGGAGTTCCTCGCTCATCGTCTCGCGCCCGGCCGAGAGGCGCACCATGGAGGCCGGCATCATGATGCGGGCGGCTGCGATGGTGCGGACGAACTCGATGCCCTCGACGGCGTGGGAGTTGCCGAGCGGCGTGCCGCGGATCGGCACGAGAGCGTTGATGGGAACCGACTCGGGCGGGATTTGCATGTTGGCGAGCAGGAGCAGCATGCCGATGCGGTCCTCGCGGGCCTCGCCCATGCCGATGATGCCACCGCAGCAGACATTCATGCCGGCCTCACGGACATGCTCGAGCGTGTCGAGGCGGTCGGCGAGGGTACGCGTGGTGACGACCTTCTCGTAGTATTCCGGGCCGGTGTCGATGTTGTGATTGTAGTAGTCGAGGCCGGCACCGGCGAGGCGCTCGGCCTGGGATTTCGTCAGCATGCCCAGCGTCATGCAGGTTTCCATCCCCATCGCCTTGACCTCGTGGACCATCTCGCAGAGCGTGTCGATGTCCCGGTCCTTCGGTTCGCGCCAGGCGGCGCCCATGCAGAAGCGCGTCGCGCCACCGGCCTTGGCACGTGCCGCGGCGGTCCTGACCTCGTCGAGTGCCATGAGCCTGGAGGCCTTCAGCCCGGTCTCGAAATGCGATGACTGGCTGCAGTAGCCGCAATTCTCTGCGCAGCCGCCCGTCTTGATGGACAGCAGCGTCGACATCTGCACCTCGTTGGGGTCGAAGTGCTGGCGGTGGGCGGTCTGCGCCTGGAAGATGAGGTCGCTGAAGGGCTGCTCGAAGAGCGCGCGGGCGGCGTCGAATGTCCAGCGCGGGGTGGTGGATTGCGGGGCGGGAGAGGCCTTGTGCTGCGGGGCGCTGGTGGCTGTTGTTGTCATTGACGATGGTGCCTGGTTCAGATGTGATTGCGCACAATAAGCACCAACCGTTCCGGGTCAAGGAACCCCATGACTGCAAAGCCTGTCCTCCATGGTTAGCCTCGACGTTTTTGCGGCCGAAAAGCTGGAGGCTGCGGCGGCGCGCTCGCTTTTGCGCCATCTGCCGGATCCGGCGGGCGCGGGGATCAATTTCTGTTCGAACGATTATCTCGGGCTGTCGCAGGATCCGCGGCTTGCAGCTGCGGCGCGCGCGGCACTGGGGCTCCACGGCACGGGCGCGGGTGCCTCGCGGCTGGTGACTGGAAACCACAGGCCGTACATGGAATGCGAGGCGGCCCTTGCAGCGCTGAAGTCGACGGAGGCGGCGCTTGTGTTCGGGTCGGGGTATCTCGCGAACATCGGAACCATTCCCGCGCTTGTCGGGCCGGGGGACATGATCGTTGCGGATGCGCTGTCGCATGCTTGCATGATCTCGGGCGCGCGGCTGTCGGGGGCGGAGGTCATGCTGTTCCGCCACAATGATGCGGGGCATCTCGGCGAGCTTCTCAGGACCTACCGGACTGCGTTTCGCCATTGCCTGGTGCTGACCGAGGGCGTGTTCAGCATGGATGGCGACCTGGCTCCGCTTGCGGCCATCGCGGCTCAGGCGCGTGTGCATGATGCGTGGCTGATGGTCGATGACGCGCACGGGCTTGGCGTGGTCGGGGAGGGGCGCGGGGCCGCGCATGCGGCGGGCGTCGTGCCGGACATCCAGATGGGGACATTCTCTAAGGCGGTCGGGTCCTATGGCGGGTATGTCGCCGGCTCGCGGCCCGTGATCGAGATGCTGGTCAACCGGGCGCGCAGCCTCGTGTTCTCGACGGGTCTGCCGCCTGCGGTGGTGGCGGCGACGGCGGCGGGGCTTGGCATCATTGCATCTGACAGGGCGCTCTGCGCGCGGCCGTTGGCGCTTGCAAGCCTGTTCTGCCGGATGGCGGACCTGCCGGCGCCCGCATCTGCCATCGTGCCGGTCCTGCTGGACGAGGCCGCGGCAGCGCTCGAGGCGTCGCGCGTGCTCGAGGCGCAAGGGTTCCTGGTGCGCGCGATCCGGCCGCCGACCGTGCCCGAGGGCACGGCGCGCCTGAGGATCACTTTCTGCGCCAACCAGAAGGAGGAGGATGTCATGAGGCTTGCCACTGCCGTTCGTGCGCTGCGGCCCCGCGCCGGAGGACCTTGCGCATGACACCCTGGTTTGTCTCGGCTACCGGAACCGACCTTGGCAAGACCTATACGCTTTGTGCGCTGCTGCGGGCGCTGCGGGCGCGCGGCGCGCGTGTCGGCGTGCTGAAGCCGGTGCTCAGCGGGTTCACGGCGGACGACCTTGAGGCTACCGATAGCGGTCGGCTGCTCGCGGCGGCGGGGCTGGCGGTGACGCCCGAGAATGTTGCGCGCATCACACCCTGGCGCTTCGTGCCGCCGCTGTCGCCGGACATGGCGGCGCAGCGCGCGGGCGTGACGATCCCGCTTGGCGACGTGAAGGGCTTCTGTACGGCGTCGATGGCGCCGGGGACGATCCCGTTTGTCGAGGGGGCGGGCGGGATCATGTCGCCACTCGGCACGGATTTCCTCAATGTGGACCTCGTGCAGGCGCTCGATGCGCGGGTGCTGCTCGTGGCGGGTGGCTATCTGGGAACGATCAGCCATACGCTGACGGCGGTGGCGGCGCTGGCGCAGCGCGG